>DAOUGK010000309.1:0-16765 GCA_034429055.1 Anaerolineae bacterium | reverse complement strand
CGGCTCGCACCGGCCCAACTTCTGGCACGGCAACGCCACGTTGCCGCGCGTCGCGCAGTGGAAGGACGTGCTGGTAGCCGTGCACCGGCTGCCTGACGACGACTGGATGGGCTTCACCCACGCCTTCTTCCCCGCGCACGCGTTCGACGAGTACCTTGTGACCTCGCGCTGGGCCTTCGCGCGGCGGGGCGACGGCTACATCGCACTGGCTGCCGCCGGAGGGCTGGAATGGATGACGGACGGCGACAACGCGTATCGCGAGCTGCGCTCGCACGCCGCACACAACGTCTGGCTCTGCCACCTGGGCCGCCGCGGCCTGGACAGCAGCTTCGAGGAGTTCCAGCAGAAGATCCAGGCGCTGCCGGTCGAGTTCGGTGACTTGAGCGTGCGGCTGCGCAGCCTGCGGGGCGATGAGCTGGCCTTCGGCTGGGAGGGCCCGCTGCTGCTCAACGGCGCGGAGCAGCCCGTCACGGGCTTCCCACACTATGAGAGTCCGTATTGCACGATGGAGAGCGGCGCGGACCACATGGACATCGCGTATGGGGAGACCATCATGCGCCTGCAGTTCGGGGGGGAATGACCGATGCCCATCATCGAACCCAAGTCGAGGCTTCAGCCTGTTTGGTAGCCTACGTGCGTAGTCAGCTAAACCGGCTGAAGCCTCGACTCCAGTGATCGGCAAGCGGTGAACGGGGGACGCGTGTATCAGAGTATTCGCGTATTCGGGGTCACCATTCGCTTATTCGCGATGGCCGCGGTCCCCTACAGAACATCAAGGGAGGCATGACAATGGGCAAAGCGGTGAAAATCGGCATCATCGGCGCAGGCAGCGCGCAGTTTTCGCTCGGCCTGGTGAAGGACATCTGCCTCACGGAAAGTCTGCGGGGCAGCCATATCACCTTCATGGACATCGACCACGACCGGCTGGACATCATCCACAAGCTGGGCACGAAGTACGCGGGACAGCTCGGCGCGGACCTGACCTTCGAGGCGACGACCGACCGCGCGGCCGCGCTGCAGGACGCGGACTTTGTGGTCAACACCGCGTACGTGCTGGGCCACATCGTCGAGGCCCGGATGCGCAACCTGGCCGGCGAGAAGTACAGTTACTACCATTCCGGCGGCAGCTTCGGCTCGTACCACCAGCTCCAGCTGATGCTCGACGTGGCGCGCGACATGGAGCGCATCTGCCCCGACGCCTGGCTGATCCAGTCGGGCAACCCGGTGTTCGACGGCTGCACCCTCATGACCCGCGAGACCGACATCAAGGTCTGCGGGTTGTGCCACGGCCACTACGGGTACGAGGAAATCGCCCGCACCATCGGCATCGACCCCGCGCAGGTCACATGGCAGGCGCCCGGCGTCAACCACAACATCTGGCTGACCCACTTCATCTACGACGGGCAGGACGCGTACCCGCTGATCGACGAGTGGATTGCGACGAAGGGCGAGGAGTACTGGCGGACGCACGTCGCGCAGCGCACCCACGACGCGCAGATGTCGCGCGGCGCGGTCCACCAGTATCACATGTTCGGGCTGTTCCCCATCGGCGACACCGTGCGCCACCGTTCCTGGTGGTGGTATCACACCGACATCGACACCAAGAAACGCTGGTTCGGGGAGCCGTGGGGCGGGCCGGACACCCACCTGGCGCGGCCCTACTTCGTCAAGCAGCTCGAGGAGCGTATCAAGGAGTACCACCGCTGGGCGGTCGACCCCCAGGCGGACCTGACGCAGCTCGTCGGCACGCAGCGGACCCACGAGCAGCAGGTGCCCATCATGGACGGGCTGACCAACAACAACGCGGGCTATTTCCAGGTCAACGTGCCCAACAACGGCGCGCTGCCGGGCATCCCGGACAACGTCGTGGTCGAGGTGCCCGCGATCGTGGACCAGCGCGGCATCCAGCCGCTGCGGATGAAGCCGCTGCCGCCGAAGATCATGCTCGAATGCATTCTGCCCGACTGGCTGGATATGGAGCGCGAGCTGCTGGCCTTCAAGACCGGCGACCGGTCGATGCAGTTGTTCGACGTGCTGGGCAACCACCAGACGCGCAACTACGACGCGGCCCAGGCGCTGCTGGAGGAGCTGATCCACCTGCCGGAGGTCGCAGAGATCGAGGACTGGGAGCAGATGGCCCGGGTGCAGGATCGTTACCGCTATCCCATGCCGCTGTGAGATGGGCCATCCAGGCAGCCTGAGCGGCGGCCTGGCAGGGCTGAAGTCGAAGGATGTGTGCATCCGCTGTGTCTGGCGCAGGCATCCTGAGCGGAGCGACCGGCCAAGCATAGCTTGGCTGAGGAGCGAAGTCGAAGGATACGGCCCGTGAGAGGTGCGATGCGATTACGCGCGCTGCTGTTCGACCTCGGTGACACCATCATGGTCGAGGAAACCGAGGTCAAGGACGCGGGCGAAACCACGCTGCGGGCCGAGCTGGTGCCCGGCATGGCGGAGGTGCTGCACGCGCTCCGGGCAGCGGGCCACCGGCTCGCGCTCGTGGCCGACAGCCGGCCCGACACGCCGCCGAACGTGCTCCGCCAGCACGGGCTGTTCGACCTGTTCGAATACCTGGCTATCTCGGAGGTCGTCGGCTCGACCAAGCCGGACCCGCGCATCTTCCGTGTCGCGCTGGACGCCCTCCGTATCCCGGAGGCGGACTACGGCCGGGTCGTCATGGTGGGCAATAACCTGGAGCGCGATGTCGCCGGGGCCAACCGGCTCGGCCTCATCTCGGTGTTCTACCATCTCAACGAACGGCGGCGCACGCAGCCGCTCACGCCCGACGAGACGCCGCAGCACACGGTCACGACTCCGGGGGAGCTGTACGACCTGGTTCTGCGGCTGGAGAAGGAGCCTGCAACATGAGCTTTGTGATACGCCAGACGAAAGGCATCGCCAGGTGTCTGGTCGAGGCCGGGCTGGACCCCGAGCGGCTGCGCATGCATATCTCGGAGATTGCGCCGGGCACGCGCGCCCATGCGCCGCACGTGCATGACGCGGTGGAGGCGTTCTACGTGCTGGAAGGGCAGGGCACGATCGGGGTCGGGGACGAGCGCCACACGGTTGGCCCGAACGAGGTCGTCATCCTCGATGCGCGCGTCCCGCACGGCCTGGAGAACACCGGCACGACGCCCATGCGCTATCTGGTTGTCATAACGGGAAATCCGCAAGCATAGAGGACTCTCGACCGGGTGCGTTTCACGCTGTGGACTGCAAGGAAGCCCCTGAGCGTAGTGCGTCACGGCCAGGCTTTGTCTGGCTGCGACGCACGCAGTCGAAGGGGCGACCCCGTGAGGCGATATCCTTCGACTAGCCTTGCGCCGTCGGCAGCGGCAGGTTGTCCACCCGCTCAGGATGCTTGCGCCTAAATCTGAAATACGCCCCTTTGGACTGTCGGGCGGAGGTGGAACGTGCGACCTTTGGCAGACGATGTGCCGGCCGATAGCGCGCTCTGGTCGGTGCGCATGGCCGATTCCACGCTGGCGCGCTATCCCGTCTCCCGGATGCGCTGGCACTACGAGGACGGCTTCCTCATGCACGCGGTCGCGCAGGTGGGGCAGCGGACGGGGCAGCCGCGCTATGCGCAGGCGGTCCGGGAGTATGTGGACCGCTTCGTGCAAGGCGACGGCAGCATCGCGACCTACTGGCCGGCGGACTACAACCTCGACCAGATCGCGCCCGGCCGGCTGCTCTTTCCGCTCCACGAGGCCGGCGGCGACGCGCGTTACGCGCGGGCCATCGCACTCCTGCGCGAGCAGCTTGCGCGGCAGCCGCGCACGCGCGCGGGCGGCTTCTGGCACAAGCTCATCTATCCCTACCAGATGTGGCTCGACGGCATCTACATGGCCGGGCCGTTCTATGCACAATACGCGTCCGCCTTCGGAGATGCCGCGGTCTTCGATGATACGGCCCACCAGATTGTCACGCTGGAAAAGCACGCGCGCGACCCGCACACGGGCCTGCTGTATCACGCGTGGGATGAGACCTGCCAGCAGCACTGGGCTGCGCCGGGGACCGGTTGTTCGCCGCACTTCTGGGGTCGCGCCATCGGCTGGTACGGAATGGGCATCGTGGACGTGCTGGACGTGCTGCCCACTGACCACCCGCAGCGGCCTGCGTTGATCGGCATCCTCCGGCGTTCCCTGGACGCCGTGTACGCGGTGCGCGATCCGGACTGCGGGCTGTGGCGACAGGTGCTGGACCAGGGCGGCCGGCCCGGCAACTACCTGGAGGCCTCGGCCGCATGCATGTACATCTACACGATGGCGAAGGGCGTCCACCGGGGCTACCTGCCCGCCGAGTGGCTGGCTGTGGCCCGCGCGAGCTTCGACCAGGTGCTCGCGCACTTCATCCACGTGGACCCCGCCGGCCACGTCAGCCTGCACTGGACGTGCGGCGCGGCAGGGCTGGGCGGCACGCCGTACCGCGACGGCAGCTACGAGTACTACGTGACCGAACGAGTGGTGACGAACGATCCCAAGGGCATCGCGGCCTTCATCCTCGCCGCGCTGGAGCTGGGACGCTGAAACGAGACTGAGGAGGTGAAATGACCTACTTTGCATCCGTGCCCGCGCAGGAGGGCATCAACCATCTGCCAACGAACCCGTGCAAGCTGCTGGACTTCCAGTTGCTGATTCTGCCCGCCGGGCAGAGTTACAGTGCCGCGACCGGCAACCGCGAGGTGCTGGCGGTCATTCTCGGCGGGAAGGGCACGTTCCGAGTCGGGGGCCAGGAGTTTGCCAATGCCGGCGGCCGGCCCAACGTCTTTGCGGGCAAGCCGCACGCGGTCTACATGCCGTGCGGCAGCGACTTCACGGTGACCGCACAAGGGCGGCTGGAGGTCGGGCTTTGCAGTGCGCCGAGCGAACTGGCGACCGCACCCTACGTCATCGGCCCTGAGCAGGTCACGAGCGGGACCTGGGGCGCGGCGAACTTCTCGCGTAACTTTCACCAAATCCTGACGCTCGCGGGCCAGCCGAACCTCCCTGCGCGGCGGCTCATCGTGGGCGAGACCTACACGCCGTCTGGCAACTGGAGCACCTATCCGCCGCACAAACACGAGGTGGATGACCTGCCGCGCGAGGCGTATCACGAGGAGATGTACTTCTTCAAGGTGACGCCGGCGGATGGGTTCGGCATGGTGCGCTACTACAACGACGAGATCGACACGGGCTACATCGTCAAGGACAACACCATCCTGATGGCCCCGAACGGCTATCACACTACCAACAGTGCGCCCGGCTACCAGAGCTACTTCCTCTGGATGCTGGCGGGCAACCAGCGCGTGCAGGCGACGGTGGACGACCCTGCGCTGGGCTGGGTCTCGCGCACAGTGCCGATGCTGAAGGCGTTGGGGCACTAAACCGATTCTGAAGTGAGTACCGCGGTCAGAACTGAGACAGGATTGACAGGATTGACGGGATTACTCCTGTAAATCCTGTCAATCCTGTCAATCCTGTCCAGAGTCGCCGCTGGTTTTCACATTGAACTGAGTATAGGGGTGACGCACGCGGAGTCGAGGCTCTAGCCGGTGGGCGTGCCTGCACGCCTGGGGCATGTACCCACACAACCCAACCTAACCGGCTGAAGCCTCGACTCCAGTCTGCCGCATGGCGGTTGATCTGGCATCGCCAGAGGGGTGAGGTATGCAAGATCTCTTTCGGCTCGATGGCCGCGTCGCGCTGGTGACGGGCGCATCGCAGGGTTTGGGGCAGGGGATGGCGTTGGCGCTGGCCGCGGCGGGGGCGGATATCGCCGGGCTGGACCGCTGCACCAGCGAGGCGACGGCCGATCAGGTGCGGGCACTGGGCCGCCGCTACGTGCAGGTCTGCTGCGACCTGCTGGACGCGTCGGTCGCGGACCTGCAGGGAGTGGTCGGCCAGGTCGTGGTCGAGCTTGGACGGCTGGACATCCTGGTCAACAACGCGGGCATCATCCGCCGCGGCCCCGCGCTGGACTTCAGCGAGGCCGACTGGGACGACGTGCTGCACATCAACCTGAAGGCGGTCTTCTTCCTGGCGCAGGCCGCGGCCCGCGCGATGGTGGCCCAGGGCCGCGGGGGCAAGATCATCAACATCGCGTCCATGCTGTCGTTCCAGGGCGGCATCAACGTCGTGTCCTACACTGCGGCCAAGAGCGGGGTGGCGGGGGTGACGCACGCGCTCGCGAACGAGTGGGCGAAGCACGGCATCAACGTCAACGCAATTGCGCCGGGCTACATGGCGACGGACAACACCGCGCCGCTGCGCGCGGACCCGGTGCGCACTGCGGCCATCCTGGAGCGCATCCCGCTGGGGCGCTGGGGCACGCCCGCTGACCTGGACGGGGTGGTGGTGTTCCTGGCGTCCGCCGCGTCGGATTATATGTGCGGTGCGGTCGTACCGGTGGACGGGGGTTGGTTGGCGCGGTAGGGGGAGACACACAGGTCGGGCCGACACACAGGTCGGCCCCTACGTCGTCATTCGATGGTAGGGGCGCACCTGCGTGTGCGCCCTGACGATTACCTTTGGCCGCTAGCGGCAGTTCAATTGCTGTATTGCTTTGCCATTTGTCCTTTTTGTTGCTTTTTTCTCTTGACACTTGAGAAGAATGGTGCTATCCTGCCTGTGGATATTGACTATCCATAGCAGCATTTTGCAGGCGGGACTCAGCGCTATGTGCGATGGTGAAGCCAGGTTTCGCGCATTACTCCTCAAGCTCAAGGCGCGCCACTACCGCATGACACCCCAGCGGCTGGCGCTCCTGCGTCTCCTCGCAATCAGCGAGGCGCACCCCAGCGCGGCCCACCTGTATGAACAGGTGCAGGCCCAGTTCCCCGACATGAGTCTCGCAACCGTCTACAAGACGCTCAACGTGCTGAAAGAGTTGGGTGAAGTGCTGGAACTGGGCTTCAGCGATGACGACAATCGCTTCGACGGCCGGCAGCCCGCGCCGCACCCGCATCTGATCTGTACCTGTTGCCGGAAGATCGTCGATCTCGATGCTGTGCCCGTGGCTGAGCTGACATCCGAGATGGCACGCCAGACCGGTTTCGAGATTCTGAGCCATAGGCTCGACTTCTACGGCCTGTGCCCCGGCTGCCGGCAGAACTGACCCGTGCCGCGCCGTGTGGTTGCCAGCCGCGCGCCGCAGAGAGGAGGTGTAACCTCGACTGAGGGAAGATGTGATGGTCGAACGCTGTATTTCCCACCTACGTGCTGTACTGAAGGAGAAATGTCCGATGAGTAAGAAAAGTATTCTGTCCCTGGCGCTCGCCGCAGCAGTGGTCCTGCTGCTGATGGCTGCCGGCGTCTCCGCCCAAGACGGTCTGACCCCGCAAGAGGAACTCGGCAAGGCGTTGTTCTTCGATGAAGCTCTGTCGGCCAACGGCAACCAGTCCTGCGCCACCTGCCATGCCCCTGAGGTCGGTTGGACCGGCCCACACTCTGACATCAACGCGCATGGCTCGGTCTACGAAGGCTCCATCCCCGGCGCGTTCGGTGACCGCAAGCCGCCCACGGCGGCCTACGGCGGCGACAGCCCGATCCTCTACTTTGATGAGAAGGAAGGTCTCTGGATCGGCGGCATGTTCTGGGACGGTCGCGCGACCGGCTGGACGCTTGGCGACCCGCTGGCCGAACAGGCGCAGGGGCCCTTCCTGAATCCCGTGGAGCAGGCGCTTCCCGATGCAGAGGCTGTGATCGCTATTGCCAAGGCCGCTGAGTATAAGGATCTCTTTAACGCCCAGTGTGACCCCACCGGCACTGGGACAACCACCGACATTTACAACTGTGTCGGCTACGCCATCTCTGCGTACGAAAAATCGTCCGAAGTCAACCCGTACTCGTCCAAGTACGACTACTGGCTGCGGGGCCAGGCCAAGCTGACCGCGGAGGAGAAGCTGGGCAAGGCGCTGTTCCAGGGCAAGGCGAAGTGCTCCGCCTGCCACTTCATCAAGGGCAAAGAGCCGCTCTTCACCGACTTCACCTACGACAACCTGGGCATCCCGGTGAATCCAGAGAACCCGGTGTACGATGTCAACCCCAACTTTATCGACCCGGGCCTGGGCGGCTTCCTCAAGAACGCGGGCTTTGATGAGGAAGACTACGAATCCGAGATGGGCAAGCACAAGGTGCCGACCCTCCGCAACGTGGACTTGCGGCCTTCGGAAGATTTCGTGAAAGCCTACGGCCACAACGGCTACTTCAAGTCGCTGTACGGCATCACCCACTTCTACAACACCCGTGACGTGAAGGATGTCTGTCCGGGTGACTACACCGAGGCACAGGCCCTGGCCGCGAACTGCTGGCCTGCGCCCGAGGTGCCTGAAACCGTCAACACGGCTGAGATGGGCGACCTGGGCCTGACCGAAAAGGAAGAATGGGCCATCGTGGCCTTCATGAAGACTCTGTCCGACGGGTACGTGCCGACCGGCAAGTAAGCGAGTTCGGTAAGCAGAGATCCGCACGCAGCGCCAAGCAAGAGATTGGAGTGGAGGCCTTAGCCGGATTGGGCGTGTACCCACACAGCCAGCCTGACCGGCTAAAGCCTCGACTCCAGGCACATTCGGGATTCCTGCTGTAGGGGCGACTCTGGCGGTCGCCCGGGGCACTACCTGCCGGTCTGTTCGAGCGAGAAGCTAAAGTTCCAGAACCCGCCTTGCCGGTTCGGATTGTCCGGGAAGACTTCGACCGAGGCGAAGTAGATGCCGTCCTGGATCGAGCACTGCGAGTCGGGCAGGAAATTGCTCTGCGCCGGGTCGACCGTGGTGCAGGGGCCGTCGCCGCCGAATGCGCAGAAGCGCTCATTCCTTTCGGTCCGGCTGTACGACTCGCCGTTCGGGCAGTTGATCGTGAACGTTACCTCCTTGATGCCCGCGCCGCTGCCGTCTCCCTCATCCGGGTCGAACACGAACATCTCCAGGTAGAAGGGCCCCCGCAGGACCGGGCCGCCGTCGCGGGTGCCGACCAGGGAGCGCGTCCCCACGTAGATGTCGCCTTCGAGGTCACCGGGTTCGCCCGGCCCCTGGACCGGCGCGCCTTCCGGCTGCGGCAGGCCGTTGTTCGCGACCTGGGCCTGCGTCGCTGTCGGCTGCGGGGTGGCGGTTGGCCGCAGGGTGGGCGTGGCGGTAGGCTTGGGTGGAATCGGCGCGCGGGGGAGTGTGCTGATCGCCACGTTGCAGCGCACGAACTGCGTCCCTGCGCTCACCCAGCCGCGCAGCGTGGAGCCGATCCGTTCGACCTCGATCCAGGCGCCCGTGGCATCGCGGCCGCGCGGCCGCAATTGGGTGTTGGCCGGAAATGACGCGATGATCGGGTAATCCAGGCCCGGGCCGCTGCGCAGGCGCAGGCCGCTCGCGGAGACGACCGTACAGAGCGGCCCGGACGGCCGTGTCGGCGTTGGCGTAAGGACGGCTGTGCTGGCGGCCCTCACCTCCAGCGTGAGCGAGTAGGGGCCGCGGTCACGAATGTTCTGCCCCAGGGCCAGCACCGTGTAGACGCCGGATTCGGGCAGGGCGAAGGCGGTGATGCCGGCGCTACGGCTGGCGGCCGAACCGGCTGCGCTGGTCGCGACGGGTGTGCGCCCCGTCGGCCCGTACAGCTCCAGTTGCGGCGAGAATCGGTTGGCCTGGGTGGAGCCGGTGATCTGCATCGTGAGCGTGACGGCATTGCCTGCGCAGCCGTAGAAGGTCCATTCTTCGCCATCACGATTGTTGATGGCGCCGGTCAGCGACTCGCCGGGGATCAGCAGCTTGACATCCTCGGGCAGTGCATCGACACCCGCGACCGAGACGGTCAGTGAGTACGCGCCGCGGTCGCGCACGCTGCTGCCGAGCGCGACCAGTGTATACTCGCCGTTCTCCGGCAGGGTAGTCGCGGCCAGTTGCACGGACCGCTGGCTTGTGTTGCGGGTGGCTGCCAGCGGTGTCCGGCCCGTGGGGGGATACAGCTCCAGGTTCGGCGCAAAGGCCGAGCTTTGGATGCTGACCGTCAGCACATCGCCCGCGCACGCCGCCAGGGTCCATTCTTCACCCAAACGGCTGCTGAGTGTACCCTGGACCGGCACACCGGGACTCAACCGCCCCGGCACGTTGCCCTGCGCCTTGCTCTCCTGGGGTGAGCACGCGAGTACGATCAGCAGGCTCGCCAGTATCACTGGCAGTAACGCAGCGTCTTTTGCTCGCATCATTTTTGCTCCTGTATGGTTCCTTGCACCTGTGCGGCCAGGTCGGCGGCGCGCTGTTCGTAATAAACACAGCCGCAGTCCAGCACCTTCTGGCGGAATGCCAGGTCGCCTACACCGGTGCTCAGGTCGATGCACTGGCGCGCTTCGCTGGCGGCCTCCTCGAAGAGGCGGATGCTGGCCTGCTTTTTCGGGTCGGCCGTGGCCGCAGCTTCGTCGGCTGCAACCTGTTGGATCGGCACGTAGGCCCGCAATAAGTGTACTGTGGCGATGCCCAGGTGCGTCCAGGCCATATAGCGCTTCTGCTCGCTCTCCGTGAAGTCCCTGAGAGCCGCCTGAAACTCCGGCAGCGCCTTGTCGAACCAGGCCTCGGCCTGGGCGAGGTCGCGCGGCTGGGCCAGCAGATAGCTCTGCCCCTTGAGCCGGTAGACGTTGCCCAGCGAGAGACGGCCGACCGCTGCAATCGGCGGCCAGGGCGATTGGTCGACCGTGGCGAGCGTCCGCTCCAACTCCGCAATGGCGGCGTCGATATCCGCGGTGGCGGCCTCGGCCGTCGGCGCGGCGGCGGCCAGGTGCGCCTCGGTGATGCACTGGCTCAACTCGGCCGGCGGCGGGTTCGAGACGTAGTAGAGCTGCGCCCGGTCGTAGTAGACGTTCGCCAGCGTGATGCCCGCGTTGGCGTACGCGGGATCGAACTGCTGCGACAGCTCCAGCGCGGCGAGGGCTTTGTCATAATCACGCAGCCAGAAGGCCTCGCGGCCGATGAAGTACTCCAGCACGGCCGCGCCGTCCCCGGTTCCGAGGTTCAGGCGGTCCCGCGCCTGCTCGAAGATGTTCAGGGCCACATCGGGCTTGTTCAGCGTCTCGTAGGTCAGGCCCACGGTCAGCCAGAAGATGAGCTGGGAGCGCACGGCCAGCGGGCCGTCGTTCAGCCAGAGCGCGGCGCTCATGGCTTCCGTTTGGGCATCCACAGGCACGCGCACGCCCTGACCGAGCACATGGCGGCCGCTGATGGCATCCGGCTCCCCACGCACTGTCTCCGACCCGGCAACATAGAATTCGAGGGTCAGTTCGTCGGCGCCCGCGCTGTCCGGGCTGAGATAGCCGTAGATGACCAGGTCGGCGTTGATGCGTCGGGCCAGTCGCGCGGCCTGCTCAGCGCGCGCCTCCGGTGTGGCCCCGCGAATGACGCCGAAGCGGATGTTCTTCGCCGCGCGGCCCAGGCTGTCCTCCCAGATGAGCACGCCATCCCGCATGCCCGTCAGCTCCGGGTAGTTCTGCTCATATTCGTTCACCAGCTTGTCGTAGATTGCCTTGCTGAGCGTCGCGCCGAAGGGGATGCGGCTCACCCTCCCGCGGGCATCGAGTGAGCCGAGTTCCGCGACCGCGATGTTGAAGGTGGCGTTCATCTGCGACGGGAAGAGCCACGGCTCGATGAGCGGCTGGTAGGCGAGGAACCCGATGATGACGAAGAGCGCCAGCGTGATGAGCCAGACCGGCAGCGTGATGTTGCGGCCGCCGACGTTGATCTGGATGTTGTTCTTGCCGATGACTACGTTGGACGCGCCCTCGCCCACCTGACCGATGACGACATCGCGCCACGGTCCTCCGCGCAGGCGCTGCCACTGGCGCATCAGCCAGCTGCTCTGCGGGTGCTGTTTGCCGTTCCGATCATCGGGGGTGGTCACGGGTACACATCCTGTCTACGCATTGCCGAACCGCTGTTGGACCCACTTAATGGCCGGCTCGCCGGCCCGGCCCAAGACGCGGCCGGCTGCGGGCAGGGCGAACAGGTCGCCCAACGCGCCGGTGAGCGCCGGCACGTTGTTCAGCAGCCAGTCGCCCATGCTGGTAATCGTGCCGGTGTTGGGCGTCTCCTGGTCGCCGCGGGTGAGTTCTTCCTGCAGGAGCTCGATGCGCATCTTCGCACGTTCAGCCGCGGCCGCATCCACCGGCAGGCGGGCCAGCGCGGCCAGGAGCGCAGCAAACCCCTCTTTGACCTGCGCGCTGTCATCGAGCGCGGGCGGACCGAGCACCTCGTTGATGGTCTGGGTGATGTTCTTGCCGACCGCGACGTTGCGCGCGCCTGCCCCGACGACGCCGATAATCACATCCCCTGCGGCGTTGCTGGCATCCACGCTGCCGATCGAATTGGAGACCTGCTCCCACCACGGCTGCGGCTTGTCTGTGTTCATAGCTCCCCCTGTAGCCTGGTCTGCGCGGGCCCACAGCGCACCATCCGCGCTGCGCAGGAACAGCACCGGCGTGGCCCAGCCCGACGAATACGGCGCGGCCAGGCTCATTGCCTTGCGCGCTTCCGCACACGCGGCATCGACCGGCAGCGCGTGGCTCAACGCGCCGTAGAAGCTGCGCGTGAACTCGGCTGCCGCGGTGTCAGCGATCGCATCCTGCATGGCAAGCACCGCGGGCAGCCCGCGGCGGGCCAGGTGTTCGGCGATGCTGGCATACAGGGCCTGCGTGCCTGCGTGCGCCCCTTCGCAGGCGTTCAGCACGACCAGGCGCAGCGTGGGCTGATCGGCCAGCAGGCGCGCAATCTCCCGCATGTTGCGCGGGTCGGCGCGGCCCTGCCCGTCTGTGAGAAGCAGCGCGCTCTCGCCCGTCGCTTCATCGAAGTAGCCGTGCCCGATGAAGTGGAAGATATGCCAGGGGCCCTGTTGAAGCTGCGCCTGAAGCTCGCGCCAGGTGCCGCTCGCGGCCCATGCGAGTTCAAGCTGCCCCTCGGCTGTGCCGACCGCTTGTCCCAGCAGGTTCTTCTCGCGGTCCACATCGAGCGGCGGCACGTTCGCCGGCGAGGCGACCAGGCCCAGGATGCGCAGGGGCGGCGTGACGGTCAGCGGCTGCAGCGGCGCCAGCGTTTCGACTATGCGGACGATGGGCGTCTGCTGCGACAGGCCGACGAACTCGCTCTGCCGGGCGTCGTAAAGCATCTCCCAGGGGAGCGCAGCCAGCTCCGGCGCGAGGATGCGCAGCCGCAGGCGCACGCCCGCGCCATCCCGCCGGGCGAGCGCGCGGCTGGCGTCGTACAGGCACAGGGTGTCACCGCTGAAGGCTGCCTGGAACAGCGCAGTCCCGAGAGCCTGAGCGTCCGCTCCCGCGGGTCGAGCCCCTGCTATGGGCGGCAGGGTGAATGTCCCGCGCGCCTCACCGGCCGGCGTGCGCGCGGCCAGTTCGTAGCCCGCGGCCGTGCGCGGCCCCAGTTGAAGCTCGAAGTCCTGGTATAAGGTTGCTGGCATCAACGAACCATCCTATGCTCGCAAGACGCGATGAGACTGCCTGACACCGAGCCAGGGCACTCTGCATGGATGGTATGCTTGCACTAAGCGGAGATATGTGAGAGAAGCTACTTTGTGCGAATATTGTACTTAAATACAACTGTGGCTGTATGTGTCGTTATTTTGGCCTGCCGCAACTTGCGATGGCCTCCTGCAAAGTCTCCACCGACAGCTCTGCGCAGTGGTGGCTCTTGAAGGGCAGGCCGTCGAGTGCGGCAATGAGTGCCTCGGACGTGATTGCCGCAGCGTCTGCAAGGGACTTGCTGGTCACCATAGTCGTCAACATGTCGCCGCAGGCCATCGTGGAGAGGCAGCCGTCGGCCCAAAAGCTGGCTTCTGCAATGTGGTCCCCATCCAGCCGGAGGTACATTTCCATCACCTCGCCGCACCACCCGACCTTGATAGCGTTTGCATCTGCATGCTCCATGCGGTGCGCGTTGGTTGGATGGCGGCCATGCTGGAGGACTTTGGCGGAAAAGGCGAAGGGCTGCAATGCGATGACGTCGTGCTCGTCCATGGACCGTAATACCTTTCAGTCTGGTGGAATATCTGCCAGTTCTTCCAGCAGCGCGTTCAGGGCATCACTGCCCACGTAGCCCTCCACGCGCATCGCCTGGTTGGTGACGCCCGGCACTTCCCGCACGGCCTGGCGAATCGCCATCGCCAGCGGGACAGCCAGCGGACACAGGGAGGAGGATGGTCGAAAGATGTAGCTGACGCAGCCGCGCGCGTCCACGCTCAGATTCTGAATGAGCCGCATGCGCACGACGTCCACACCTGTCTCCGGGTCGATCACGGCGGCAAGACGTGCGACGAGCGCCTCCCGGAGCTGCTCAGGGTCGTTCATGCTGCTCCCTCGTTCAGCCGGTCTGCCACGCGCTGCCAGGCAGCGGCCAGGGCCACTGCCGCAGGCGACTCCGGCCGGAAGGCCGTGACGGGCTCACCGCGCACCATCGCATCCGTCACAGCGGCATCGAACGGTATTCGGCCAACCACCTTGATGCCTTCATCCCGGCAGTACGCCTCGATCTGCGCCGTGCCTGTTGGGTAGATATCGGCCTTGTTGATGCACACCAGGGCGGCCACGCGGAAGTGCGCGGTCGTCTGGAGCACGCGGGCCATGTCGTGGATGCCGGCCGCGGTGGGCTCGGCCACGATCAGCGCCAGGTCGGCGCCCGACGCGGCGGAGATGACCGGGCAGCCGATCCCCGGCGGCCCGTCCACCAGCACGGCATCGTAGCCGTCGTCCAGGGCCAGCAGCCGGGCCTGCTGCTTGACCAGCGTCACCAGCTTGCCGGAGTTCTCCTGGGCCGGCCGCAGCGAGGCATGGAACAGCGGACCGTAGCGGCTGTCGGAACGGAACCAATGACCGGCCAGCTGCGGCTCCATCCGGATGGCGTCTTCCGGGCACTGGTAGACGCAGGCCGCGCAACCTTCGCAGGCGATCGGGTCGACGGCATAGGCCGTGCGGCCGCCGGCGGGCCGCAACACAGCCTCGAACCGGCAGACGTCATAGCAGTTGCCACAGCCCTGGCAGAGCGCGTCGTCGATGACCGCCACTGCACCGCCGACAAACTCGTGCGTTTCCAGCGGGCTGGGGCTGAGCACCAACTCGAGGTTGGCCGCATCCACGTCGGCATCGGCAAGCACCGCGGCCACCGGTGATGCGCTTTCTGCAGCCAGGTGTGCGAACGCGGCCGCGACGCTGGTTTTGCCGGTGCCGCCTTTGCCGCTCAAGATGACGAGTTGTTTCACAATGAATCTCGTTTCCTACGAATTGGACGGCACTGCGAGCTTTGCTTGCATGTGCCGACTGATCTCAGCATATACGGACTGGAAGAGCGGGACATACTCAGGATAAATCTCGACCAGCGTCCGTCCTTGCGCGACTCCTTCGGCAATTGCACGCTCGAACGGAATGCGCAGCAGCACCGGCAGCCCCGCATCCGCACAGAAAGCATCCACTGCCCCATCGCCGATGCCATCACGGTTGATGATGACGCCCGCCGGAATGCCCAGCTCCACGGCCACATCTGCGGCCAGCCGCAGGTCGTGCAGCCCGAAGGGGGTCGGCTCGGTGACAAACAGCAGGTAGTCGGCCCCGCGTACTGTCTCTACGACCGGGCACGAGGTGCCCGGCGGCGCATCGAGGATGACCACGCGGCCCGCTGCCTGGGCCGCCGGGATCGCCCAGTGTTTGAGCCGGCGAATGGCCGGCGCAGCCATCGGCTCGCCCACGTTCAGCACCCCGCGCGCAAAGGGGATCCCGTAGGCTGCTGTGCCGGCCTCCAGGACGCCGATGGCGTGCGGTTCCTCGCTGATCGCGTTCTCAGGACAGACCAGCGTGCAACTGCCGCAGCCGTGGCAGAGCTGCGAGAAGACCAGCGTGCGCTTGCCCAGCACGACGATGGCGTGGTACTCGCACACCTCGGCGCACCTGCCACACCCGGTGCATTTCGCGGCATCCACGCGCGGAATCTGAACGGCAACGTCCTGGCGGTGTTGGAAGGTTGGTTCCAGGAACAGGTGCGCATTCGGCCCCTCGACGTCGCAATCCAGGAAGGCGGGAGCCAACCCCGGCCTGCCCCCGGCCAGGCTCAACGCCAGGCTGGTTGCGACCGTGGTCTTGCCCGTCCCGCCCTTGCCGCTGGCGACCGTGATGCGCAGGGGCGGGGTCAATCCGCCCCTGCCTTCACCCACCCCGGCCACCATGATGTCCTGCCCCGGTCGGTGCGTGGACCTCTTGCAGCTTGCCTGCGACGCAGTTGGCGACCGCCTCGCTGACCGTCTGGCTCGTGCCGAGCAGGTACATCTTGACCTCGCCGGCGGCCAGCGCGATGTAGGCATTCGGGCCGAAGTCGCCGCTGATGACGGCCTCCGCGTCCTGCTGCGCGGCGAACTGCGCTGCCTGTGAGCCCGCGCCGCCGGCCGCGTTCACGGCCTCGTTCTGATGGGCCTGCCATTGCATGGTGTCCGTGTCGACGACGACGAAATACGCGCCCCGGCCGAACCGGGGATCGACCGGCGCTTCCAAGTTGGGTGCAGTGGCTGTAACGATGAGCTTCATTTAGGTGTGACTCCCGCCGCCGAGCGCCTCGATGCGCCGCTGGATGGTTTCCAGTTGCTGCGCCAACCAGCCTGCCTGTGTCCGCAGCTCTGTTATTTCCTGATCCGGTGTTGCCTGCACAGGCCCTACCGGTGGGGTGACACCCCCCCGGGCCCACGCCGGCAGGCCGGTCGCATAATACATGTTGCGCCAGCCGCGGCCGCCGCCGCCTGCGCGATAGCCCATGCCCCTTCCGAACCCGGGC
>DAOUGK010000308.1:0-19696 GCA_034429055.1 Anaerolineae bacterium | reverse complement strand
CCCGGCACCGCAGAGAACCTGACAGAGTGGCGCGCACGGGTGGACGCCATGGCCGACCTGTGGGGTGCAGCATGGCTGCGCCGCGGCCGGCCGGATGATGATTCACAAGTATGACTATCCAGAACCCGCCGGACGATCGTGCCCTTGACAAGGCAAAACCATTCTTCCGCGTGGTCTGTGTATTCCGTGGTTGCATTGGGCCGGCCATGTGTTACGCTTCACACTGCCGCGGCCGGTTTTGACGCTGGCCGTTTCAGGGATAGAATGTCATCGGCACAAGGAGGAGCCTTATGACCACACCACGCCTCGCGGCGCAACTCTACACCGTGCGCGAGTTCGCGCAGACTCCACAGGACCTGGCTGCCACATTGAAGAAGGTCCGGGCCATCGGCTATACCGCCGTCCAGGTCTCCGGCATCGGCCCCATCCCACACGCCGATGTCAAGGCGATGCTCGACGATGCAGGGCTGGTCTGCTGCATCACGCATATCCCCTATGAACGGCTCTGGCATGACCTCCCGAGCGTCATCGAGCAACACCAGCTCTGGAACTGCAAGCACGTTGCCATCGGCAGCATGCCCCAGTCCTACCGCGCGGACGGCGAGGCCGGCTACCGCCGCTTCGCACAGGAAGCCAACCGGGTCGGCGAGACCCTGAGCCGGGTGGGGCTGACCTTCAGCTATCACAATCACAGCTTCGAGTTCGTCCGCTTCGGCCGGCAGACCGGCCTGGACCTGCTCTACGCGGAGTCCGACCCGCGCTACCTCAAGGCCGAGCTGGACACCTATTGGGTGCAGCACGGCGGCGGCGATCCGTCAGCCTGGATTCGCAAGATGACCGGGCGCATGCCGGTCGTCCACCTGAAGGACATGGTCATGGTCGAAGGCGGCCAGGACAAATGGTCCGGCGTCGTGCAGGCGATGGCCGAGATCGGCGAGGGCAACCTCGATTGGGAGGCGATCCTCGCGGCGTGCGAGGAGGCCGGCGTAGAGTGGTGCGCGATCGAGCAGGATGTGTGCCGCCGCGACCCGTTCGACAGCCTCCGTATCAGCTACGACAACCTGCGGGCGATGGGCCTGGAATAGCTTCAGCAGGAGGAGAGTCACCATGACAGAGAACACTCCGCTGCGCCACGTGGTCATCGGCGCAGGCGCGTCCGTCTACGGCATGCACGCACCGGCGCTCCGGCTGGAGACGACGCAGGTCGTCGCCGCGTGTGATATCGACCCGGCCCGCGGGCAGCCCCGCGCCGACGAACTCGGCGTGCCGTTCTACACGGACTACGCGCCGATGCTGGCCGACCTGCACCCCGATGTCGCGGTCATCATGACGCCGCACTATTGCCACGCCGAGATTGCGATTGCCTGCCTGCGCGCGGGTTGCCACGTACTGGTCGAGAAGCCGATGGCGCTCGAAGTGGCAGAAGCCGACGCGATGGTGCAGGCAGTGCAGGACACCGGCCGGCTGCTCGCGGTCAACTTCCAGCACCGCCTGCGGCCCGAGGTTCTCGCGGCGCACAAGCTGCTGGCCGACGGCGCGCTGGGCACCCCGCAGCGTCTCGAGATGGTCATGCCCTGGCCGCGCACTGCGGCCTATTACCGCCAGGGCACCTGGCGTGCGACCTGGTGGGGCGAGGGCGGCGGCGTCCTGATGAACCAGGCCCCGCACGACCTGGACCTGGTCTGCCACCTGCTCGGCTCCCCGGCCCGCGTCACCGCGTGGACGCGCTCTCGGGTCCACGCGATCGAGGTAGAGGACACCGCGGCCGCGATGCTCGAATGGGACAACGGCGCGATCGGATTCCTGTACGCCTCCACTGCGGAGGGTGCGCCGAAGGGCGACATCCGGCTCGTCGGCACGGGCGGGATGTTGCGCGTCGGCTGGGGCGACATGGATTTCCAGCAGTTCGACCAGGACGCCGCGCAGTACCTGCTCACCACCGACCAGGTCTGGGGCAGCCCCACCTGGCATGCGGCGCCGGTCGAGCTGGCGGAGGGCAAGGGCGATCACCCGGCGGTCTATCGCAACTTCCATGCCGCCATCCTGCACGGCGGGCCAATCTCGGCGGACGCAGTCGAGGGCCGCAAGGGACTGGAACTCGCCAACGCCATCATCTATTCCAGCAAGACCGGCCGGCCGGTGGACCTCCCGCTGGACCGCGGCCAGTACGCCGCGCTCCTGGCGGAGCTGAAGGGCAAGACCGCGTAAGCTCATTGGAGTCGAGGCTTCAGCCGGTTACCTGCCCAACGGCACAACCCGCCTGGAGTCGAGGCTTCAGCCGGTTACGCACCCGACGACACAACCTGACTATCTTTGAATTGCCATGCCGCAAACCGAGCACCATCCGCCGCACTTCTTCCTTGACAATACCTGGTACATGATCACTGCGCATGTCCACCAACAAGCGAAGCTGCTGCGTAGTCCCGAACACAAAGACATCGTACGCGATTGCCTCAGGCGCCTGGTGTCAGATTTCGGTCTGACGATAGCTGCTTGGGGCATCCTGGACAACCACCACCACGTGTTGGCCAAAGTGAAGAAGGGTGCGGAGCTTGCACGTGCAATCCGGCAGTGGCACGGCAGGGCCGCGCATGATCTCAACGAGCTCGAAGGCGTGCGCGGGCGCCAGGTGTGGCACAACTACTGGGATACCTGCATCCGAACCGAACGAGACTTCTGGGTGCGTTTCAACTACATCCATCACAATCCGGTTAAGCATGGTTACGTACAGCAGCCGGGCGACTGGGCGCACTCGAGCTATGGCTATTATCGACGGGCTAAAGGAGAGGATTGGCTGCTGTCCGCATGGGAGAGATACCCGGTCGTGGACTTTACCGACCCTAACGAGCCGTAGTGTTGAGGGCGAGGCAGCTCGTATGCCTGCCAAACCGGCTGAAGCCTCGACTCCAAAGGCGTTTGGAGGTTCTGGCTCTGGTCGTAGCGAGGCAAACCGGCTGAAGCCTCGACTCCATTAATATGATACCGATTTTGACGGAGAATCCGCACCACCTATGAATGCACGCCAACGTTTCCACGCGGCCATGAACTTCGAGCCCTTCGACCGCCTGCCCATGATCGAGTGGGCGACCTGGTGGAACCTGACCATCGAACGCTGGCACAGCGAAGGGATGCCCGCCGAGGTGCGCTCAGTCGAGGAAATCATGCGCTACTTCGGCCTGGACGTCATGCGGCAGGACTGGATCCGCATCCGCAAGGAGTCCTGCCCTACCGCGCCGAGCCACGGCGCGGGCATCATCGCGACGGCCGAGGACTACGAGCGCGTGCGCGAGCACCTCTACCCGGTTCCGGCCATCGATAAGGAGCGGTGGCGGCGCTGGGCCGCGGACCGTGAGCAGGGCGACATCGTCCTCTGGTTCACGCTCGACGGCTTCTTCTGGTTCCCGCGCACCCTCCTCGGCATCGAGCGCCACCTGTACGCCTTCTACGACCAGCCCGACCTGATGCACCGCATCAACACCGACCTGGCGAACTGGCAGCTCCAGGTCATCGACGAACTGTGCTCGGTCTGTGTCCCCGATTTTATGACCTTCGGCGAGGACATGAGCTACAACCACGGGCCGATGCTCTCCAAGAAGCTGTTCGACGAGTTCCTGCTGCCCTACTACCGCCGCGTCATCCCCCGGCTGCAGGAGCACGGCATCACCACCATCATCGACTCCGACGGCGACATCACCCGGCCCGCGTACTGGTTCGAGGAGGCCGGGCTGGACGGCATCCTGCCGCTGGAGCGGCAGGCCGGGGTGGACATGGCCCGGCTGCGCGCCGAGCATCCCCGGATGCGCTTCATCGGCCATTATGACAAGATGGTGATGAACCAGGGTGAGGCCGCGATGCGGGCGGAGTTCGAGCGGTTGCTGCCTGTCGCGGCGCAGGGGGGCTTCCTCATCAGCGTAGACCACCAGACGCCGCCCGGTGTGTCGCTCGACGACTACCGCATCTACCTGCGGCTGTTCCGTGAGTACGCCGAACGCGCGGGCGAGATGTCGCAGCGTACCCTGTCCCGGAGCGCAGCATGACCGCGCGGCCCAACCTGCTGATCGTCCACTGCCACGACCTGGGACAGTTCCTCGGCTGCTACGGCGTCAGCACCGTCCGCACGCCCAACCTGGACGCGTTCGCGGCGGAGGGCGTGCGCTTTGCGGGGAGCTTCTGCACCGCGCCGAGCTGCAGCCCGTCGCGCGCCGCGCTGTTCACCGGGCGCTATCCCCACAGCAACGGCGTCATGGGGCTGTGCCACGCGTACTTCGCCTGGGACTTTCACCCTGATGAACGCCACCTGGCGCAAATCCTGGCGGACGCGGGCTATGCCACGGCTGCGGTGGGCGTCATCCACGAGACTCGTTCAGGACCCAAACGCTGTGGATACCAGTCCTACGACCCCGCGTCGCGCGCCCGCAAGGCCACGGACGCGGCGATCGAGCGGCTGCGGTCGCTGGCCGGCGACCGGGAACGTCCCTTCCTGCTCTATGCCGGTTTCGTCGAGCCGCACCGCCTGCCCCGCGCGGACTCCGATCCGCCCGCCGAACACGGCTTCACGACGCCGTACATCGCACCCGACGACGCGCTGGGCGTGCAGGTGCCGGGCTATCTGCGCGACACGCCGGGGACGCGGGCAGAGTTGGCCGAGTTGCAGGGCGCGGTCAATCACGTGGACGGGCAGTTCGGCCGGCTGATGGCCGCGCTGGACGAGCTGGGGCTGGCGGATGACACGCTGGTCATGTTCACGACCGACCACGGCATTGCCATGCCCCGCGCCAAATGCAGCCTGTACGATCCGGGCATCGGCGTCGCGCTGCTGCTGCGGCTGCCCGCGCGGCCGGGCTGGCACGGCGGCATCGTCCGCGACGAGCTCGTCTCCAATATCGACTGCCTGCCGACCCTGCTTGATCTGCTGGCTCTGCCGGTCCCGGCGAACGTGCAGGGCCGTTCCTTCGCGCCGCTGCTCGACGGGCAGCCGTATGCCCCGCGCGATGCCGTGTTCACGGAGATGACGTACCACGATTACTACGACCCGCGCCGCGCGATCCGCACCGAAACGCACAAGCTGATCGTCAACTTCTCCAGCGCGCGCTTCTTCATGGACCCGTCGCAGAGCTGGCGGCCGCGCTCCGATGTCGTCAGTCCGCCCAACCACGCGGTGAGCTACCACAACCATGTCGAGCTGTACGACCTGCGTGTGGACCCGTGGGAGCTGCATGACCTGGCCGATGACCCGCAGTACGCGGCCGTCCGCGCTGACCTGCTCGCCCGGCTTCACCGTCACCTGGTCGAGACCGGCGACCCGATCCTGCAGGGCGCCGTGACCGGGCCGCATCACCGCGCTGCCCAGGCACTGCTGGAGGCCGCGCAATGATGCCCTCTCACGCGTCTGCCATCCACGGATACGCGAATGCGCCCGCGAATACACGAATCTCACCGCCGCGACGCGCCTCATTCGCGTATTCGTGTCGCGCCCGCAGGCGCATTCGCTTATCCGCGATGGCCGCGTCTGCCATCCACGGATACGCGATGGCCGCGCCACCCTCAACGGAGGCCCGATGATCGAACCCCGTGACCGCGAGCGGCTGCGCGGCCTCGCGAACCGCTGGATGGCCCAGGCAAGCCGGCCCGTCATGGCCGAGCGCCGCCGCGCCTGGACCGCGCTGAAGGACCTGCACGCCGAGCGGCCGATGGTGCTGTTCGAGACGTGGACCCTCCAGGACTACGTGACCGAGGACGAGCTGGTCTGCACCCACCCGGAGCTACGCCAGCTGGAGCGGCAGATGCTCTGGCACGTGCGCCACGCGGAGGAGATCGGCGACGATATCGTGGTGGAGCCGTTCTACCGCGTCTACTGGCACATCGACGCCACCGGCTACGGGGTGGACCTGCACGCGGAACACGGCATCGACCTGGAGGGCGGCAACGTCGGCTACACCTTCGACTATCCCATCCGCACACCGGACGACATCGACCGCCTGGTCCCGCGCACGTGGCAGGTGGACCGTCCGCTGACCGAGCGCCGCGTGGACGCGTTGCAGGACCTCTTCGGCGACATCCTACCGGTCGTACTCCACGGGACTGGCGCGTTCTGGTCCGGCCTGACGCAGGACCTCTACAAGCTGACCGGCAACGACCGGCTGCTGCTCTGGACGTACGATGCGCCCGACGCGCTGCACCGCCTGATGAACTACATCCGCGACGACCGGCTGGCCTACTTCGACTGGCTGGAGCGCGAGGGCCTGCTGGGGCTGAACAGCACGGGGTGGGAGCTCGTCGGATCGGGCAGCCCGGGCTACACGACCGCGCTGCCGGCCGTGCAGACGCCCGGCCCGGTGCGCCTCTCCGACCTGTGGGTGTGGATGGAATCGCAGGAGACGACGATGATCTCCCCGCGCATGTTCGGGGATCTCTTCCTGCCCTACATGGCCGATGTCTGCCGCCGCTTCGGGCTGGTCTACTACGGTTGCTGCGAGCCGGTGCATGACCGGTGGGATCGCATCATCGCGGCCATTCCGAACGTACGCGCCGTGTCCATCTCGCCCTGGTGCGACCAGCGTTTGATGGCCGAGAGGCTGGGCCGGTCGTGCGTCTTCTCCCGCAAGCCCCGGCCCGCGCCCATCAGCGGCGAGAGCCCGGACTGGGACGCGCTCAACGCGGACGCGGACTCGACGCTGGCCGCCGCGCGCGACTGCAACCTGGAGATCATCTTCCGCGACGTCTACCGCATCTGCGGCGACCGCCCGCGCCTCCGCCAGTGGGTCGAGATGGTGCGCGCGAAGATGTCCTGAACGGCTCAATCTGTAAGGTAGCATAGCCCCTTGTGGGCGTGCGGACGGGCACAAGGCCCTATACTACGAATCAACTACGAGGAGACCATGAACGTTCGACGCACCTACCTCAACCGCCTCGACGATGCCATCGCCGACGGCCCCTTCATCGCGACCTGGGACTCGCTCCGCGACTACACCGTCCCGGATTGGTACCAGGATGCCAAGTTCGGCATCTTCATCCACTGGGGGGTGTACTGTGTGCCCGCGTTCGGCAACGAGTGGTATCCCCGCAATATGTACGTCCGGGGCACGCGCGAGTTCGAGCACCACGTTGCCACCTACGGCCCGCAGTCGCAGTTCGGCTACAAGGACTTCATCGCCATGTTCCGGGCCGAGCAGTATGACCCGGCAGCCTGGGCCGCGCTGTTCCGCGATGCGGGCGCGAAGTTCGTCGTACCGGTCGCCGAACATCATGACGGGTTCGCCATGTACGACAGCGACTTCTCCCGCTGGAGCGCGGTGCAGATGGGACCGCAGCGCGACCTCGTAGGCGAGCTGGCGGACGCAGTGCGCGCCGCAGGGATGGTCTTCGGCCTCTCCACCCACCGCGAGGAACACTGGTGGTTCATGAACGGCGGCCGCGAGTTCGACTCCGACGTGCAGGACCCGGAGTATGCCGACTTCTACGGCCCGGCCATGCCCAGCTCGACGCAGGACTGGGGCATGCACGACTGGACTCCCCGGCCCGACGCCGATTATCTCGATGACTGGCTCGCGCGCACGGTCGAGTTGGTCGAGAAGTACCGCCCGCAGCTCGTCTGGTTCGACGGCTGGATCAACCAGACCGTGTTCAAGCCCTACTTGCAGAAGTTCGCCGCCTACTATTACAATCGGGGGGCTGCCTGGGATCTGGGCATGGCGATCAACTACAAGAACACGGCGTACGAGGACGGGACGGCAGTGCTGGACATCGAGCGCGGCCAGCTCAAGGACATCCGCCCGATGCTCTGGCAGAACGACACATCGGTCTCCAAGAACTCGTGGGGCTACATCCAGAACCACGACTACAAGAACGCAGGCGACATCATCGGCGACCTGGTGGACGTGGTCAGCAAGAACGGCTGCCTGCTCCTGAACATCGGCCCGAAGCCCGACGGCACGATACCGGAGCCGGAGCAGGCGATGCTGCGCGAGATCGGCCGCTGGCTGGCGGTCAACGGCGAGGCCATCTACGGCTCGCGGCCGTGGAAAACCTACGGCGAAGGGCCGACCGAGGTGCTCGAGGGCCACTTCACGGACACCAAGCGCAGCCCCTTCACGAGGGAGGACTTCCGCTTCACCCGCCAAGGCGACACGCTGTATGCGGTCTGCCTCGGCTGGCCCGCGGGCGAGGCAATCATCAGGTCGCTGGGCAGCGCGGCCGGGCAGGTCACGGCCGTCAGCCTGCTGGGCGCCGAAGGCCCGCTCGCCTTCCGGCAGGACGCGGACGGGCTGCACATCGCGCTGCCCGACGCGCGGCCGTGCGATTACGCGTATACGTTCAAGATAGCGCTGCAGTAACCATGGCGTAGCATAGCCCCTTGTGGGCGGCCTGACGGGCACAAGGCCCCAGGCTACGAGACACAACTGAATCGAGAGGTCACATGGCGAACAAACTTCCCAACATCCTGTTCTTTGGCATCGACTCGCTGCGCGCCGACCACATGAGCGCGTACGGCTATCACCGCCTCACCACGCCGTACATCGACCGGTTTGCGCAGGGCGCCACGCTGTTCGAGCGCCACTACAGCCCGCACATCCCGACGACCAGCGGCTACACCAACATGCTCACCGGCATGGATGTCTTCAACACGCAGGTCGTCGCGCTGGCGCACAAGGGGCCGCTGCGGCCGGAAGTCCGGACGCTGCCCGAGATGCTGCGGGATGCGGGCTACACGAGCACCTGCATCGGCTTCACCCACAACGCGGCCTCGCGCGGGTTCGACAAGTACCTGGAATTCGACGCCGGCTGGAAGACCTGGGATCAGGGCCGCATGCCCAAGGCCCAGAACCTCAACGAAGTCGCCGTGCCGGAGCTGGAGCGGCTGGCGCAGGGCGATCAGCCCTTCCTGCTCTTCCTCCGCCACATGGACCCGCACACGCCCTACCTGCCGCCCGCGCCCTATGAGCGCATGTTCTACCACGGCAACGAGACGGACCCGAACAACGATTCCCTGGACAAGGTAATGGCCTTCGAGCCGTTCCGCGACTACATCGCAAGCTGGCTGCCGCCGGGCTGCACCGACGCCGACTACGTCATCGCGCAGTATGACGGCGAGGTCGCGTACATGGATGCGGCCATCCAGACCCTCTTCACTGCGGTGGAGCGGCTGGGCATCGCGGATGACACGATCATCGTCATCACCTCCGACCACGGCGAGACGCTGAACGACCACGACTGCTACTTCGACCATCACGGCCTGTACGACCCAACGCTCGTCGTGCCGCTCATCATCCGCTGGCCGGGCAAGGTGCCCGCGGGCCGCCGCATCCAGGGCATCACACGGCAGTATGACACCACGCCCACCCTGCTCGACCTCATCGGCATCCAGCCGGAGGGCGTGCAGTTCGACGGCCAGAGCCTCCTGCCGATGATCGACGGGACGGTGGCGTCGCAGAAGCCGGAAATCTACCTGACCGAGTGCACATGGATGCGCAAGCACGGCTGGCGGACGCCCGAATGGAAGCTCATCGTTGCACTGGAGCCGGACTTCCACTACAAGCCGCCGGTCGAGCTGTACAACCTGCTCGAAGACCCGACCGAGTACAACAACCTGGCGGACAGTGAGCCGGAAGTCGTTGCGCATCTCCGCGCGCGCATGGAGGCATGGATCGAGCAGCGCAAGGCCGCGACCGGGCTGCCCAACCCGATCGACACGCAGGGAGCTTGGCACGGCGGCACGAAGGGCCCGTTCAGCAGTTCGGACGAGGCGTACCACTCGATGCACATCGGTGACCCGGGCCAGGCCCAGCGCCTGCAGGCCCGCCACAAGCAGTAGTTATCCATCCTGGCTTTGTCACGGTGTGCTGTGGCTGCAGCCACAGCACACCGTGACAAAGCCAGGATGGATAACTACTGCTTGTGGCGGGCCTGCAGGCGCTGGGCCTGGCCCGGGTCACCGATGTGCATCGAGTGGTACGCCTCGTCCGAACTGCTGAACGGGCCCTTCGTGCCGCCGTGCCAAGCTCCCTGCGTGTCGATCGGGTTGGGCAGCCCGGTCGCGGCCTTGCGCTGCTCGATCCATGCCTCCATGCGCGCGCGGAGATGCGCAACGACTTCCGGCTCACTGTCCGCCAGGTTGTTGTACTCGGTCGGGTCTTCGAGCAGGTTGTACAGCTCGACCGGCGGCTTGTAGTGGAAGTCCGGCTCCAGTGCAACGATGAGCTTCCATTCGGGCGTCCGCCAGCCGTGCTTGCGCATCCATGTGCACTCGGTCAGGTAGATTTCCGGCTTCTGCGACGCCACCGTCCCGTCGATCATCGGCAGGAGGCTCTGGCCGTCGAACTGCACGCCCTCCGGCTGGATGCCGATGAGGTCGAGCAGGGTGGGCGTGGTGTCATACTGCCGTGTGATGCCCTGGATGCGGCGGCCCGCGGGCACCTTGCCCGGCCAGCGGATGATGAGCGGCACGACGAGCGTTGGGTCGTACAGGCCGTGATGGTCGAAGTAGCAGTCGTGGTCGTTCAGCGTCTCGCCGTGGTCGGAGGTGATGACGATGATCGTGTCATCCGCGATGCCCAGCCGCTCCACCGCAGTGAAGAGGGTCTGGATGGCCGCATCCATGTACGCGACCTCGCCGTCATACTGCGCGATGACGTAGTCGGCGTCGGTGCAGCCCGGCGGCAGCCAGCTTGCGATGTAGTCGCGGAACGGCTCGAAGGCCATTACCTTGTCCAGGGAATCGTTGTTCGGGTCCGTCTCGTTGCCGTGGTAGAACATGCGCTCATAGGGCGCGGGCGGCAGGTAGGGCGTGTGCGGGTCCATGTGGCGGAGGAAGAGCAGGAAGGGCTGATCGCCCTGCGCCAGCCGCTCCAGCTCCGGCACGGCGACTTCGTTGAGGTTCTGGGCCTTGGGCATGCGGCCCTGATCCCAGGTCTTCCAGCCGGCGTCGAATTCCAGGTACTTGTCGAACCCGCGCGAGGCCGCGTTGTGGGTGAAGCCGATGCAGGTGCTCGTGTAGCCCGCATCCCGCAGCATCTCGGGCAGCGTCCGGACTTCCGGCCGCAGCGGCCCCTTGTGCGCCAGCGCGACGACCTGCGTGTTGAAGACATCCATGCCGGTGAGCATGTTGGTGTAGCCGCTGGTCGTCGGGATGTGCGGGCTGTAGTGGCGCTCGAACAGCGTGGCGCCCTGCGCAAACCGGTCGATGTACGGCGTGGTGAGGCGGTGATAGCCGTACGCGCTCATGTGGTCGGCGCGCAGCGAGTCGATGCCAAAGAACAGGATGTTGGGAAGTTTGTTCGCCATGTGACCTCTCGATTCAGTTGTGTCTCGTAGCCTGGGGCCTTGTGCCCGTCAGGCCGCCCACAAGGGGCTATGCTACGCCATGGTTACTGCAGCGCTATCTTGAACGTATACGCGTAATCGCACGGCCGCGCGTCGGGCAGCGCGATGTGCAGCCCGTCCGCGTCCTGCCGGAAGGCGAGCGGGCCTTCGGCGCCCAGCAGGCTGACGGCCGTGACCTGCCCGGCCGCGCTGCCCAGCGACCTGATGATTGCCTCGCCCGCGGGCCAGCCGAGGCAGACCGCATACAGCGTGTCGCCTTGGCGGGTGAAGCGGAAGTCCTCCCTCGTGAAGGGGCTGCGCTTGGTGTCCGTGAAGTGGCCCTCGAGCACCTCGGTCGGCCCTTCGCCGTAGGTTTTCCACGGCCGCGAGCCGTAGATGGCCTCGCCGTTGACCGCCAGCCAGCGGCCGATCTCGCGCAGCATCGCCTGCTCCGGCTCCGGTATCGTGCCGTCGGGCTTCGGGCCGATGTTCAGGAGCAGGCAGCCGTTCTTGCTGACCACGTCCACCAGGTCGCCGATGATGTCGCCTGCGTTCTTGTAGTCGTGGTTCTGGATGTAGCCCCACGAGTTCTTGGAGACCGATGTGTCGTTCTGCCAGAGCATCGGGCGGATGTCCTTGAGCTGGCCGCGCTCGATGTCCAGCACTGCCGTCCCGTCCTCGTACGCCGTGTTCTTGTAGTTGATCGCCATGCCCAGATCCCAGGCAGCCCCCCGATTGTAATAGTAGGCGGCGAACTTCTGCAAGTAGGGCTTGAACACGGTCTGGTTGATCCAGCCGTCGAACCAGACGAGCTGCGGGCGGTACTTCTCGACCAACTCGACCGTGCGCGCGAGCCAGTCATCGAGATAATCGGCGTCGGGCCGGGGAGTCCAGTCGTGCATGCCCCAGTCCTGCGTCGAGCTGGGCATGGCCGGGCCGTAGAAGTCGGCATACTCCGGGTCCTGCACGTCGGAGTCGAACTCGCGGCCGCCGTTCATGAACCACCAGTGTTCCTCGCGGTGGGTGGAGAGGCCGAAGACCATCCCTGCGGCGCGCACTGCGTCCGCCAGCTCGCCTACGAGGTCGCGCTGCGGTCCCATCTGCACCGCGCTCCAGCGGGAGAAGTCGCTGTCGTACATGGCGAACCCGTCATGATGTTCGGCGACCGGTACGACGAACTTCGCGCCCGCATCGCGGAACAGCGCGGCCCAGGCTGCCGGGTCATACTGCTCGGCCCGGAACATGGCGATGAAGTCCTTGTAGCCGAACTGCGACTGCGGGCCGTAGGTGGCAACGTGGTGCTCGAACTCGCGCGTGCCCCGGACGTACATATTGCGGGGATACCACTCGTTGCCGAACGCGGGCACACAGTACACCCCCCAGTGGATGAAGATGCCGAACTTGGCATCCTGGTACCAATCCGGGACGGTGTAGTCGCGGAGCGAGTCCCAGGTCGCGATGAAGGGGCCGTCGGCGATGGCATCGTCGAGGCGGTTGAGGTAGGTGCGTCGAACGTTCATGGTCTCCTCGTAGTTGATTCGTAGTATAGGGCCTTGTGCCCGTCCGCACGCCCACAAGGGGCTATGCTACCTTACAGATTGAGCCGTTCAGGACATCTTCGCGCGCACCATCTCGACCCACTGGCGGAGGCGCGGGCGGTCGCCGCAGATGCGGTAGACGTCGCGGAAGATGATCTCCAGGTTGCAGTCGCGCGCGGCGGCCAGCGTCGAGTCCGCGTCCGCGTTGAGCGCGTCCCAGTCCGGGCTCTCGCCGCTGATGGGCGCGGGCCGGGGCTTGCGGGAGAAGACGCACGACCGGCCCAGCCTCTCGGCCATCAAACGCTGGTCGCACCAGGGCGAGATGGACACGGCGCGTACGTTCGGAATGGCCGCGATGATGCGATCCCACCGGTCATGCACCGGCTCGCAGCAACCGTAGTAGACCAGCCCGAAGCGGCGGCAGACATCGGCCATGTAGGGCAGGAAGAGATCCCCGAACATGCGCGGGGAGATCATCGTCGTCTCCTGCGATTCCATCCACACCCACAGGTCGGAGAGGCGCACCGGGCCGGGCGTCTGCACGGCCGGCAGCGCGGTCGTGTAGCCCGGGCTGCCCGATCCGACGAGCTCCCACCCCGTGCTGTTCAGCCCCAGCAGGCCCTCGCGCTCCAGCCAGTCGAAGTAGGCCAGCCGGTCGTCGCGGATGTAGTTCATCAGGCGGTGCAGCGCGTCGGGCGCATCGTACGTCCAGAGCAGCAGCCGGTCGTTGCCGGTCAGCTTGTAGAGGTCCTGCGTCAGGCCGGACCAGAACGCGCCAGTCCCGTGGAGTACGACCGGTAGGATGTCGCCGAAGAGGTCCTGCAACGCGTCCACGCGGCGCTCGGTCAGCGGACGGTCCACCTGCCACGTGCGCGGGACCAGGCGGTCGATGTCGTCCGGTGTGCGGATGGGATAGTCGAAGGTGTAGCCGACGTTGCCGCCCTCCAGGTCGATGCCGTGTTCCGCGTGCAGGTCCACCCCGTAGCCGGTGGCGTCGATGTGCCAGTAGACGCGGTAGAACGGCTCCACCACGATATCGTCGCCGATCTCCTCCGCGTGGCGCACGTGCCAGAGCATCTGCCGCTCCAGCTGGCGTAGCTCCGGGTGGGTGCAGACCAGCTCGTCCTCGGTCACGTAGTCCTGGAGGGTCCACGTCTCGAACAGCACCATCGGCCGCTCGGCGTGCAGGTCCTTCAGCGCGGTCCAGGCGCGGCGGCGCTCGGCCATGACGGGCCGGCTTGCCTGGGCCATCCAGCGGTTCGCGAGGCCGCGCAGCCGCTCGCGGTCACGGGGTTCGATCATCGGGCCTCCGTTGAGGGTGGCGCGGCCATCGCGTATCCGTGGATGGCAGACGCGGCCATCGCGGATAAGCGAATGCGCCTGCGGGCGCGACACGAATACGCGAATGAGGCGCGTCGCGGCGGTGAGATTCGTGTATTCGCGGGCGCATTCGCGTATCCGTGGATGGCAGACGCGTGAGAGGGCATCATTGCGCGGCCTCCAGCAGTGCCTGGGCAGCGCGGTGATGCGGCCCGGTCACGGCGCCCTGCAGGATCGGGTCGCCGGTCTCGACCAGGTGACGGTGAAGCCGGGCGAGCAGGTCAGCGCGGACGGCCGCGTACTGCGGGTCATCGGCCAGGTCATGCAGCTCCCACGGGTCCACACGCAGGTCGTACAGCTCGACATGGTTGTGGTAGCTCACCGCGTGGTTGGGCGGACTGACGACATCGGAGCGCGGCCGCCAGCTCTGCGACGGGTCCATGAAGAAGCGCGCGCTGGAGAAGTTGACGATCAGCTTGTGCGTTTCGGTGCGGATCGCGCGGCGCGGGTCGTAGTAATCGTGGTACGTCATCTCCGTGAACACGGCATCGCGCGGGGCATACGGCTGCCCGTCGAGCAGCGGCGCGAAGGAACGGCCCTGCACGTTCGCCGGGACCGGCAGAGCCAGCAGATCAAGCAGGGTCGGCAGGCAGTCGATATTGGAGACGAGCTCGTCGCGGACGATGCCGCCGTGCCAGCCCGGCCGCGCGGGCAGCCGCAGCAGCAGCGCGACGCCGATGCCCGGATCGTACAGGCTGCATTTGGCGCGGGGCATGGCAATGCCGTGGTCGGTCGTGAACATGACCAGCGTGTCATCCGCCAGCCCCAGCTCGTCCAGCGCGGCCATCAGCCGGCCGAACTGCCCGTCCACGTGATTGACCGCGCCCTGCAACTCGGCCAACTCTGCCCGCGTCCCCGGCGTGTCGCGCAGATAGCCCGGCACCTGCACGCCCAGCGCGTCGTCGGGTGCGATGTACGGCGTCGTGAAGCCGTGTTCGGCGGGCGGATCGGAGTCCGCGCGGGGCAGGCGGTGCGGCTCGACGAAACCGGCATAGAGCAGGAAGGGACGTTCCCGGTCGCCGGCCAGCGACCGCAGCCGCTCGATCGCCGCGTCCGTGGCCTTGCGGGCGCGCGACGCGGGGTCGTAGGACTGGTATCCACAGCGTTTGGGTCCTGAACGAGTCTCGTGGATGACGCCCACCGCAGCCGTGGCATAGCCCGCGTCCGCCAGGATTTGCGCCAGGTGGCGTTCATCAGGGTGAAAGTCCCAGGCGAAGTACGCGTGGCACAGCCCCATGACGCCGTTGCTGTGGGGATAGCGCCCGGTGAACAGCGCGGCGCGCGACGGGCTGCAGCTCGGCGCGGTGCAGAAGCTCCCCGCAAAGCGCACGCCCTCCGCCGCGAACGCGTCCAGGTTGGGCGTGCGGACGGTGCTGACGCCGTAGCAGCCGAGGAACTGTCCCAGGTCGTGGCAGTGGACGATCAGCAGGTTGGGCCGCGCGGTCATGCTGCGCTCCGGGACAGGGTACGCTGCGACATCTCGCCCGCGCGTTCGGCGTACTCACGGAACAGCCGCAGGTAGATGCGGTAGTCGTCGAGCGACACACCGGGCGGCGTCTGGTGGTCTACGCTGATGAGGAAGCCCCCCTGCGCCGCGACAGGCAGCAACCGCTCGAACTCCGCCCGCATCGCGGCCTCACCCTGGTTCATCACCATCTTGTCATAATGGCCGATGAAGCGCATCCGGGGATGCTCGGCGCGCAGCCGGGCCATGTCCACCCCGGCCTGCCGCTCCAGCGGCAGGATGCCGTCCAGCCCGGCCTCCTCGAACCAGTACGCGGGCCGGGTGATGTCGCCGTCGGAGTCGATGATGGTGGTGATGCCGTGCTCCTGCAGCCGGGGGATGACGCGGCGGTAGTAGGGCAGCAGGAACTCGTCGAACAGCTTCTTGGAGAGCATCGGCCCGTGGTTGTAGCTCATGTCCTCGCCGAAGGTCATAAAATCGGGGACACAGACCGAGCACAGTTCGTCGATGACCTGGAGCTGCCAGTTCGCCAGGTCGGTGTTGATGCGGTGCATCAGGTCGGGCTGGTCGTAGAAGGCGTACAGGTGGCGCTCGATGCCGAGGAGGGTGCGCGGGAACCAGAAGAAGCCGTCGAGCGTGAACCAGAGGACGATGTCGCCCTGCTCACGGTCCGCGGCCCAGCGCCGCCACCGCTCCTTATCGATGGCCGGAACCGGGTAGAGGTGCTCGCGCACGCGCTCGTAGTCCTCGGCCGTCGCGATGATGCCCGCGCCGTGGCTCGGCGCGGTAGGGCAGGACTCCTTGCGGATGCGGATCCAGTCCTGCCGCATGACGTCCAGGCCGAAGTAGCGCATGATTTCCTCGACTGAGCGCACCTCGGCGGGCATCCCTTCGCTGTGCCAGCGTTCGATGGTCAGGTTCCACCAGGTCGCCCACTCGATCATGGGCAGGCGGTCGAAGGGCTCGAAGTTCATGGCCGCGTGGAAACGTTGGCGTGCATTCATAGGTGGTGCGGATTCTCCGTCAAAATCGGTATCATATTAATGGAGTCGAGGCTTCAGCCGGTTTGCCTCGCTACGACCAGAGCCAGAACCTCCAAACGCCTTTGGAGTCGAGGCTTCAGCCGGTTTGGCAGGCATACGAGCTGCCTCGCCCTCAACACTACGGCTCGTTAGGGTCGGTAAAGTCCACGACCGGGTATCTCTCCCATGCGGACAGCAGCCAATCCTCTCCTTTAGCCCGTCGATAATAGCCATAGCTCGAGTGCGCCCAGTCGCCCGGCTGCTGTACGTAACCATGCTTAACCGGATTGTGATGGATGTAGTTGAAACGCACCCAGAAGTCTCGTTCGGTTCGGATGCAGGTATCCCAGTAGTTGTGCCACACCTGGCGCCCGCGCACGCCTTCGAGCTCGTTGAGATCATGCGCGGCCCTGCCGTGCCACTGCCGGATTGCACGTGCAAGCTCCGCACCCTTCTTCACTTTGGCCAACACGTGGTGGTGGTTGTCCAGGATGCCCCAAGCAGCTATCGTCAGACCGAAATCTGACACCAGGCGCCTGAGGCAATCGCGTACGATGTCTTTGTGTTCGGGACTACGCAGCAGCTTCGCTTGTTGGTGGACATGCGCAGTGATCATGTACCAGGTATTGTCAAGGAAGAAGTGCGGCGGATGGTGCTCGGTTTGCGGCATGGCAATTCAAAGATAGTCAGGTTGTGTCGTCGGGTGCGTAACCGGCTGAAGCCTCGACTCCAGGCGGGTTGTGCCGTTGGGCAGGTAACCGGCTGAAGCCTCGACTCCAATGAGCTTACGCGGTCTTGCCCTTCAGCTCCGCCAGGAGCGCGGCGTACTGGCCGCGGTCCAGCGGGAGGTCCACCGGCCGGCCGGTCTTGCTGGAATAGATGATGGCGTTGGCGAGTTCCAGTCCCTTGCGGCCCTCGACTGCGTCCGCCGAGATTGGCCCGCCGTGCAGGATGGCGGCATGGAAGTTGCGATAGACCGCCGGGTGATCGCCCTTGCCCTCCGCCAGCTCGACCGGCGCCGCATGCCAGGTGGGGCTGCCCCAGACCTGGTCGGTGGTGAGCAGGTACTGCGCGGCGTCCTGGTCGAACTGCTGGAAATCCATGTCGCCCCAGCCGACGCGCAACATCCCGCCCGTGCCGACGAGCCGGATGTCGCCCTTCGGCGCACCCTCCGCAGTGGAGGCGTACAGGAATCCGATCGCGCCGTTGTCCCATTCGAGCATCGCGGCCGCGGTGTCCTCTACCTCGATCGCGTGGACCCGAGAGCGCGTCCACGCGGTGACGCGGGCCGGGGAGCCGAGCAGGTGGCAGACCAGGTCCAGGTCGTGCGGGGCCTGGTTCATCAGGACGCCGCCGCCCTCGCCCCACCAGGTCGCACGCCAGGTGCCCTGGCGGTAATAGGCCGCAGTGCGCGGCCAGGGCATGACCATCTCGAGACGCTGCGGGGTGCCCAGCGCGCCGTCGGCCAGCAGCTTGTGCGCCGCGAGAACCTCGGGCCGCAGGCGGTGCTGGAAGTTGACCGCGAGCAGCCGGCCGGTGTCCTGCACTGCCTGCACCATCGCGTCGGCTTCTGCCACTTCGAGCGCCATCGGCTTCTCGACCAGTACGTGGCAACCCGCGCGCAGGCAGGCAATCGCAATCTCGGCGTGGCAATAGTGCGGCGTCATGATGACCGCGACATCGGGGTGCAGGTCGGCCAGCATCGGCGCGTAGTCCGTGTAGAACGGCACGCCGAGTTCGTCGGCGCGGGGCTGCCCGCGGGCCGGGTCGATATCACACGCGGCGACGACCTGCGTCGTCTCCAGCCGGAGCGCCGGTGCGTGCATGCCGTAGACGGACGCGCCTGCGCCGATGACCACGTGGCGCAGCGGAGTGTTCTCTGTCATGGTGACTCTCCTCCTGCTGAAGCTATTCCAGGCCCATCGCCCGCAGGTTGTCGTAGCTGATACGGAGGCTGTCGAACGGGTCGCGGCGGCACACATCCTGCTCGATCGCGCACCACTCTACGCCGGCCTCCTCGCACGCCGCGAGGATCGCCTCCCAATCGAGGTTGCCCTCGCCGATCTCGGCCATCGCCTGCACGACGCCGGACCATTTGTCCTGGCCGCCTTCGACCATGACCATGTCCTTCAGGTGGACGACCGGCATGCGCCCGGTCATCTTGCGAATCCAGGCTGACGGATCGCCGCCGCCGTGCTGCACCCAATAGGTGTCCAGCTCGGCCTTGAGGTAGCGCGGGTCGGACTCCGCGTAGAGCAGGTCCAGGCCGGTCTGCCGGCCGAAGCGGACGAACTCGAAGCTGTGATTGTGATAGCTGAAGGTCAGCCCCACCCGGCTCAGGGTCTCGCCGACCCGGTTGGCTTCCTGTGCGAAGCGGCGGTAGCCGGCCTCGCCGTCCGCGCGGTAGGACTGGGGCATGCTGCCGATGGCAACGTGCTTGCAGTTCCAGAGCTGGTGTTGCTCGATGACGCTCGGGAGGTCATGCCAGAGCCGTTCATAGGGGATATGCGTGATGCAGCAGACCAGCCCTGCATCGTCGAGCATCGCCTTGACATCGGCGTGTGGGATGGGGCCGATGCCGGAGACCTGGACGGCGGTATAGCCGATGGCCCGGACCTTCTTCAATGTGGCAGCCAGGTCCTGTGGAGTCTGCGCGAACTCGCGCACGGTGTAGAGTTGCGCCGCGAGGCGTGGTGTGGTCATAAGGCTCCTCCTTGTGCCGATGACATTCTATCCCTGAAACGGCCAGCGTCAAAACCGGCCGCGGCAGTGTGAAGCGTAACACATGGCCGGCCCAATGCAACCACGGAATACACAGACCACGCGGAAGAATGGTTTTGCCTTGTCAAGGGCACGATCGTCCGGCGGGTTCTGGATAGTCATACTTGTGAATCATCATCCGGCCGGCCGCGGCGCAGCCATGCTGCACCCCACAGGTCGGCCATGGCGTCCACCCGTGCGCGCCACTCTGTCAGGTTCTCTGCGGTGCCGGG
>DAOUGK010000307.1:0-17648 GCA_034429055.1 Anaerolineae bacterium | reverse complement strand
GACTTATGATGACCACGACTGAACTGGGCTTGCAGGCCATCCTGTGCTATCATGTTTTCATCTGCTCCCCAGGGGGCAGGCTGAACCACTTCTCCGACAAGGACACATGCAACCCAAACGCACTTCTAGACGGCTGTTGGCTTTCCTGGTCAGTGCCGTTGTTCTCCTGACCCTGGCCGGCGTGGGCCTGCTGGCCGCGTATTTCTTCTTGTCGCGCCAGCCCGCCGAGACCGCCGCCTGGGTCAACCCTGTGACTGTTATATCCGCGGAAAACGTTGCTCCCGATATCGCCGTGCTGACTCTTGCCGGCGAGCCGGATGATCGTGTGGTGCGCGCCGCGCTGGACGCCGGTGAGATCGAAACCGCATACGCCACCCTGGCTTACGCCCTGCTCATCCCCGATAGCCTGCGCAGCGGCAATTGGCTTCTGCTGGCGCGCGAGGCGCAGGCCCGTGATCCGGACCGGGCACGCGTGTGCTACCAGGCCGCGTTCGACCTGGCGAGTCTCGGCCCCACGCTGAACGACCTGGCGCGCGCGGACATCTCCCTGCAGGTGGCCGCAGGCTACGCCCAGCTCGACCGGGCCTGGATTGCCCGGCTGAGCCTGGCCCAGGCGGAGAATATCGCCCGCTACAGCCTGACGCTCCTGCCCGCGCAGCGACGCAACTTGCTGACCCAGGTCGCGCAGCGCTATCGTAATTTGGACGATGTGCAGTTGGCCCAGGCCCTTGAGAGCCGGCTGGAGGAATATGCGGCAGGACCGGGTGCTGTCGTGGCTGCGCCGCCGGCCCTGCTGCCCACGCTGCGCGGGACTGTGGCGCTGCCCACATCTGTGACGATTGCGCTGGCCGCGCGGCAGCAGGCCGCGGCAGGCCTGGCCGCACGCTGGCTCTCTGCCGGGCCGAGCACGCGCGATACGCTGGCGCAGGCATTGGCCCAGGCCCTGCGGAACGAGGACGACGCGCGCGCTGCGTTCTATGCCACGGCAGACACCCTCGAACTGGCCGACCGGCTGGCACTGCTGCATGACCGCGCGGTCTGGCTGACCATCAAGGCGCGCGTCGCGCGAGGCGACTATGGCCTGCTGCTCGTCCCCGAATGGGAAGCTGACGTGGCCGCGATGGATGCCCAGTTGACCGAGGTATACACCGCGCTCATCAACGGCTACGGCCAGCAGCTCGATACGCTGGACGAGGTGGAGGGCGTGCAGGCGCGCGTCGAGTTGCTGCGCCAGGGCCTGCTATGGACGCGGCTCGGCCTGTTCTCCGCTGACGCGGAGCAGGCGTTGAGCGAGCAGCTTGCCGAGGCATCGCGGCAGCTATGGACGCGGCAGGGCGGCGTCGGCCTGACGCTGGTCGCCCAGGATGTCCAGGGGGAGCGGTTCTATCTGCTGGCGGGCTCGGAGTCGGCCCTGGCCCCGCAGATTGCGCAGTAGGCGAAGGCTGTCACGGGGCAACGGATGGCTGCGATGCGGCGCCACGGATAAACGGATAGTCCTTCGTCCACGCGGTAGGGTAATCATCATCGGAGCGGTGGTTAAGACCGTTTGACATTCCCCGTCCGCGGGGGTATACTCGGAGCATAGAACCCCGATGCATATGGGTTCTCAGAGTACACAGGAGGGTGTCACAAGCGAAATGATGGGCCCTCATGCTGCCATCCTGTCAAAGCACCGAGGCGTCTGACGCTGCGGTGTTTTTTGTGTCTCTGACCTGTGTGGGCAGGTCTATCTCTGGTACGCCAATCTAAAGGAGGCCTTCTCATGGATTCGGCGATGATCGCCAAGATCAGCAAGGCTCGCGAGTACGCTCAAGAACCCGAACGCATGGAGGTCGCGAGCGTCGAGGTCCTGTTCAAAGGCAAACATCAATCGTATCACGTGGTATATGAGCAAGGTGCTTGGAAGTGCGAATGTGATTTCTACGTGCAGCGCGGGGTTTGCAGCCACACGATGGCATTGGAGAAGGTTCTGGGCAAGACGGGCATGACGATGGCTGCGCCCGCGCCGGTCGAGGCGTAAACTCAGTATTTGTGGTCTATCTGACACCAGATCGGGCGGGCGCGCGGGCAAATCAGCCGTGACCCGCCCGATGCTATCATCAGCTACGGCGCGTCAGTACATTTTTGAGAGAATCGATGCGGGATTTTATTCGCAGACGCTGGAAAGTCATCTTCGGCATCCTCGTCAGCCTGTTCTTTGTCTGGCTCTCACTGCGGGGGCTGCATCTCGGTGAGCTCGGTCAGTATCTGCGCCAGGCAAACTACGGCTGGATTCTGCCCGGCATCGTGATCTATTTCGGCGCGGTCTGGGCGCGCACGTGGCGCTGGCACTATCTCCTGCGTCCCCTGAAGCCGGTTTCGCTGGCCGCGCTCTTCCCCGTGGTGTGCATCGGCTACTTCGGCAACAACGTCTATCCGGCCCGTGCGGGCGAGGTCATCCGGGCGTTCGTACTGCGCCGGAACGAGGGCATCAGCGTCAGTGCCTCGCTGGCGACGATCATCGTCGAGCGCGTGTTCGATGGCCTGGTGATGCTGCTGTTCGTCTTCTTCGCGCTGCCCTTCGTCGGTGCGGAACACATCCCGCCTGTCTACCGGGTCACAGTGATCGTGGCGAGCATCGCGTTCTTTGCGGCGCTGGCCTTCTTCCTGTGGATGGTCTTCGATGAGCGCCGCGCCTCGGCTGTCTACCGCTTCTTCGCGGACCGCCTGATTCCGGCCCGGCTGCGCGGCCCGCTGGACGGATTCTATGCGCGCTTCCTGGAGGGACTGCACTTCCTGCGCAGCGGTCGCGACGTGCTGATGGTGTTTGTGACCTCGATCGTCATCTGGTTGCTGGAGACCGTCAAATACTGGTTCGTGATGCATGCATTCGCGTTCACGATCAGCTTTATCGGCCTCATGTTGATGAACGGCGTCGTCAACCTCACAACGACACTGCCGTCCGCGCCGGGCTACATTGGCACGTTCGAGATTGGGGCGCGCGTCCTGGAGGCGTTGGGAGTGGACTACGGGCTGGCGTTCGGCTATACTATTGTGCTGCACGCGGCGCTCTGGTTCCCCATCACGCTCCTGGGCGGCTATTATATGTGGCGCGAAGGCGTGAAGTGGCGCGATTTCGATAGAAAGAATAGCGAGGAATTTCAGGCACCATGAAGAACATCGCAGTGATTGGTACGGGTTATGTCGGGTTGGTGACGGGCACCTGCTTTGCGGATCTGGGCAACCATGTCTGCTGCATCGACATTAACCAGGAGAAGATCGACCTGCTCAACCGGGGCGGAGTGCCCATCTTCGAGCCTGGCCTCGAGGAGGTCGTCCGGCGCAATGTGGCGGCCGGCCGTCTTTGTTTCACGACCTCCTATCAGGAGGGGCTGGCCGGCGCAGAGTTCGTCTTTATCGCGGTCGGCACGCCCTCAGGCGTGGACGGCGAAGCCGACCTGCAGTACGTGCGCATGGCTGCGGAAACCATCGCGGAGACGATGGACCATCCGCTCATCATCATCAACAAGAGCACCGTCCCTGTCGGGACGGGCGACTGGGTGGCGGACATTATCCGCAAGCACCAGGTCAACCCCATCCCGTTCTCGGTCGTCTCCTGCCCGGAGTTCCTGCGGGAAGGCTCCGCGCTGGCCGATTTCATGAGCCCTGACCGCGTGGTGCTCGGCTCGTTGGACCATGAGGCTGCGGAAAAGGTGGCCCAACTGCACCTGCCGCTGCGCGCGCCGATCGTCCTCACCGACCTGCGCACCGCTGAGATGATCAAGTACGCGTCGAACGCGTTCCTCGCCACGCGTATCTCGTTCATCAACGAGATTGCCACCATCTGCGAGAAGCTCGGCGCGGATGTCAAGGAGGTCGCCGCAGGCATGGGCTATGACAAGCGCATCGGCCGCGCGTTTCTTGATGCAGGGGTGGGATACGGAGGGAGTTGTTTCGAGGCGGACGAGACCGTGTTCACGCTGAACAGCCCCACGGTTGCAACCGAGTCCTTCCGTGATCTCTTTGCGAGCTCCGGTACGGCCTTCCGCGGGGACACCGTGGAAGTTGCCCGGCCAGAGGACAAGCGCATCCTTGCGTACGATCTTGAGACGGGACAGCCCACACTTGCCCATGTGCAAGCAGTTACGCGGCGGCCCTATCGCGGCATTATGGTCGAGATTCAGGCATCGATGGGGCGAACTCTGCGCGTTACTGCGGACCATCCTATCATCCTGCACACAGAAGATGGCGCAAGCACTGTGCCTGCCGCGACCGTCGTCCCCGGCGACCGGTTAATGGCGTTGTGCGCAATGCCACCGGTTGAGCCGGTCACTGCGCTAGACCTCATCGCGTTGCTTGCGGGGACCTCGCTGGAGAAGGATGTGCTGGTTAGTGCCGCAAACAACGCGTTCAGCGAAGAGTATGACCGTTTTGTACGTCACATCCCGCCGACTGTGTTGGCTTATCCCCACGACATCAAGCGTCACAATCGGATGCGTCTGTCGCTCTACCGGGAACTAACGGCAGCGGGCGTGCTCGACGTGCCCGCAGAGCAATGCGAGCTGTACACGGCGAAAGGTGCAGGCGCGCGGCTGCGGGCCGTAATTCCGGTGGACGCAGATTTTATGCGCCTGCTGGGCTACTATCTGGCCGAGGGGTGCATCACTGCCGACACGGGCCGCGCCGGTGCAGTGCGCGAGCGCGTGCTGTTCAGCTTCCACGCGGACGAGACGGAATACATCGCTGACGTCCGCCGCATTCTGGAGGGGCTCGGTCTCAAGCATATCGAGCGGCGCAGCACACACGCGATCACTACGATCGTGTCGTCGCGTGTCTTTGCATGGCTGCTGCGCGATGTCCTGCAGGTAGGTGTGCACTCCGGCGATAAGGCCCTGCCTCATCTCGCGCTCAACGTCAGCGAGTCGTTGCGCCGTGAGCTGCTGCGCGGTGCGTGGAGCGGCGACGGTGCGGTGACGACGCTGCAGGGTGGGCGCAACCTTATGTTCGAGTATGCCACCGTCAGCAAGCAACTGGCCGACGGAATGGCGCTGTTGTTGCAGACGCTCGACGTGGTGCCTGCCCTGCACTCACGCTGGATGAACAAGTCAACTCAGGCGGCTTACATCCTCCGCATCAGCGGATACGGCCAGCTCGACGCGTTGCGTGACCTGTTCGGTCAGAAGCACCGGCCGCAGATCGACTCAGTATTGGCGGGCTATGTGCGCCGCATCCGCCAGCACGGGTTCGAGCGGCGCGGATCGTCCGCGATCCTGACTGTCCAGGATGTGCGTTACGAAGAGGTGGACACGCAGGTGTACAGCCTTGAGACGACGACAGGCACGCTTGTCGCTTCGTCCGGCCTGATCTGCCACAACTGCTTTCCCAAGGACGTCAAGGCGCTCGAATACATGGGCCTGCTGCACGGCGCGCATCCGGCGCTGCTGCGCGCGGTCATGGATATCAACCGCGACCAGCGCCGCCTGATCGTCCACAAGCTGCGGGAGCTGTTAGGGTCGTTGCGTGGCAAGCGCATCGGGCTGCTGGGCCTGGCATTCAAGCCCAATACGGACGACATGCGCGATGCGCCCGCGGTCGAGATCGCCAACATCCTGCTGCGCGAGGGCGCAACCGTGTGCGCGTATGATCCTGTTTCGATGAGCGTGGCGGAGCGCGTTGCGCCGGAAATCGAGCTGGCGCCCGGGCCATATGAGCTGGCCGAGGGCAGCGATGCCCTGGTTCTTGTCACCGAGTGGAACGAGTTCAAGCACCTGGACCTGCCGCGCATCCGGTCGTTGATGCGTACGCCGGTCGTCGTCGACGGCCGCAATGTCTATGAGCCGCAGACCATGTGGGAAGCAGGATTCCTGTACCGCGGCATCGGGCGCGGGTACAATTGTTCCAATCCGGTGGAAGAGTAATCACCGGTTCTGGCTGCCCGACGTTCGTGTTTTTCGCTTGCTGTGTCTGACGTGGAGGACGAGAGCTTAGCTTTTCGTCCTTCATGTTTGTTATTCACCGCGGCGTTACTCATCAGGAGGTCAAGTGGACCCACTCATCCCCATTCGCAAGACCGTGCTGGATAATGGATTGACGGTGCTGCTGCGCGAGATGCACCATGCACCGATTGCCAGCTTCTGGATGTGGTATCGCGTCGGCAGCCGCAACGAGCGCGCCGGCATCACGGGTATATCGCATTGGGTCGAACACATGCTGTTCAAGGGTACGCCCACCTTCCCGCAGGGCGAGTTCGATAAGGCCATTGCGCGGGAAGGCGGCATGTTCAACGGTATGACGTGGATCGACTTCACGACTTACTTCGAGACGTTGCCCGCCGACCGCATCGATCTGGCCCTCCGCGTCGAGGCAGACCGGATGGTCAATGCGGTGTTCGATCCCGAGGAAACCGAGCTTGAGCGCACCGTCATCATTTCGGAGCGGCAGGGCAACGAGAACAACCCGGGCTTTCTGCTGGGCGAGGCGCTGCAAGCCGCGGCCTTCCAGGCCCACTCTTACCACCATTCGGTGATTGGCTGGCAGTGTGACCTGGAAACCATGACGCGCGAGCAGCTTTACGAGCACTATCGCGTCTACTACGCACCCAATAACGCGGTGCTGGCGTTGGCCGGTGACTTCGATGCGGAGGCCATGCTGGCGCGCATCCAGGAGCTATTTGGGAGCATCCCGCCAGGGCCACACACGCCGCCTGTGACTGTCAAGGAACCACCCCAGCGCGGCGAGCGCCGGGTGATCGTGGAGGGGCCGGGAACGACGTCCTACCTGGAAGTCAGCTATCATGCGCCGGCGGCCACCGACCCCGACTACTATCCGATGGTCATTCTCGGCACCATCCTGGGCGGCGCGAAGGGCATGTCGCTGTGGGGCGGCGGCACGACGAATCGCAGCTCGCGGCTGTATCAGGCGCTCGTCGAGACCGAGCTGGCCTCCGACGCGGACTGCGCCATCACATCCACGATCGACCCCTACCTGTTCAGCTTCTCCGCGACGGTGCGAGAAGGGCGCACCCTGGCAGAGGTCGAGGACGCAATGCTGGAGGAGGTCCAACGGGTCATCGATGAGCCGGTCACCGAAGCAGAGCTGACGAAGGCGATCAAACAGACGCGGGCCCAGTTTGCCTATTCGAGCGAGAGCGTGACGGACCAGGGTTATTGGCTGGGCTTCAGCGAGCTGATCGCGGATGTGGGCTGGTTCGAGAACTTCCTGGAACGGGTCTCTGCCGTGACTGTGGCGGATGTACAGCGCGTGGCGCAGCAGTACTTCAGGCCCGCGCGGCGCAATGTGGGCTGGTATACGCCGCAGCGCAATGAACATACGGGCGCAGAAGCACTGGGCGCAGAAGCGCTGGGCGCTGAGGATGAAGAAGGCGTAGCCCTGGCAGATGAAGCCGGTATGGCAGAGGAGGTCTTCGATGCATAACCCCCTGATTGCTCAATCCCACCGTGCGCAGCCCAGCCGCGGGACCGCGCCGACCTCCCTGCCCGGCCCCGACGATGTGCTGCGGACGCAGTTGCCCAACGGCATCACCGTCCTGGCGCGCGAGAACTGGAGCGCGCCCTCGGTCGTCGTGGAAGGCTACCTGCTTGCAGGCAACCTGGACGAACCGCAGGATGTGCCCGGCCTGGCCTCGTTCGTGACTTCCATGCTGAGCCGCGGCACCCGCACGCGCACCTTTACGGAGATCAACGAGGCCATCGAGTCGGTGGGCGCCTCCATCGGGTTCAGCCCAGACCGTCACATCACCAATTTCTCCACCAAGTCGTTGGCCGAGGACCTGGACCTGGTGCTGGATATCGTGGCCGAGGAACTGCGCGCGCCGGTCTTCCCGGTGGAGTACGTGGACCGCGTGCGGGGCCTGCGGATGACGGCGTTGGCGGAACGCGAGAACGACACGCGGCAGATGGCGGGCCGCGCGTTCCGCGAGCTGATGTTCGGCCAGCACCCGCTGGGCCGGGACATGCTCGGCACGCGCGAGTCGCTGCGGGCCATCACGCGCGACCGGTTGATCGAGTTCTACGAACGCTTCTACGCGCCGCAGGACATGGTCGTCTCGGTCGTCGGCGCGCTGCGTGCGGAAGAGGCCGTGCAGCGCATTGCCGATGCGTTTGGCGATTGGACCTATCACCGGCCTCAACGGGCAGCCTTGCCGCCCCTGGCCCATCCGGAGGGGGTGCGCAGCCGGCATGTGACGATGCCCGACAAGTCGCAGTCGGATGTGGTGTTGGGCTGGCCTGCTATGCGGCGCCACAGCCCGGACTTCGATGCCGCGCGGATGGCGAACACTGTCTTGGGGGTCTTCGGCATGATGGGCCGGCTGGGCGTCAACGTGCGCGAGCGGCAGGGGATGGCCTATTACGCGTACAGCCGGTTGAGTGCAGACCGCGAGCCGGGCACGTGGACGGCCATTGCGGGCGTCAACCCGGCGAATGTGGAACGCGCCAAGGCTGCGATGCTGGAGGAGGTGCGCCGGCTGCGGGACGAGCTGGTGCCTGAGGATGAGCTGGAAGACTGCAAGCGTTACCTGACGGGATCGCTGCCGCTCCAGATGGAGACCAATGACGGCGTCGCCAGCCTGCTCGTGGACCTCGAATGGCACCAACTGGGGCTGGATTACCTGGAACGCTACTATGGAATTATCAACTCTCTAACTCCGCCGCAGCTCCAGGCCGTCGCGCAGAAGTATCTCAACCCGGAATCGTACGTGCAGGTGGTGGCCGGCCCGGGGACGGATTGAAGATTGCAGATTCGTTGGAGTCGAGGCTTTAGCCGGTCAGGCAGTCCACGCACATACCTGTCCAACCCGGCTGAAGCCTCGACTCCATAGCGTTGCTTGCGTAGAGATTAGGGGCGATCTCTTGGGAAAGGCATCTGATGGGCAGAACTGAGATCGAGTCCGCCGTGACTGACTTGCAGGCCGCGTTCCCCGGCCTGTCGGTGGGCACGGACCTGGTGGAGGTGGCGCGCGTCGCGCGGGTGATCGCCCGGCACGGCGCGCGCTTCTTGCGCCGGGTCTTCACGCCTGCGGAGTTGGCCGCGTGTGGCGTAGATGAGCCGGGCGCGGCCCTGCGCGTCGAGTCGCTGGCCGCGCGCTGGGCTGCGAAAGAGGCGGCCGCGAAGGCGCTGGGCACGGGCATCGGTCACGTGACGTGGCTGGAGATCGAGGTGTTGCAAAATGGCGATGGCTGCCCCAGCCTGAGGCTGCACGGCCGGGCCGGGGCGCTGGCCGCTGAGAAAGGGCTGACCCGCTGGGCGCTCAGCCTCGCGCACGACGGCGGGCTGGCGCTGGCGTTCGTGGTAGCGGCTTTCTGAAGGACTACTCAGTCGCTCGCCTGTTCCATGCAGCTTCAAAACGCGTCACCACATCGGATGTCTGCATGACCTCGGCAAACTGGTCGAGCCAATAGCGGACATACCCCGCGTCAAGGGCTGTGCCCTGCCTGTAGATGATTCCTTCAATGTCTCGAAGATCCTGAGGCCGTCCTGCCACTGCCTTATGTACGATCAGGTCTTCAGCCGAACAGACCTGGATAGACTTGCCCTGTGCAATCTCGACTGTAACTGCCCGTCGCATCACTTCTTCCTCGTACCCAGGCAGGCCAAGTGAGATATCAATGGGACATTCATTGCTGGCCTGAACAAGGATGACCCGATTGCGGCGCGCAAAATTCACAGCATCTCCGATGCGTGGCGTGAACCGTGTCGCAATTTGCTCGATAACTGGAATCGGATTCTCGAGTGGTGCGATGATGGTGACGTCCAGGTCGAGCGTGAAGCGTGGTTCGCCCCAATGCTGAACTGCGATGCCCCCGATGACAGCGTAAGGCACGTTGAGGTCTGCCAGGAAGCAGTGTAGTTCCCATGCAGCTTCGGCTTGCTTGTTCACAGTAGCCCTCGTGCCTCGGCAAGCTGCTCAAAGGCCCGGCGTACTTCCAGCAGGGTTTTGACGCGCCATCTGTCAAGGCGTCGCTGTTCTGCTTGTGGCATGTTAGTCTGTGTCCATGTGGCGACGAGACTATCATACATGGCACGCGCTTGATCCTGTGTCATGCAAGCGAGGCGTGCTGCGCGTTCAGCTTCTGTCACCCGGTTAGCTGCAGCATAGCCAGCCAGGGCTTCGCGCACCGCTAGAGGCTCTAGCTTCATTCTACTGGCTTCCTTCCAGAAGATCATGCACCTCAGGCAGAAAATGGGCGCAATGGCTATCCCACGATAGCACACTGCGCCCAGTCTGTCTACTTCACTACGTTTTCCGAAAGCCCGCATCCTTCGACTGGCGACAACTCGTGTGCCACGTCGAGTCGTCCACCCGCTCAGGATGCTCTCTGCTTACAGGTTCATACCTGAAACCTGCAACCTGCAACTTTCAACCTCATTCCGTCACCACAAACGTGCTCCCCGCGCCGCGGCCCCAGACCTCCGGCGCGTACATCTGGTATGCGGTGGGCGGAAGGGTCAGGAATGTGCCGGGCAGCGTTGCGCGCACCTGATAGGTGAACGTATACGTGCCGGGCTCCAGGTCGGTCGCGAAGAGCACGGCCTTCTCGTCCCGCAGCTCGACATGCGTGGGCGTCCACCACCAGTCCCACTCATCCTCGGACTCCTGCGACATCTCCGGCCCCTGTGCGGTCTGGCTCGTGATGCGCAGACTCGTGTCGATGGCCTCCGTGCCCGCGGGCAGCGGGTCCTCCACGATGACGAAGTGGCTGTAGTTCGGCACGACGAGGGTCACGCGCGCCTGGAGCACATCGCCCACTTTCGCCTTCGTGACGGGCGGGCAGGCCGGCAGCAGCTCCAGCGCGGTCTCCTGCGTCTGCACGCAGTCGGCCAGCCGGTATTCCCGCGTGACAGTCAGCCCGCGGCTGCGCGGCGCGACCTGCTCCACCGGCTCGTACGTGCGCAGGTGCAGCGTGTAGTACAACTGGCCCGCACCCGACTGCCCGGCGGCCGCCGACCGGCTGATGACCACGCCGTTCGTTTGGTCGAGCAGTAGTTGGGTGATGTCGGCCTTGAGCTGGGTCACATCTTGCACGGTCTGCGGCGTCACGGCGCCCTCACCGAGCGACGCGCCGTTGACCAGCACCTGCCAGTCGTAGTTGCCCTCCAGCTCGCCCGTGGCGGCCATCCACTCGGTCAGGCCGATGATGGCCCACGCGTTTTCCTGCGTCGTCTGCCATGCATCGCCCTGCCGCGCGGTCATCAGCCAGCGGACGACGTTCGGGCCGAGCGCGTTTTCCGGGTCCAGCTTCGCCAGTGCGGCCAGCACGACCGCGGTCGAGCGCGTATCTGTGTTCATGTTCCAGTAGTCAGGCTGCGCCTCTTCCCAGTGGGCCGTCGTCGCGCTCACGATGGCGCGGCCCGATAGGTCGGCCAGCAGGGTCTTGATGCGTTCGGGCGCGGCCTCGTCCCCGATCAGGTTCAGGGCCAGCGCCAGGTACGCCTTGCCGAAGTTATCCAGCCGTTCGCGCTGCTCGTAGAGCGCGCCGGCCCGGTTCGGCTCCGGCTGACCGGCCTCGGCCAGGGCGTAGACCGTAAATGCCTGCCGATTGAGCTGCCAGTTGGTGAGTTCCTCGGCTGCAGCCAGCGTGCCGCGCAGGTACTCTGCCGCCCGCGCCATCACGTCGGCATCCACGGTGAAGTCAGCCTGCTGCGCCCGCGCCAGCCCGAAGAGCACGTAGGCGGAGACGGTCGGGTTGCTGTCGTCCTTCTCCCACCAGCCCCAGCCGCCGTCGATGTGCTGCCGCGCATAGATGCGCTGCAGGCCGACGCCGACCTGCTGCGCCAGCTTCGTGTCGAGGCCCGGTCGCTCGATGTCGAGGGCCTGGAGCGCCTGGTAGCTGACCACGTTGGGCAGGAAGCGGCTGACGGTCTGCTCGATGCACTCGTACGGGTAGTGTTCGAGGTAAGTCAGCCCGCCGACCATGCCCGCCGCGAGGCTCGGCTCGATGTTGACGGTCAGGTCGCCGCGCGTCGCGTCGATGCTGGCAGGCAGGCGGACCAGTTCCAGCACGTCCGTGTCGGCCTCCACGCGGCCGCTCGTGCCCACGACTTCCGGCGTCGAGTACCGCTCGACGGGCAGCTTGATTTCGACGGCATCCCCGAGCTTCGTTGCGCCGGACCCGGCATCTGCCGTCATGCGCACGGTGACCTCGGCCGCGTCCGCCTGGACCGCGACCGGCCAGGTTGCCTTGTACGTGCCGCCCGCAGAGACGGTCACAGTGCTGCCCGTCTCGCCGGCCACATCCAGCCCGCCGGCCGACAGCACAATCCGCACTTCGAGATCGTCTGCGGTGGTGTTGTGGATGACGCCCGCGATCTCGGCCTGGTCGCCGGCCACGAAGAAGCGTGGCAGCACCGGTCGGACCAGCAGGGACTTAGTCGCAATGACTTCGATGGTGTTCTGGCCGACGAGCGTGCTCTCGGTCGCGGCGCGCGCGTCCATCACCCAGGTCGTCAGATTGTCGGGCAGCACAACCTCGACGGTCGCGACGCCTGCCTCATTGGTCGTCACCGACGCGCGCCAGTAGGCGATGTCGGGGAACTCGGTGCGCACCGAGTCGATGCCGCCGTCGCCGCCGCCACCGCCGCCGCCCTTGCCCTCCTCGGCCAGTTGCGCGACGAGCCGGTCCACGTTCAGCGCCAGCGTGACGCCGGTCGAGACGCTGAGCCCGCGCTGCGAGTAGAACCGGTCGAGCAGCTTGCCGCTCTGGTCCTGCGCCAGGGTGAGCACCGCCTTATCCACCAGGGCCAGCGAGACATCCGCGGCCACCGGCTTGCCGGCCGCGTCGAGCGTCTTGACCTCCCAGATGACCTTGCCGCGCGGCGCGAGGCGGAGCGGCTGGCTCGGATCACTCTCGACGCCCGGCGCAGCGCTCGCGTCGCGCGGGGTCAGCTCGATCTGCAGCGCCTTGCCTGCTACGGACACCTTCAGGGGCACCATGCCGACCTTGAACGAGGGCCGCGGGTTGTTCGCGTCGATGCCCTGCATGATGATCACCGAGACGAAGACGTTCGGCACGTGTTCGGCAGTGATCGGCACCCGGAAGACCTGGCTGTTGGATGTCAGGTCAATGACCTCGTGCGAGAGGATGCGCCCGCGTTCGAGCGTGACGAGCGCCTTGACGCTGCCCTGATAGGGGCTGGGGATGAGGATTTCGGCAGTCTCGCCGATCTCATACTCATCCTTGTCCGCCACCAGCTTGATGCGGTCGTTGTTCTCCTGGCGCCAGGGCACGAAATCAGCCCCGCTGACCCAGATGAACGCGGCGCTGCGCAGCGCATGGCCCTTGCTGTCGCGTGCGCTGGCCTCCACCTTGTACTCGCCGGCCGCCGGCGGCGTCCATTTGAGCGCGGCGACGCCGTCCGCGTCGGTCGTGACGGTCTCGGTGACAACGGGCGTGTACTTTGGCCGCGTGACCCAGTAGAACTGCCCGTCCTCCGCCTGCTCGCGCACGCTGCGCCACTCGACCTGGTTGACGACCAGGTCCACCTCGACATCCGCGACCGGCTGGCTCTGCGGGTCGACGGTCAGCACATCCACCTGGCTCTCTTCGCCGGCCTTGACCACGTAGGAGGATGGCTTGACGCCGATGTAGAACTCGCCCTTATGGATGACCGCGTAGGCCTGCGTGGAGACGACCTGGTTGTTGGCGTCGAACACGCTGATGTCCAGCGTGAACCGTTGGCTGCTGAAGTACTTCGTGATGTCTGCAGGCACGGTGAAGGTGAAGCGGCCCTCGTCATCCGTGCGGCCTTCGCCCTGGCTGACCTCGCCGCCCCACGGCCCGCTGCGCGATGCCGGGTTCCACCAGTCCCAATCGCTGAAGCTGTAGTAGCCCTCGCCCTGGTAGCTGAAGAAGGCATCGTTCGCCAGCGCGGTCCAGCGCACCCGCGCATTCTTGACCGGCCCGCCGAAGAAGTAGTCGGCCTGGACCGTCGCGCGGATTTGCTCGCCCTGGATGTACTCCGGCTTATCCGTCGTCGCACTCAGCTCGTACTCCGGCTTGCGGTACTCGGCAACCTGGAAGCCGACACCCGTGCTGGCTTCCTCTTTGTTGCCCAGCGGCAGGCGCAGCGAGATGACATAGTAGCCGAGCGAGGCGTCGGCGCCCAGCTCGAGCTGACCGTCCACCGCGCCGAGCGCGTTGAGCGTGAGCCGCTGGTCCACGAGCGTGTTGCCCACAGAGTCGCTGATGGTGACGCTGACGGGCTGGCCTGCGGGCGGCAGGCTGTATTGCACGTCGTTGTTGCGGCGGAGGATGGCCTTCCAGTAGACTGTCTGGCCGGGCCGGTAGATGGGCCGGTCGGTGTAGACATAACCTACGTAAGGGTCATTGGCAAGTCCGCTGGAGATGCCGAACTCCCACGGTGCGATGCCGTCCATCCAGTTGATGGAGGCCGCGCCGAAACTGCCTTCATCCGTCGTGGCGATGGCAATAATGCCTTCCCACACCTTGCGCGGGGTGGTCAGCTTGATGCGCGCCACGCCGTCCGCATCGGTCGTGCCGGTGAGGTCGTTCGGGCCGTTATCGGCCACGCGCACTGTGACGCCCTCGACAGGCTGCCCGCTCTGCAGATCCGTGACCCAGGCCAGCACTTCTTGCTCGCTCGCCTTGACGGTCACATTCAGGTCCGTGCGGACGATCAACTGGCGCGGCGGGCGCTGCCCGTTCGGCAGCTCCAGCCCGGTCACTTCGAGCCAGTAGACGCCGGGCGTGAGCTGGCTGCCGTCGGCATCCACCAACGGCTCTCGGATGTAGCCCAGCCGGTTCGGCTCGGCCTTCGTCGGCACGGCCCACTCGCGCACGCGCGCGTCGGGCTGAGGGCGGAAGCGATCCCAGTTGCCCCAGAAGTCGCGGCCGCTCACGTCGATCAATTCGTCCTGGTTGACGCGGTATAGGTCGAAGCGCACCTCAGGCATGTTGCGGTACGCGACCACGGCCTGCGTGTCGGTGTACGCGCTGTACGTGCCGACGATGCCCATGTTGTTGAGCTGCAACATCGGGTCGAGGTTGCGCGTCCGGAACTTCAGCACGTAGTCCTCGCCCAGCGTGTTGCCGTACAGGTCCGCGACCTTGCCGGACAGGGTGATCGTGTAGTCGGTAGCCGGCGCCTTCTGGAAGTCGATGAACAGGTTGTCTTCGTAGTCGTTGTAGTAGGTGAAGACGCGCGTGGGCTTCGGCAGGATGGTGATGGTGTCCGACACGAAGCTCGTCGGGTTCATCGATCCCGCGAACTGGAAGCGGACGCTCGTGTCGGGCGAGACCGATGTGTTGCCGTTGCGCGGCTCGGTGCTGGTGATCTGGGGCAGCGGCACGGTCTGAAGCGCATACGACAGCAGACCGTTGTCGCGCAGCGTGCCAAGTCCGTTGGCTGCCTGGGCGGTGGTGTCGAGCGAGGCGGTGTACCGCTGGCCGAACTTGAGCACCTCCGTCGGCTTGAATGCCATCTCGGTCGCGTCGGCATTCCAGGTAAACGTGCCTGCGACCGTCCCCTCCGCGTCCGCCAGCTTGAACGCGGCCTCGGTCGATGGGCGATCCATCGGCATGGAGAAGGTGACGGAAATCGGCTTCTCGATGCGCAGCTTCAGGTTGTTTTCCGGCAGCCAGCGCACGACGGCCGGGTCAGTCGTGTGGAAACGGAAGGTGTACGGCTCGGCCAGGACGCCGCCGGTCGTGTCCGTCAGCCCCGCCTCGACCGTCACGGTGTACGAGGTGGAGGCGGCCAGCCCGTCCTCCGGCGTGAACTGGTAGGTGCTGGTGTTGAGCCACTCGCCCGCGCCCGTCACGGTGGGGGTGATGACCAGCGGCTGCGGCAGACCGGCCTGGTCGCCTCCCCCGGTCAGCGGGACGACGGGACGGTTGAATGCCACGACGATGGGCGTGTCAGTAGCAACGTCGTCCGTGCCGTCGGTTGGCTGTGTGTTCGTGACCTGCAAATAGCCTGCGGTCACGAACTTGAACGCGACCTCGCGCTGGAGCGTCAGGCCCGTTGCGCTGGTTGCCGCGGATGCCAGCTTGACACGGTACTCCTGCCCCCGCGCCAGCGGCTCGGCGGGCGTGAAGGTGAGCGTGTCGCCGGCCACCTCGACCTTACCGGGCACCTGCGGCTCGATCTCGAACGCCGCGCCGGTGCTGGTTGCGTTCATGGGCTGGTCGAACGTCACCACGACCGGCGCGGAGACGAGCTGCTCCTGCCCGCGCGCGGGGCTGATGCTGACGACGGTCGGCGGCAGAGGCTCGCGCGTCGGCGTCGGGGCCGGCTGAGTTGGCTCAGTCGTGGCTGTGGCGGCCTGTGCCTGGACTGCCTGTGCAGGCTCGGCGGCTGCCGGCGGTGCAGCGGCCGGCGGAACCGCAGGCGCGGGGGCGCCGGTGCAGGCTGCAAGTGAGATGAGCACGATAATTGTCACGACCGACAGGAAACGTTCGAAGCGCATACGGTCCTCCCTTTACTCCACAAACACGATAACTTCCCCGCTGCGGACTTCCGTGCCATCCGCAGCAACGGTCACTGCCTCGAAGGTGTGTCGCCCCTTCGCCAGCGGCCACCACGCGGTGAACTCCGGCCCGGCCAGCGTGCCGTAGGTCGCACCGTCCACCAGCAGCACGATCTCGCCCTGCGGCTCGAACCGCGGCAGCGCGGTCACGGGCACTTCCTGCGCACTGGCGGGCAGCGCCGGGTCGATGCGGTAGGTGCGCTGCGGGTCCGGGCTGACCAGCGCGAGCGGGGCCGTGTTGTCCACGGCTGCGCGGGTTGCGGGTCGAGCCTGTTGCCCTCCACCCCCTGCCGCCGCAAAGCTCAACGGCGCACCGGCCACTGCGATCCCGGTGAGGCGCTCCTCGCGCGCCCAGGCTGCGTACTCCGGGGGCAGCAGCCAGTAGGTCTGCGGGACCGCATACTGAGACGGTGTGCGGTCGGTGGCAGGTTCCCCGGTCCGCACATCGATCAGCCGCAGCACATGCGACCGGTCTACCTCCGCCGGTTCCGTGCCGGGGATGAAATACTCCATCCGGCGGTGCGGGCAGGCGATGACCTGGGTCGTCGCGTCTGCTGTGACCGGCTGCACGGCTTCGACGCAGGCTGCGCTTCCCGCCGGGCATTCCGGCAGCAGGCCGGAGTCCGCGCACACTTCGACCTGGACCAACCCTGCGGGCACGGCGAAGGCGGCGCGGGGCTGCCCCTTGTGGACGGCGAGCATGAAATCGTGCCAGATCGGCCCCGCGCCGCTGATGCCGCTGATGTCCTTCATGGGGGTGTTGTCGGCATTGCCCACCCACACGCCCGTCACCAGTTCGGGCGTATAGCCGAGCGTCCAGTTGTCGCGCCAGTCGGTTGTAGTGCCGGTCTTGGCCGCCGCGGGCCGGTCGAGCTGGAGCACGCTGCCCGTGCCGAAGGCCGGCTGCCGGGCATGGTCGTCGCTCAGGATGTCGGTGATGAGATAGGCGACGCGCGGGTCGATGACCGGCGGCCGCGCGCCCGCATCACGTGCGGCAGGGGTGTAGACCTCCTGCCCGTCCAGCGTGGTGACGCGCGTGATGCCGTAAGGCTCGACCGGCCGGCCGCCGTTTGCCAGCGCACCGTAGGCTGCGGTCAGGTCCAGCAGTGCCACCTCGCCGCCGCCCAGGGTGAGCGACAGCCCGTAGCGCGGGGCTTCATCT
>DAOUGK010000306.1:0-5135 GCA_034429055.1 Anaerolineae bacterium | reverse complement strand
TTTTAGGCGTTCTTAGCCGCGACACGCCGCCTCCTACACCAGCCACATCAACTGGTACGGCTCCAGCGTCACGTCGCGCGTGAGCTCCAGCATCTCACCGCCGATCAGGTCACGGAACTCATAGCCCAGGCCCTGCGTACGGATGACATTCGCGGCAAGGGTCTGGCCGCGCTGGCTGAAGTTCGCCAGGACGAGGGCCTGGTCCGCACCGTAGCGGCGGCGATAGCCGAAGACATGCGGATTGCCTGCGTCGATGATCGCGGTCTCGCTGCCGGCCAGTGCAGGGCAGTGCTTGCGCGTCTGGATCATGTGGCGGAGACGCCCGTACACGCGGCCCTCGATCGTATCGGGTTCATCGCGCAGGGCCAACTGGTCCCAGTTGGTCGCCGGGCGGTGAACCCAGCGGCTGTCGCTCGCTTTCGCGGGGTTGCTGCGGTAGCCGTAGTCGTTGAGCGTGCCGATTTCGTCGCCCAGGTAGATCAGCGGGATGCCGCCGATCGACAGCGCGATGCCGTACATGAGCAGGATGCGGCGGACGGCCAGCTCGACCTCCGCCTCGCCCTCCTCGCGCAGCGCCTTCTCCAGCCCGGCCAGCGACGCAGCCGTGCCGGAGATGCGCGCATCACCCGTGCGCGGGTTCTCTTGAAAGGGCAGGCCGCGCGCGAAGCTGCCGGGGAAGCGGCCCGTGTAGAAGGCATTCAGGAAGCGGCGGTGCTCGAAGCCGTTGATGCCCACCTGGGCTGCGTCGCCGTCGTCGAAGGTGCTCCCGATGTCAACGTGGCTGCGCACGTAGTTGACCCATGCGCAGCCGGGGCGAATGTGGAACCGTCCTGCCAGCGAGTGCCGCAGCAGCTTGACCTCGCGCGTCGCCAGGGCCTCCCATTGCAGCGCCATCAGCAGGGGGTTGTACGAAATCTGGCACTCCTCGGGCGAGATGTACTGGGCGACCTCATCCGGGTGGACGATGGCCTCGGACTTGAAGACCAGCGCGGGCGCGGCGATGCGGGTCAGCGCGTTGAACGCCTGCACCAGCATGTGCGCCTCCGGCAGGCTCTCGCAGGGCGTGCCCAACTCCTTCCAGATGAAGGCGAGCGCATCGTAGCGCAGCACCTCCACGCCCGCGTTGGCGAGCGACAGCATTTCCTCCATCATGGCGCGGAAAACTGCCGGATTGCGATAGTTCAGGTCCCACTGGAAGCTGTAGAACGTCGTCCAGACCCACTTGCCGATCTCGGGCCGGTAGGTGAAGCTGCCGGGGCGGACGCCGGGGAAGATCTCGCGCAAGGTTTTCTCGTACGCATCGGGCATGGCCCGGTCGGGAAACATATAGTAATAGCCCTGGTAGGCCGGGTCGCCGGCCAGCGCAGCTTGTGCCCAGCGGTGCTCATCGGAGGTATGGTTGAGGATGAAGTCTAGCACCAGGCTGATGCCCTCGCGGCGCAGCTCCGCGGCCAGCTCGGACAGCTCGGCCATCGTGCCGAGGGCCGGGTTGACATCGCGGTAGGAGCTGACCGCGTAGCCGCCGTCGTTTTCGCCCGCAGGGCTGGCAAACAGCGGCATGAGGTGCAGATAGGTCAATCCCAACTCGCGAAAGTACGGTAACTTCGCGCGTATGCCGGCCAGATTGCCTGCAAACAGGTCTACATAACACACGCCGCCCAGCATCTGCTCCGACTGGAACCAGTCCGGTCGCGCCTCGCGTTCGATATCGAGCGCCTTTAGCTCCGCGGGCCGCGCCAGCGAAAGGGACGCGGCGCTCAACAGGATTTGCTCAAGATGGTAGAAGAAGTCGTAGTGCGAGCCGTACAGATGGTGGAGCAGGCGAAAGAGGCGGGGGAAGTGGGCCGTGAGGCGGCGCTCGAACGCCAGCCAATCCGCGGGAGCTGCCGTGCGGAACGCCTCGCGCAGCCGGGGCAGCAGCCGCTGCAGCGAGACATCGGCCTGCTCAGCCAGCCAGGCCGCGGTGACATCGGTAGACATAGCGCACCTCGATTGCCGGATGGGTCGGGAGTACTGCAAGCTTACAGCAGCCCCGTCGTTCATGCAAGCTGGTTGCCAGAACGATGAACGCAGGCCTCGACCCTGGGGCCATCCCCGACCGGCGATTTCCGCCTGCACCTCGTCAGTGGTAGACTCAGACCGTCACCCGGTCACACCATCCACCAGGGAGCTACGACATGCCTGAGACGCTCTATGCGGAACGCTATCGTCCGCAGTTCCACTTTACCGCGGCACACGGCTGGCTCAACGACCCCAACGGGCTCGTTTATTACGACGGGGAATACCACCTGTTTTTTCAACACAACCCTGAAAGCGTCGAATGGGGCAACATGACCTGGGGCCATGCCGTCAGCCCTGACCTCCTGCACTGGCGGCAACTGCCCAATGCGCTCGTCCCCGACGAGATGGGCACGATGTTCTCCGGCTCTGCGGTCGTGGACTGGGAGGACACGGCGGGCTTTCAGGCTGGCGAGCACAAGACGCTCGTCGCGCTGTATACCGCAGCGGGCGATTACTCGCCCGAATCCAAGGGCAAGCCGTTCACCCAGTGCCTGGCATACAGCACGGACCGCGGGCGGACGTGGACCAAGTACGCGGGCAACCCCGTGCTGCCGCACATCGCGGGCGCGAACCGCGACCCAAAGGTGATCTGGCACGCGGGGACGCAGCGGTGGATCATGGCGCTCTATCTCGACGGCCGCGACTTCACCTTCTACGCGTCGCCGGACCTCAAGACCTGGACGCATCTGCATGACATGACCGTACGCGACTGCGACGAGTGCCCTGACTTCTTCGAGTTGCCGGTCGAGGACGCGGCAGAGCCGTATGGGGCCACCGAGACGCGCTGGGTGTGGATCGCGGCCAATGGACGCTATCTGGTCGGCCAGTTTGACGGCCAGCGGTTCACGCCGGAGGCCGAGCACGGTCCTGACCCGCAGACCGGCGAGTACACCGCGCGCGTTTCAGACTATGGCGCCAACTTTTATGCGGTCCAGAGCTACAGCGACATCCCGCCGGCGGATGGGCGGCGCATCCAGATTGCCTGGATGTTCAAGGCGAGCTACCCTGGCATGCCGTTCAGCCAGCAGATGAGTTTCCCATGTGAGTTGACCCTGCACCGGACGCCGGAGGGACTTCGCCTGCGCCGCCGGCCCGTGCGCGAGATTGCGCTGCTGCACGACACAGCGGTTGTGCAAGAGGACGTGCCGCTGCAGGATGACGAAATGGCCCTGGCGGAGTCAGCCGATACCCTGTGGCACATCACCGCAGTGTTGGAGCCGCGCGGCGCGGACGAGCTGGGCCTGCGCGTGGCCGGGGAAGCGATCAGCTATGATGTCGCGACGCAGCAGCTTACCTGCCTGGGCCGTGCCGCACCGTGTGAGTTGATCGATGGCCGTCTCGCCCTGGAAGTTCTGGTAGACCGCACGTCCATCGAGGTCTTCGCCAACGATGGCCGCGTCTCCCTCAGCTCGTGCTATGTACCTGCTGAACAGGCGAGCCGCGTGGCCGCATACGCTTCGGGCGGCGCTGCCCGGCTGGTCAGCCTGGAGGCATATAGGTTGCGGTCGATCTGGTAAGGACTGCCTGCGGGTGGCTCGGTGAGACACCGGCCATAGCGAGCAACTAAACCGCTTCCACAGTGGAAACTACATGGCAGACCTTCGAGGTCTGCGAGACCTCGAAGGTCTCGGCTGCGGCTTTGCCACAGCACACCGAGCCACAGCCTACCGAGCCACAACACGATCGGCCATAGCAAGGGCTCGTAAAAGGACAAGTTCCGCATCTGGCACGGTCGGAGACCAGCCAGAGCAGGAAGTAATACTTTTGCAGGCCCCAAGTGCGCGATTTGGTCGCTTCGATTTTTCACCCAAGGAGGCATCATGCCCGATTTCACGCCCTACACCCGGCGCCAGCTCGACGTCGCGCTCGAACTCATCGCCTCAGCGATCTATACGCCGGTTGCGTCGCTCACGATAGCCGCGTGGCGCACGCGCGAGCCGGTTCCGTATGCGCAGCGGCAGAGCGGCGAAGCATTGCAGCCCGCCATCGGCGAGACCTGGGGCACGCTGTTCGACTGCGCCTGGTTTCGCTTCACCGGCACAGTGCCGCCTGCGGCCGCGGGGCAGACGGTCGTCCTGCTGCTCGATGTCAACGGCGAGATGTGCGTGTTCGACGCGGCCGGCGAGCCGGTGCGCGGGCTGACCAACCTGTCTTCCACCTATGACTTCTCGCTGGGCCGGCCGGGCAAGCGCGTGCTGCCCTTCGCGTCGCCCGCGGCGGGCGGCGAGCCGGTGGAAGTGTGGGCCGATGTGGGGGCCAATGACCTGTTCGGCAATCTTCAGGACAACGGCGCCATCCGCGAGGCAACCATTGCCGTCTGCAACGACGCGGTGCGCGACCTGTACTACGATTTCGAGGTGCTGCTCGATGCGCTGAAGGTGCTGCCGCCCGCATCCGCGCGGCATGACCAGGTTCTCGTCGCGCTGAACGACGCAGTCCACGCCTTCTGGAACGGCTTCACCGCCGAATCGGTTGCGGCCGCGCGGGCCGCGCTGGCAGGTGTGCTGAGCAAGCGGGGCGGCGACCCGTCGCTATCGGTCAGCGCGATCGGTCACGCGCACATGGACCTGGGCTGGTTGTGGCCCATCCGCGAGACGAAGCGCAAGGGCGCGCGCACTTTCTCGACTGCGCTGGCGAACATGGAGCGCTACGACGACTACGTCTTCGCGGCCAGCCAGGCGCAGTACTTCCAGTGGATGAAGGAGGAATACTCCGGCCTGTACCAGCGCATCCGCGCGGGCGTGGCCGCCGGAAGGATCGAGCCGCAGGGCGCGCTCTGGGTGGAATGCGATACCAACGTAACAGGCGGCGAGTCGCTGATCCGGCAGATTCTCTATGGCCGCCGCTTCTTCATGTCCGAGTTCGGGGTGGACCCGCGCTATATTTGGCTCCCGGATGCATTCGGCTACACTGCGGCCCTGCCGGGCATCATGGCGCGGGCCGGGCTGCACACCTTCTGCACGCAGAAGCTGAGCTGGAGCCTCATCAACAAGTTCCCGCACCAGTCGTTCTGGTGGGAAGGCGTCGACGGCTCGCGCGTGCTGGTGCACATGCTGCCCGAAGAGACATACAAC
>DAOUGK010000305.1:0-3873 GCA_034429055.1 Anaerolineae bacterium | reverse complement strand
CTGCAGGTCGTCGGCCATACGGAAGCGGCTGCCGGGATAGAGCAGCTCCTTCGACAGGAAGAAGCAGTACTTGCAGTCCAGGTTGCAGATGGCGCCGGTGGGCTTTGCCAGGACGTGATACCTGGCGGGCGCGGTGTCGGGTGTTGTCATGAGGGGAATGATACCACAAACGGCCATCAACGAATTCGCAAACGAATAAACGAATTGCCGACGGGTGCGATGATTCGTTTATTCGTTGCTGAATTCGTTGACGGCCGCGCCAGACTTTAGATGAAGATGATCTGTGCGCCGTCGGTCATGTCCATGAAGTCGCTGGCCGTGACGATGTCGATGACGCCGTCCACAAAGTCTTCCTTCTCCAGGCCCATCATGTCTACCGACATCTTGCACGCGTACAGCTTGGCTCCGCCGTCCACGAGCATTTGCAGGTACTCGCGCACCGGCGGCGCGCCGACCTCCGCAATTTTCTTGCGCATCAGGCTCGTCGCAAAGGCGGTCATGCCGGGCAGCACGCCCATCAGGTTGGGGATGCCCAGGTTGCCGGTGTCCACGCCCATCATGCTCATCTTCATGCTGGTGTTGGCAACCGGCGCAAGCTCCAGATGGTCGATGCGGTTCTTGTTGATGATGTCCATGCCCCAGAAGGTGAAGAAGATCGTCACGTCAATGCCGTTGCCCAGTGCAGCCCAGCCCATGACCAGGGCCGGGTAGGCCATATCGAGCGTGCCCTTGGAGCAGATGAATGCAACCTTACGAGTTTCGTCAGTCATCGGAATGCCTCTCTAATGGGTGGTGAGACCGGGTGCTGCCGTGGCTCGGCAGGTTGCGGCTCGGTCAGAGACCGGCCGCAGCACGATCGGCCACGGCAGGGACGGGTTAGAATCAGACGCAGCCTTCGGGCTTGCCGAGGCCAGAGACCTTTGCGACCTTCTTGGCCGGGCCCTTGGGGAACAGGGCGAACAGGTCCTTGGTGGAGACGCCGGTGCCGGTCGTGATCTGGCGCAGCGTGGGCGATTTGCCGCCCAGGTTCTTGGCGCTCTCCCGGCAGAAGTCGATCACCTTCCAGTGCGCGGCCGTGAGTTCCGCGATGCCTTCTTCCTGCGCGAGTTCGGGGGCCATCTCGCGTGTCCACTCGGCGGGGTTGGTCATGAAGCCTTCGTCGTTGACCTGGACGGTCTTGCCTGCGATTGTGCGGGTTGCCATAGTTGCATCTCCATATTGGTGTTGTTCGACACCCGTTTTCTTCGGCCAGGCGAAGCCTGGCACGAAAACGGGTGTCTACTCGGGTTTCTGCTTTGCCTTGGGTCTTTATTTTGCCTGTGCGCCGACGAGCTTGAGCACGCGCATGGTCAGCGTGAGGCCGCGGCGCACATCCGGGTCACGCATCTGGCCGAGCAGCGCGGGCAGCGAAGTGTTGACCGGTTTCGCTACCTCGACTTCGGCCTGGGCCATCAAGGTGCGGACGAAGCCCAGGATTTCGGGCTGGGTCATGTCCTTGACTGTGTTGAGCATCAACACCACGTTATCGCCCAGGCGGTTGACATCGTCCTCCGTGAACGAGGCCATAACGTTGTCTACGATGCGCGCGCCGCCCTGCGCGAAGCGGAAGTAGCCCTTGTGCTCGGCCGTCTGCAGCAGGTCGACTGCCTTGCCGAACGCCTCATCGGACAGCGGCCCGACGGTCTGCACCAGGTCCATGATGCTCTCGAGTTGGTCGAGCATCTTCTCGATGTTGCGCCCGTTGCGCAGCAAACGCTTCACCAGGCGCAGCAGGTCAGCCAGGTCTACGTACTCCTGCACCTCCTCGAGCTGCTCGACGGAGATGCGAAAAACATCGTTGACGATGGGCATCGCGTCGTGCATCAGCTCGGCGCGTTCCTGGCCGGCGCGCTCGGCGCGCTGCGCCTGCTCGGTCAGGTAAAGCACCTGAGTGGTCAGCAGGTCGAGCTTCTGGTGGAGCTCTGCGACCGATGGATCCATGACGGCAATCCCGGTTGGCTGGTCCATGTGCGCCCTCCTATTGCCGCCACTTGCCCGACATGCTCATGCGCGCCGGCAACGGCAATTGCTGGCCCTTGAGCAGGATGTTCCAGTACATCCACCGGAACATCATCTTGCCCCAGTGGTTCATCTCGGATTCCTGCAACAGTGTGAATGGCCCGACGCCGGGCAAGGGGTAACGGCCGGGCAGCGGCTCGACATCATAGTTGAAGTCGATCAGCAGGCCCTTGCCGAAGCCGGACTCGATAAAGCAGTTGGCGTGCCCGTCGAACGTGGGCAGCATCTCCAGCCCGTCGATGTACCGCTCGAAGTTCTCCGCGAAGGTGTCCACGGCAAAGTGTGCGACGCTGCCCGCCTTCGAGGTCGGGATGCCCGCAGCATCGCCCAACACGAAGATGTTGGCATACTTGGGCGAGAGGAAAGTGTGCTTGTCGACGGGGATGTAGTTCAGCTCGTCGCCCATGCCCGATCGCGCGATCAGTTCGTCGCCCATGTTTAGCGGTACGGTAACCAGCAGGTCGTATTCCACCTCGCGCTCATCATAGGAGACGATCTTCTTCGCGTCAGGGTTGACCTCCATCACCATGAACTCCGGCTCGACCTTGACGCCCTTCTGATCCAGGATGTCGCCCAGGTGCTTGGCCGCAATGGGCTTGGTGAACGCGCCCGACAGCGGCGTCGCGTAGACCAACTCGACCCGGTCACGGATGCCCTGCTCATGAAAGAACCAGTCGGCCAACATGAGGAACTCGAGCGGCGCGACGGGACACTTGATGGGATTCTCGACGACGTTAACAACCAGGCGGCCGCCCTGCCACGTGCGCAGATGGCGGGCCAGCGCCAGCGCGCCCTCGATAGTGTAGAAGTCGTAGATGGACTTGTACCACTCGTGCTCCTGGAGGCCGGGTGTCTGCTCCGGCCGCGTGTGCGCGCCGGTCGCGATGACCAGGAAATCATAATTGAGATAGCGGCCTTCTTTTACCAGCCGGACGCGGTTGTGCTCCGGCTCGATGATCTCAATAGGCGACATAATCAGTTCGACGCCGGGGGGAATGAAGTCGCGCTTCGGCTTGACCACGTCGCTCTTGCTGTACATCCCGAACGGGATGAACAGGAAGCCCGGCTGGTAATAGTGCGTCTCGTGCTGATCGACGATGGTGATCTTCCATTCGTCGGCGTCGAGCAGGGGACGCAGCTTGTTGACGACCATCGTACCGGCAGTGCCGGCGCCCAGAACCAGAAGTTGTTTCATATGCTTACCTCATACAAGCGGCTTGTCAGTATGCCGTCGTGAATGGTGACGAGGCGATAGTGCGGGGGCTGCAACAGTGTGGCGGGATGATCCTGCCGCGCAAACTGGAAACCGGTCGAGCGCAGGGTGTAGACCGGGATATTCCTAACCAGCTTTTCTGTGGACATGTGCACATGGCCGGCCAATACGCCGAGCACGTTCTTCCCGCGCACAATCTCCCAGAAACGGTCCGTATCGCGGGCGAGGAATTGGTCCAGCCAGGCCGCATCTACTTCGGCAACGGGATGGTGCGTCAGGATGACTGCGGGCATACCGTCGGCCAGGCTCTCTTCGAGAAACTCGAACATCTCCGGCGTGGACAGGGCATAGGGGTCGCGGCCCCAGTCGATGCAGACGAAGCGGATGCCCTGATGCTCGAAGCGTACGTTCATGCGCTCCATGTCCTTGCTGCCCGGAAAGAGCACGCGCAGCATGGCCGACAGGTCATCGTGGTTGCCGGGCATGAAGTACATCGGCATGTCATTCAGACCCTCCGCGGTCACGTGCAGCGGGCCAGGGGCCGTCGCTCCCGTCGGGTCCGCGTGCAGCGCGCGGAGCACGGCCCGGTAGGCCGAGTCAGG
>DAOUGK010000304.1:0-8621 GCA_034429055.1 Anaerolineae bacterium | reverse complement strand
CAGAGAAATTCCCTGATAGACTCATAGTGTAACCGCGCGAAACGGGCCGCGGCGCCGTTGCCCTGGCCCTTCAACACCGATTTTAGCACGGCTGCCCCGAAAATGCTATAATCACAGGCCGAACTCCGGTGATTCCAAGTGTAGCCGGAGTCGAGGCTTTAGCCGGTTTGGCTGTGTCCGCACCCAACCGACCTATCCGGCTAAAGCCTCGACTCCAATCCTGCGAGTGGGCGACACATTTGGGATTGCTGGGGCCGAACTCCAGTGATTTCATGGCAGGACCAACGCAAGCTTCCTTCGACTACGTGCGCCGCTGCGCGGCGCCCATCCGCTCAGGGTGCCTGCAAGGAGGAGCCTATATGTCGATTTACCGCCTGCGCGGGCTGCTTTTTGCGTTCCTGCTCGCTATCCTGGTGACGCCGCCCAGCGCGGTCGCGTTCCAGGCTGAACCCGCACAGGGCACGCCGCCTGCACCCCGCCTCTACACGGTCGTGCTGCCCGCAGCGAACGCGGTCGAGCGCACGGCCCTGGCGGAGCAGGGCTTTGCGATCGACGGCTTGCGCGGGGAGAACGCGGTCAGCGTGATGACCGCCGCGGAACTGGCAGCCGCGCGCGCGGCCGGTCTCCGCCCGCTGTCCGTTACCCCGCTCGACTTTCCGCCCGCGGACGCAGCCTACCACAACTATGCCGAACTCCTGGCGGCCCTGGCGGATACTGCCGCCGCCTACCCCGATATCGTGCGCCTGACCGATGCCGGCGTGAGCGTGGAGGGCCGCGCCATCCCCGCCGTCAAGATCAGCGACAGTCCCGAACGCGACGAGCCGGACGAGCCGGCCGTCCTGTTCGTGGCGCTCCACCATGCGCGCGAACACCTGACCGTCGAGATGGCCCTGGCGATCATCCGTCTGTTCACCGAAGGCTATGGCGTCGATCCCGCGCTGACCAACCTCGTCGAGCAGCGTGAGATCTGGGTTCTGCCCAACGTCAACCCGGACGGCGGCGAATACGACATCGAGACCGGCTACTACCGTTACTGGCGCAAGAACCGGCAGCCCAATCCTGACGACAGCTACGGTGTGGACCTCAACCGCAACTACGGCTATCGCTGGGGCGGCGAAGGCTCGAGCCCTTTCCCAGCGAGCGATACGTACCGCGGCCCGGAGCCGTTCTCCGAGCCGGAGACTCAGGCCATCCGCGATTTCGTCATAGCACGTCCCAACATCACCACGGCCATCAGCTTCCATACCTACGGCGAGCTCATCATGTATCCGTATGGCTACACCTATGACGAGCTGCCTGACGACATGCCGCCGGACGATTACCGCGCGTTCGTCGCCCTGGCGGAGCACATGGCCGCAACGAATGAGTACACGCCGCAGCAGGCTTCCGCGCTGTACCTCACCGCGGGAGACACGGTGGACTGGCTCTACGGCGAGCGCGGTATCTTCGCCTTCACCTTCGAGATGTACCCGGTGTACGCGGATCCCGGCTTTTACCCGACGGCGCGCAGCATCCCGCGCGAGACCGGGCGCAACCTCCCCGCGGTCACCTACCTGACCGGCATGGCCGACAATCCAGCCAAGAGCATCGGCCTGGGCGGCGACGCGACATCGCCGCAGGTCAGCCTCACCGCTATCCAGCAGCCGGGCAGCCCGGCGGTCTCCCTCACGGCGGAGGCGACCGACGATGCCGCGGTCACGCTCGTTGCCTGGCAGGTGGACGGCACGACCGTGGCCCTGGATCGCGCCGCGCCCTATACGCTCACCTGGCTCGCGCCCGCGGCGGGGTCGTATGAAGTGGCGGTCTTGGCCTTCGATGCGGGCGCGAACATGGGCGCGGCGCGGGCGACAGTCGAAGTCGACGGGGAATTTCGGGCCACGTATCTGCCGCTGCTCTTCCGCGGTCAATAACTTTGTGTATCTCCTGTCACGCGTCCGTTATTGCCACAATCGCCGTCTCGTGCTATCCTTCGGCCAGGTGGATTGGGAACGCATTCACTCACGCGGACGTCCATCCTATGCACGTCACGCGAAGCCAGCGCAAAATCCGCTACAAGGTTAACCCGCTTTGAACAGGACAACCCAACGCGCGGCCAGGTGGACCCTGCTCGCGCTCGTCATGGCCGGGGCTGTCATCCTGACCGCCGGCCTCGTGCGCTATGGGGGACCCGAAGGGCTGTGGCGCCGGGCGTACGCCGAAATCGCAGATTACCTGCCCCATCCCGTCTATGTGCCCACGCCGATGGCTGCGGCGCAGACGGCCGCCGACTTCGAGTTCACGTCGGCGCGCGCGCTGACCCCGACAACACTCGCGCCCTCTGCCACCGCACCGGCGGCTGAGACACCCACAAGTCCGGCCGCCCCTGCGGCGGAGCCTGCGCGCACGTCCACTGCAGCCGTTGCCGTCGCATCCAGCCCGCGGTCGAATACGCAAGCAGTAGCCGAGCGCAATTCCGCGCTGGCGTTAGCGAGTGAACTCGCGGGCATCGACGATGATGCCGAGAGCCTGCACACGCAGCGTCCGACGCGCACGCCCACCCCCCTGCCGACCGCCGAGCCGACCGCAGTTCCGCCGACCGCGACGCCCGCGCCGCCGGCCCTGCCCGCCAACCAGCTCACGGGGCTGGCGCACTACTGGCAGACCTGGAACAACTGCGGCCCGGCCACGCTGGCGATGAACCTGAGCTATTTCGGCGTGCAGCACGGCCAGGACACGGTCGCCGCCACCCTGCGGCCCTACCGCGACGACAAAAACGTCAACCCGTGGGAGATGGCCGAGTATGCGCGCCGCCAGGGCCTGCACTCTATCGCGCGCGTCAACGGCGATGCGGGCCGCCTGCGTGCGTTCATCGACGCGGGCGTGCCGGTCCTCATCGAGACCTGGTATGAGCCCAAGCCGAACGACGGCATGGGCCATTACCGGCTCATCGTGGGCTATGACGACCAGACGGGCGAGTGGGTGGTCTACGATTCCTATGATTCGCACGGCATCAAGAAGGACCAGCCCTATGCGGGCATCCGCCTGCCGTATGACGGACTGGACCGGCTGTGGGCCGTGTTCAACCGCGCGTATGTCGTGACGTATGACGATGCGCGCGCTGCGGCAGTGGAGGCCATCATCGGCGGCGACCTGGACGACACGGCCATGTGGCAGCGGTCGCTGGCCGCCGCCGAGAGCGCGGCGCAGGCCAATCCCCAGGACCCGTTCGCCTGGTTCAATGTGGGCAGCAGCCTGGTCGCGCTGGGCGACTATCCCCGCGCGGCCCAGGCCTTCGATCAGGCACGCACCATCAAGCTGCCGTGGCGTATGTTGTGGTACCAGTTCGGACCGTTCCGCGCATACTACGAGGTCGGCCGCTACGACGAAATCATCGCGCTGGCAGACGCAACCCTCGCGCAGGCGAAGTCGGTCGAGGAGCTGTTCTACTGGCGCGGCCGCGCGCTCCAGGCAAAGGGTGATGTCGAGGGTGCGCGGGCGGCCTGGCAGACCGCGCTGGGGTTCAACCCGAATTATGCGGAAGCCGCGGCGGCGCTGGCGGGCCTGCCGTGACCACTTCTGACCCCCGCAGTACTGCCCGCCATCTTGCACGCAATGTGTTGATGGTTTCGGCGGCGTTCGCATTGGCCGCCGCCGCGGGCCTCTTCCGCAACATGATCATCGGCCGCACGTTCGGCATCGGCGCCGGGCTCGACGCCTACTATGCGGCCTTCAAGCTGCCCGACCTGTTGTTCACGATCGTCGCAGGCGGTGCGCTGGCGACTGCGTTCATTCCGGTGTTTGCGGACTTCCTCGCAGCGGAGGACCGGGCAGGCGCGTGGCGGCTGGCGAGCGCGGTGACGAACTGGGTCGTGCTGGTGGTCGGCGCGCTGGCTATCCTCGCGGCCATCCTCGCGCCGTGGCTCGTGCGCACCGTCATCGCACCCGGCTTCGAGCCTGCGCAGCAGGCCGAGACCGCCGGCATCATGCGCATCGTGCTCGTCTCCACCGTCATCTTCGGCGTCAGCGCGGTGCAGGGCAGCGTGCTCCACGGCTTCCAGCATTTCCTGTTTCCGGCGCTCGCGCCCATCGTCTACCCCCTGAGCATCGCAGCCGCCGCGCTGTGGCTGGTCCCCACGTGGGGCGTGCGCGGGCTCGCCGTCGGTGCAGTCGTCGGTGCGCTGCTCCATCTGCTCATCAAGGTCCCCGCGCTGCTCTACTACGGCTTCCGGTGGTGGCCGGTGCTGTCTGCCGGCCGCGGGAGCGTGCGCCGGGTCGCCTGGCTGATGGGACCGCGCGTGCTCGACCTGGGCGTCTTCCATCTCAGCCTCCTGGCAACGACCAACCTGGCCTCGCGGCTCGGCGCGGGCAGCGTCAGCGCGCTCGAATGGGGTTGGGATGCCATGCAGCTGCCGGAGACCATCATCGGCACCGCATTCGGGCTGGTGGCCTTCCCGACGCTGGCCGTGCTCGCGGCGCGGCACGACCACGCGGGGCTGCGGCACACCCTGGGCGAGTCGCTGCGCACCGTCCTCGCGCTGGCCGTTCCGGCGGCCGTCGCACTCATCCTGCTGGGCCGGCCGCTGCTGGCGCTGCTGTATCAGCGCGGGGAATTCGACGCGGCCGCGACAGAGGCGGTCTACGTGGCGCTGCGCTTCTATGCGCTGGGGCTGGCCGGGCACGCCTGCCTGGAGTTGGCCGCGCGCGCCTTCTTTGCGCTGCAGGACACCGTCACCCCGCTGTGGCTGGCAGCCGCATCCGCCGCACTCAGCATCGGCCTCGGCCTCGTGCTGATGCGCAGCCTCGGCTATGGCGGGCTGGCGCTGGCGAACTCCATCGCGATCACGCTCGAGGTCATCGCGCTGCTGCTCATCCTGGGCCGGCGCATCGGCGGGGTGGAAGGTCGGGAGACCGCCCTGTCGCTCCTGCGCACGCTGGCTGCCTCGGCGGCGATGGCCGTCGTCGTGATCGTCATCGCGGGCCTGGCAGAGCGCGCGGTCTGGGGCAACCTGATGACGCTGGCCGCCTGCGGCGCGGCGGGTGTCGTTGCGTATCTGGCAGCCGCTCGTTTGTTCCGGCTGGACGCTCTCTGGCGCTTCGCGACGGCCCTGACCGGCAAGTCGTCCTCCGAGCCGGCCATCACCCCCTGACCCACGCACCACGTGCTCCGGCCCGCATAGCGATCGATCAATCGCTGCCCTGTACCCGCGCTCACAGAGAAGCGCAGCCGCACGGTGTATTGTCACCAAACGTGCTATGATTGGCTGTTGTGAGAAGAGAGTGATGCCATGACCTATCCCGATTCCGAGCCGCCCGTCGAGCCGCAGCCGCGGCGCAACCCTTACCTGATCGCAGGCATCGCGCTGATCGCGTTCGTGTTTGTTGCGGGCATCTTCGCCGCGATGACCTTTCGCCAGCGCGTCGGGTCATCCGGCAGCGCTTGGACGCCCCCTGCGGTGACCTCGACGCCGGGCACGCCCGCCGCAGTCGCGCAGGCGACGGCGACCGCTGCCCCCACCGGCGCGGCGGCTGCGGAGACGCCGACCGCAACGATGACCGCACAGGCGACCACGACTGCCACTGCGAGCGCCAGTCCCACGCCCACTCCGACGGAGCCGCCCGCCTGCACGATGGACGTGGCGCCGGAGCTCGCGTCCCTCTACAGCCTGGCGGAACTCGGCTGCGCACAGGGACCGGCAGCGGTGGTGTGGGCCGCGTGGGAGCCGTTCGAGCGCGGCGCGATGTTCTGGCGCAGCGACACCGACGAAGCCTATGTGTTGCTGAACGACGGCCGCTGGCTGCCGATCACAGAGCCGTGGGACGGGTCTGAGCCCGCGGGCCGCGGCCCTGCACCGGCAGGACTGGTCGCGCCGCAGCGGGGGTTCGGCTGGGTCTGGTCGACGCGCGACGATGTCTTCCAGGCGCTCGGCTGGGCGACGGATAAGGAGAAGGGCTTCTGTGCGCTGCTCCAACCGTTCGAGCGCGGCTTCCTGCTGCGCAGCACCAACGTCCCGTCCTGCACCGCCGGCGAACTCTACAACTTCGCGACCGAACCGGGTTGGCGGCCGCTGGCCCTGGCCGTACATGCAGCCGGCTGGCGCAGCGCGGACCTCGGCGTGCTGGCCGTGCCGGAGCCTGGCCCGGCATCCGCAGCCGCCCGGCCTGCGAGCCAGGGCCGGTTCACGGCGCGGCCACTGACCGCGACGCTGGACGCGGACTTCAGCGAGTGGCCCGCAGGCTGGCAGCCCGTCAGCGCACTCGTACACGGCCGCGACGCGTGGACCGGTGCGGCTGACCTGGCCGCGCGCTTCCAGGTGGCCTGGGCGGCAGAGGGCCTCTATCTCGCGCTCGATGTGACGGATGACGCGTATAGCCCCGGCCCGCAGAACACCGACATGTGGCAGGGGGACGGTCTGGAACTGAACTTCGACCGGGACCTCGCGGGCGACCTGGCGGATCCCGGCAGTTCGGCGGATGACTACCAGATCGGCCTGAGCTACGGGCCGCAGGCTGCCAGCCCGCGCGGCTATCGGTGGCTGCCGTATGCGCGCGAGAGCGCGCTCGACATCCCGGCGGCAGTCGCACTGACGGCGACCGGCTACCGGGTCGAGGCGCTGGTTCCCTGGTCGGCGTTCGACCTGACAGCCGGTGAGGTGACTGCGGCGGTCGCCGCCGGTACGCCTTTCGGCTTCAACCTCGCGGTGAACGACAACGACGGCAGCACGCCGGCCCAGCAGACCGCCCTGGCCTCCTCTCCTGCGCGCATCACCCACGACAACCCGACCCAGTGGGGCACGCTCATACTTGGGAACTGAGGTCAGAAATCCACTTATAGTGCAATTGTGATATAATCGTGCGTTGCTGACTGCGAACGGGGAGGGAACGATGGACGAAGCGTTGCTCAAGAAGCTCCAGGTCAAGCCGGGACGCACGGTGCTGCTGCTCAACCCGCCGCCGGGCTATCGTGAGCGATTGCTGCCGCTGCCGGAAGGGGCGGCGCTGCTTGCGGATGGCGCACCGCAGACTGGGGCCGATATCGTGCAGGTCTTCGTGCACCGGCAGACCGACGTGGAGACGCTGGCCCATCGGGGCATGGCCGCGCTCAAGCCCGGCGGCATCCTCTGGCTGACCTATCCCAAGCGCAGCAAGACCGTGCAGACCGACATCAACCGCGACACCGGCTGGGACAGCGTCACCGCGGCGGGGTGGCTGCCGGTCACGCAGATTGCGGTGGATGAGACCTGGTCCGCGCTGCGGTTCCGGCCCGGCGGGGAAATCAAGACGCTGACGCGCAGAAGTTGACGCTTTGTCTTTGGGCCGTGTGCCGGTGTATACTGGCACATTGTGTTCAGCATCATCGCGGGAATCGCAGAGTCGTATGGCCGTTAATCCGTTGAATCCGATGGTCGTGCAGAGCGACCGCACCGTTCTGCTGGAGGTCGATAATCCCGACTACCAGGAGGCGCGCGACGCGCTGGCGCGCTTTGCGGAACTGGAGAAGAGCCCCGAACACATCCACACCTACCGGCTGTCGCCGCTGTCGCTGTGGAACGCAGCCGCCAGCGGGCTGGATGCGGATGCCATTCTCCAGGCCCTGACCCGCTACAGCAAGTACGATGTCCCCGGCAACATCCAGGCCGATGTGCGGGACTACGTCTCGCGTTTCGGGCGGCTGAAGCTGCGCCGCGCACCGGATGGCGGCCTGCTGCTCAGCGCAGAAGACCCGCTGCTCATGCTGGAGGTCAGCCGCCAGCGCAAGGTCAGCCAGTTCATCACCGGCCAAATCGACGAGCGCACCGTGCAGGTCAATCCGGCCATGCGCGGCCACATCAAGAAAGCCCTCGTCGATGTGGGCTTCCCGGCAGAGGACCTGGCGGGTTATGTCGATGGCGCCGCCCTGACCATCCGCCTGCTCGACGCGATGCGGCGCAACGGCAAGGCCTTCACCATGCGCCATTACCAGACGGATGCGGTGGAGACGTTCCATGCCGGCGGCTCGGCCCAGGGCGGCTCAGGCGTCGTCGTGCTGCCGTGCGGAGCAGGCAAGACCATCGTGGGCATGGGCGTCATGGAACAGTTGCAGACCAACACCCTCATCCTGACGACGAACACGGTGGCCGTGCGCCAGTGGATCGAGGAACTGCTCGACAAGACCTCCCTCGCCTCTGACGAGGTGGGTGAATACACCGGCGACGTCAAGGAAATCAAACCCGTCACCATTACCACGTACCAGATTCTCACCTATCACAAGCGGCGACCGCGCGACGCGGACGAAGCCGACCTGTTCGATGACTTCGGCACCTCCGTCCAGCCATTGACGCCCGATGACTTCCCCCATTTCAAGCTGTTCAACGAGCGCGACTGGGGCCTCATCGTCTACGACGAAGTCCACCTGCTCCCTGCGCCCATGTTCCGCATGACCGCGGAGCTGCAGGGCCGCCGCCGCCTCGGCTTGACGGCCACCCTGGTGCGCGAGGACGGCAAGGAGGACCACGTCTTCGCGCTGATCGGCCCCAAGAAGTACGATGTGCCCTGGAAGGACCTGGAACGGCAGGGCTGGATTGCGACGGCGCACTGCCATGAAATCCGGCTGGATATGGCGCCGGAGCGCCGCTTCGAGTACGCGATGGCCGACAGCCGGGAGC
>DAOUGK010000303.1:0-5406 GCA_034429055.1 Anaerolineae bacterium | reverse complement strand
CAGCAGCTCGGCGCGGCGGTCGTTGTAGAAGATCTCCGGGCAGGAGATGAGCCGGGCGGCCTGCTCGCTCAACGCGGCAACGACCGCCGGGTGTGCGTGGCCGAGGTTGGCCGCGCCCTGGCCGCCCACGCAATCGATATACTCCCGACCCTCGTCATCCCACACCCGCGCGCCCTCCCCGCGCACGATCGCCAGCCGGCGTTTCGGGTAAACGCCGGACGTGTGCGCCGCCTCCGAGGCGGCGATTGAAGATTGAAGATTGAAGATTGAAGATTGTGGTTGAGTTATGTTGATGGACATGTCTTCTATCCTTTCACGGTTGGAAAAGCCGGCAAGCATGTTCGGCGAGGCCGGCCAAGGCAGGCGGCGTGGTGCTAACCTGCAACCTGCATACCTTCAACCTGTAACCGGCTCTCCTGCCATTCGAGACTACTAATCTTCAATCTTCCATTTTCAATCTTCAATTCGTGTCCGATGACCGTCCCGCGACCGGTGAGCGCGGCGCGGATGGGCCTGGGGCGGCGCGAGTCGGCCAGAATGACCGTGGGCACGCCCGTTGCCAGTGCCTCGCGCGCGGCTAGCAGCTTCTTCTTCATGCGCCCCTGCGCCAGGCCCTCGACCATCGGCAGGTGCGCCGGGTCGATGTGCGAGATCAGGCTGTTCTCGTCGGGGAAGTCGGCCAGCAGGCCAGGCACGTTGCTCAGGATGACCAGCGCGGAGGCGCCGAGCGCGCCGGCGACCAGCGCGGCCGCACGGTCGCCGTCCACGTTGAGCCGTTCGCCGCCCAGGCCGAGGGCCAGCGGCGCGACGACCGGCGTATAGCCCGCAGCCAGCAGCAGCCGGAGCAGCTCGCCGTTGGCGCTTTCGAGCTGCCCGGTGAAGTCGTCGCGAATAATACGCTGGCGGCCCGCTTCGACCGCGCGGACCGCGTCCTTGCGCCGCGCGACGAGCAGCCGGCCGTCGACGCCGGCCAGGCCGAGCGCGTTGCAACTCGCCCGCTGGAGGTCTGCGACGATCGCAGTGTTGACGTCGCCCGCTGCCGCTGCCGCATAGACTTCGAGCATGGCCGGGTCGGTGTAGCGGCTGACGTGACCAGAAGGCGAGGTGATGTGGCGCACGGGCAGGCCCATGCGGCCGGCGAGCGCGTCGGCGGCGGCGGATGTCCCGTGCACCAGCACGACGGGCCAGCCCTCACGGACGAGCGATGCGAGGTCCTCGATGACCGGTTCGAGCGCGACGCCTGCTGCGCCGCCGACTTTGACTACGATGGGATCCATAATGTCCTTCCTCAGATCGGGTGCAGGCCGCATGCTTCAAGGCCGAGGGTCTCATCCCAGCCGAGCATCAGGTTCATGCATTGCACGGCGCTGCCGGCCGCGCCCTTGCCCAGGTTGTCCAGCGCGGCCAGCGCCACGAGGCGGCCCGTCGCCGGGTCGAGTTCCCAGCCGACATCGGCCAGGTTGGTGCCTGCCAGCAGCTTCGGCTCCGGGTGGCGGTAGATGCCCCCGCGCTCGTGGACGATTCGAACGAACGGCTCCGCGCCGTAGGCCGCCCGGTACGCGCGCCACAGGTCCTTCTCCGCGACGCCCGGCTCGACCCAGGCGTGGGCCGTTGCCAGCACCCCGCGCACTAGCTCGATGGACGTGACGGACAGGTAGACATCCTCGCGGCCCAGTACACGGCGCACCTCCGCCTCGTGGCGGTGGCCTGTCGGCGCAAAGGAGCGTACCGCACCCGCGCGCTCGGGGTGATGTGAAGCTGCGCTTGAAGACGCTCCGCCCTCCGACGACCCCGCCTTCACGTCAACGACGATGGGCCGGTCGGCCCACAGCAGCCCCGCACGCACGAGCGGCAGCAGGGCCAGGTTGGCCGCGGTCGCGTTGCACCCGACGCCGCTGACGTGCCGGCTCGCCCGGATGGCATCCCGGTTGGCCTCCGGCAGGCCGTAGGTGAAGCGCGGCAGCCAGTCCGGCGCCGCGTGCGAATGGCCATAGGTGCGTTCATAGGCGTCAGGGTCGGAGAGGCGGAAATCGGCAGAGAGGTCAACGATGGTCGGGGCCAGTGAGGCGAAGTGATCGATGCGGCGCTGGGCCTCGCCGTGCGGGAGGGCCAGGAAGAGGACATCGCAGGGGGCCAGCTCGCTGAGCGACGTGAAGCGGACCGCCTGCCGCCGTCCCACGGGCCGCAGGTTCGGGTGGAGGCTGTGGACATAATCGCCCGCGTGCGACTCGGAGGTCACCTGGCCGACCGTCACGCAGGGGTGGCCGGTCAGCAAGCGGAGCAACTCCCCGCCGCCGTAGCCTGAGCCGCCGGCGATGGAGACGGCGACCTCACCCCCCTGCCCCCCTCTCCTGACCTGCGGATCAGGAGAGGGGGGAGTTAGGGACATGCCAGAGGCAGGGGTCATAGCCTCACCCCCTGCAGGCTCCCGTTCTCCCGATCTGGCATCGGGAGACTAGGCTGGGGGGTGAGGCCCCGCGCGGCGCGCAGCACATACTCCGCCACGCGGCCGGGGATGTCCACCCCGGTCGTGGCGATGCTATTGCGGAATTCCATCGTGTGATTCACTTCGTTGACCAGCAGGCCGCGCTCGGGGTCCTCGAGCACGTCGATCGCCAGCACCCCGCCGCCGACCGCCCGCGCGGCCGTCCGGCACAGACTGTCCAGCTCCGGCGTGACCGGGCAGTTGCTCGCCGAACCCCCGCGCGCCGTGTTGGTGATCCAATGGGCCGATGCGCGGTAGATGGCGCAGATGGTCTCGTCACCGACGACGAAGGCGCGGATGTCGCGGCCGGGCTTGGCGATATATTCCTGGATGTAGTAGATGCTGTGCAGGTACGAGCCGAGGACATCCTTGTGCTCCAGGATGGCTTCGGCGGCGTCGCGGTCGTTCACGCGCGCAAGCAGACGGCCCCATGAGCCGACGATGGGCTTGAGGACTGCGGGATAACCCAGCTCCTCGATGGCGGCGAGCGCGGACTCAGGCGTGAAGGCCACGCGGGTGCGCGGTTGGAGCACGCCCGCGGCAGCGAGCGCGGCGGTGGTCAGCAGCTTGTCCCAGCAGGTTGCGGCGGTGGCATAGCGGTTGACTGTCGGGATGCCCGCCAGTTCGAGCAGGCGCAGCGCATAGAGGCCGCGCGCCGCACTGACCGAACGCTCAAGCACCACATCGGCGCGGATGGGGAAGGGCACGGCGGCGCCGGCCGGAAGAGGCAGCACGAGGCTGTCGTCGTTCACCACCTCGACGTGCGCGCCGGTCGTTTCAAGGGCCTGCAGCAGCAGCTTCTCCTCCACGCGGATGCGCGACACGATGACGGCCACGCGCGGTCGTGAGGCGCGAGCATCCTCAGTGGGTGTACGGCTCGGCACGGCGGATGAGCCATCCCCAGACGAACCATCGCCGGTCGAAGGATACGTTGCGTTCATTCGCCCCAGTCCTCCTCTTCTTCCGGCGCCAGTTCGAGCCGCAGCGGGTCAAGGCTGACGACTTCCAGGTCCGCGCCGCACGACGGGCAGGGCACGATCTCGCCTTGCAGCGGATCGCGCAACTCGACAGGTCCTTCACATTCCGGGCAGAGTACTTCGAGTGACATGGTATTTCCTCCAATGATTGTGTGAAATAAAAAGCCCCTCCGGCCAGACTGGCTCGGAAGGGCTTGGCGGCAGATGGGTGCGCGCTAGCGGCCTATCCAGACATCCAGTCTGGCAAGCTGGTCAACTGCTTCTTAGCGCGCTTCAAGTTGTGGAACATGCGATCCCTCGTGATTCACTTTTGGGCCGGCTCGGTCGGAGACCGGCCGGCGCATGATGCGTTAACAAAAAAACCCTGCCAGGCGCTTGGGGCCTGGCAGGGCTGCTGTGCTGGTTCGCGTTAGCTGTCTAGCGCATGCACAAGCGGCCGTCCCTGCAGGCCAGGGAAGGCTTCTTGGACTTGGTGCACTTGGACAGCGATTGCTGATGCATGTTTCGTGTACTCTCCGTTACGTTGGCGGCATTATACACGGTCGTAGCGATGTGTCAAATCGCGGGAAGCCCGGAAAGGGTGTGGCGAAATAGAACGCTGATGAACGCTGATAATACTGATTTTCATGATCTAATGTCCTATCATGATCCATCATACGTATCAGCGCGTATCAGCGTTCTATTTCCGATCGGCCTTGCTCTATTGCGCCCTCGACAGGATCGCGGACACGGCCGCGATGAGCGTGTCGCGGAAACGGATGCCCTGTGACCACTGCGCACCGGGCGAGGCGACCCGCGCGTCCACTTCGTTGCGACCGAAGATCGCGTTGACCGGCAGCCCCAGCCAGCCGAGCAGCCAGGCACTCAGCGCGGCTGCCGCATCAAGCTGCTTCGCTGAGGGCGCGGCCGTCTGGAAGTTCCCGGCCAGCGCAATGCCGATGCCGTCCGCGTTGACCTGGTTGACGAGGGTCTGCTCGATGGCCGCCTCCAGCGGTTGAGTCCAGTAGATCGTGCCATCGCCGCTCACAAGGAAGTGGTAGGTGATGCCCGCCTGTCCCCGCGCAATCTGCGCGGTCGCGAGGCGCTCAGGCGTCACATCGTCGCGGGTGACTGTGTGGTGCACGATGATACGGCGGATGGCCGACAATGTGCGCTGCGGGACCGCGCTGTCGGCCGCGACGGGCAGCGTCGTGCGCACATCGCGCAGCGAGGGCTGCCCCGCGGGTGTGGGAGAGGGTATCTGCGGCCCCAGTTCTGCTGCCAGCGCGGCGGCCTGGACTGCCAGTGCACCGGCCTGTTGGCCGACGTTGCGGATGCCGGCGGCCTGTCCGTCCAGCGCCAGGGCCTGCCGGTTTGCTTCCTCCCGCCGGGCGTCGAATGCGCTCAACGCTTGGACGCGATTCAGAAGTTGTCCGGCCGCGGTGCGCAGCGCGGTCACCTGCGTGCGCAGCGCGGGCACGTCGAGCGGCGTGTCGCCCGGCAGGCGGTCCAGCGTGGCCGCGACCTGCTGCAGCCGGGCCAGGAGTGCCTGAACCTCCGGCTCGCCTGGCGCACCGGCTGTCGCATCAGACAGCCCGTCCAGCTTCGCATGTGCCTCGGCCAGCGCGACGGTGAAGGCATCCACCTGGCCTGCGGCCGCGGCCATGGCCTGCCGGACCGCGGCGACGCGAGCCGCCATCTCGGCGCGCTTATCCGGCGTCGGTGTTGGCGTCGGTGTCGGCTCAGGGGTCGGCGTCGGCGCGGTGCGCAGGGTCTCGAGCTTGTTCATGAGCAGGATGGGCCGCTGATCGTTATCCACCCCGAGGAGGCGGAAGGTCTCCCACAGGCCCGCGTGGCCCACCTGGTACAGGCAGCAGCCCATGACATAAGCATCGCGCACCATCTCTGCGTTGTACCACTGCAGCGACTCCCAGTACTGCTGCTCGGAAATCGTCTCCCCGCGAT
>DAOUGK010000302.1:0-8170 GCA_034429055.1 Anaerolineae bacterium | reverse complement strand
CGGAAGTTCGCCCAGCCCTTCAACGCCAAGACCTTCGTGATCGCTGCCGTCAGCGTCGTCTTGCCGTGGTCAATATGCCCGATCGTCCCAATGTTCACATGCGGCTTCGTCCGCTGAAAGACTTCCTTCCCCATGGACGGTATCCTCCTGAAAAACCCTTCACCTTTGGGCGTTAAGTCGCCGCCGAAAAGTCCGGCCAGACCGGACAGCGGCGGCGATCAAAAGACTCAAACGCGACAAGCCCACGATCAGATTTGAACTGATGACCCCGTTCTTACCAAGAACGTGCTCTACCGACTGAGCTACGTGGGCAGCCGGTACAATTGATAATTACGAATGACGAATTCCGAATTATCAATTGCCAGTGGGCAGGGAAGGATTCGAACCTCCGAAGGCTAATGCCATCTGATTTACAGTCAGCTTCCTTTGGCCGCTTGGATACCTGCCCATATCGATTGTAAAGTGCTGCCGGGATGGTCGTCCCGCAAGCCGACGGCCGGAATTGAACCGGCAACCCTCGACTTACAAGGTCGATGCTCTGCCGATTGAGCTACGTCGGCACTGGTCACAGCCCGCTATAGCATCAACGCGCGCCCGGCGCTGCGAACAGTGAGTATATGCGCACAAGCCGTTAAAGTCAAATAATGACCTCTTCTTCGCGCGCCGCCGCAACGCCGGAACCCCGCTGCGCCTGCCGTGCAGCCACCAACGCAATGGACCCGGCCACCGCCGCATTCAGCGATGCGACCTTCCCATACATCGGAATCGCGAGCAGCCAGTCACATTTCTCACGCACCAGCCGCGCCAGCCCTTCGCCCTCCGCACCGACCACCAGCGCGATGCGGCCCTTGAGGTCCGCGCGCGCCAGCGGCACCGCGCCCGGTCCCGCGTCCAATCCCGCGACCCACACGCCCGCAGCCTTGCAGCGGTCGAGCGTCTGCGCCAGGTTGTGCACCACCGCGACCCGCAAGTGCTCGACTGCGCCGGCGGAGGCGTTCACCGCAGCCGGCGTAATCTCCGCCGAACGGCGGTCGGGCAGGATGACGCCCAGCACGCCCATAGCCTCTGCCGTGCGCAGCAGCGTGCCCATGTTCTGCACATCCTGGAGATGATCCAGCACGAGCAGCAGCGCATCCTCCGGCAGGTTGTCGGTCAGCAGGTCATCCAGCCCGGCATAGGTATAGGGATCGACCTCGGCCACGACGCCCTGATGGTTCACCGGACCGACCGCGTCCAACGCCTGGCGCGAGACCTCGGTCACGGTGATGCCGCGGAGCCGTGCCCGCGAGGCAATCTCGCCCGGGATGCCCGACGCCGAAGTGCCTTCGAGCAGGTGAATCCGGTAAACCTTGCGGCGGCCGGCCAGCAGCATCTCCAGGACGGCATGGCGGCCGTAGAGAAACTCGTGCCCACTGGGAGCCGCTACGGGCGCAACAGGTTTGCGCGGACCGGCGCCGCCTCGGCGAGCCGGGGGGCGCGCTCGGGGCTCTTGTGCAGCCGGCGGACGTGACGGCTTGCGCTCGTCGGCCGGCGCGGGTCGCGGCACGCTGCGCCCGCGGGCGGGCGTCCGCTCCTCCTCCCGGTCGGGGGCAGGCGTCCGCGGCGCCGAGCGCTCATCACGAGCGGGGCGACTTCCAGCCGGCGCCTGGCCGGGCCGTGGCGCCGGGGCCTTACCTGCGGGCCGCTCGCGACGGTCGCCTGAACGCCCGGATGATCGCCCTTTGGGTGCGCCCTTCGAAGACCCCTTATTCGGTCGCTGCGCGTCTGCCATCACATTCCCTCTCTCACATCAACTAATCATGGGGGGCATCCGTAAGGGATGCCCCCGTTACCATTCTCATGTAGGGGCAGGCCTGGTGCCTGCCCTGGGCATCCACAAGGGATGCCCCTGCGTCAACCAACCAATCGCCAGGTGCTGCCCTGGGCGCTGTCCTCGACGATTACGCCCAGCGCCTTCAGTTCATCGCGAATCTTGTCGGACAGCGCCCATTGCTTCGCCTTGCGCAAGTCCTGGCGCACGGTCAGCAGCAGCTCCACGAACGGCGCGATGGACTGCCCGCCGGCCTCAGGCCCGGCCAGGCGCAGGCCCAGCACGCCGGTCAACGTGCGGAAGACACTCTGCGCGTCCGCAAACGGCTCGCTCCCGACCCCCGCGTCGCGCGCCGAGTTGATCGCGCGCACCAGGTCGAAGATGGCCGCCAGGCCGCCCGCCGTGTTGAAATCGTTGTCCAGCGCGGCCTCGAACGCGGCCTGCGCCGCGCGTACCTGCGCGGCCAACTGCTCCACCGCCGGCCCGTCGGCCTTGTCGCCGGTCGCAGGCCGCAACGCGCTCCGTAGCCGTTCCAGCGCCCGCTCGCCGTCGGCCAGCACGTCGCTGTTGAACGCCAGCGGCTTGCGATAGCCGCTGCCCGCAATCACTACCCGCAGCACATCCGCGTCATGCTCGGCCAGGAACTCATCGATGGTGATGAGGTTGCCCAGGCTCTTCGACATCTTCTCGCCCTTGAGCTGGAGCATCCCGTTGTGCATCCAATAGCGCGCGAAAGGCTTGCCGGTGAACGACTCGGTCTGCGCGATCTCATTCTCATGGTGCGGGAAGATGAGGTCGTTGCCGCCGCCGTGGATGTCGATTTGCTCACCGAGGAACTGCATGCTCATGGCCGAGCACTCGATGTGCCAGCCTGGCCGCCCCTTGCCCCAGGGGCTATCCCAGTTCGGCTCGCCCGGCTTCGCGGCCTTCCACAGGGCAAAGTCGCCCTCCTCCAACTTCTCCTCGCTGCTCGTCACGCGCGTGCCCGAAACGGCTTCCTCCAGCTTGCGCCGCGACAGTTTGCCGTAGTCCTCATCGGTATGGACGCGGAAGTAGACATCGCCGCTCGGCGTGGTGTAGGCATGGCCGCGTTCGATCAGCCCCTCGATCATGGTGATGATCTCTGCAATGGTCTGCGAGACGCGCGGAAAGACGGTCGGCACGCGCACGTTCAGCTTGACCAACTGATCCTGGTAACGCTCGACGTAGCGGTTCGCCAGGGCCGCCGGGTCCTCGCCCAGCTTGTTGGCTCGCGCAATGATCTTGTCATCCACGTCCGTGAAGTTCATGACATGGCGCACCTGGTAGCCTTTGTACTCCAAATAGCGCCGCACGAAGTCGAACACGATGGAGGACATCGCATGGCCGACATGCGCCTCGTCGTAGACCGTCGGGCCGCAGACGTACATGCGCACCTTGCCGGGTTCGATGGTGTCAAAGGGTTCCGTCTCACGAGTCAAAGTGTTGTAGACAACGATCGTCATGCCATCCTGCTCCAAGTAGTTGACAATGCGCTCTATCCGAATATCCCGTAGCATAGGGCCTTGTGCCCGCCAACGCGCCCACAAGGGGCTAGACTACCTCTTTCGGTAGCGACTCACTGTGCAGCGGCCAGCTCGCGGGCCGCCTGTTCCACCAACGTCACCGCGCTCTCCAACGGCATCTGCCCCGTATTGATGATCAGGTGGTAGAGCAGTGGGTCGAGCCAGTTGACATTGTGATAGCGCGCCAGGTAGTCGGCGCGGGCCTGGTCAGAGGCGCGCAGGCGCCGCCGCGCAGCAGACGGCGAGCCCCGGTCACGCTGCACGAGCCGCCGCACACGCTCAGCCATCGGTGTGACGATCTGCACATGACACACGCCCGGCCAGCCGGCCAGCCACATCTGCCCACCCTGACCGAGAATCAGCACGTTGTCCTGGCGAGCCAGGTCCTGGATGACGCGGCCGACGGCCCGCGCCGCATCCTCGATGCTGACCGCGGGCGCCGGCAGGACCGGCGCAAACGCGCCGAGCAGCGGGCTGGCCTGCGCGGAGCGGGCTGCGGCGGGCGACATAGGCGATGCCAGCGAATCGAGGATTTCAGCAGCAAGGCTGCGCTGCCCCTCGTACATCAGCCGCACCAGCAGGTCATCGGGCACGCCGGCCGCAAGGGCCGCGGCATGCACCGTCTCGCGGTCGACCAGCCGCAGCTCCAGGTGCGCGGCGACTTCCGCGGCGATGGCATCCCCGCCGCTGCCCAACTGGCGCGAGACCGTGACCAGCGTCATCCTCTGCCTCTATCTCAATGGACCGGCGCCGCAAAAATCATGCGGCCCGCATTGGTCTGCAGCACCTTCGTCACCGAGACCTCGATGTCGCTGTCCATGTACCGGCGGCCATTCTCGATGACCACCATCGTGCCATCATCCAGGTACGCGATGCCCTGCCCGACTTCCTTGCCCTCCTGGATGACCCGCACGGTCATATTCTCGCCCGGCAGCACGACCGACTTGACCGCGTTGCTGAGCTCGTTGATGTTGAGCACCTGCACGCCCTGCAGCCCCGCGACGCGGTTCAGGTTATAGTCGTTCGTCACGATCGGGCAGTTGAGCTGCCGCGCCAACTGCACCAGCTTGGCATCGACCTGGCGCACGCCGTCCACATCGAGGTCTTCCACCCGCACGGGAACGGGCGAGTCCTTCTGCATCCGGTTGAGCATCTCCAGCCCGCGGCGGCCGCGATTGCGCCGCAGCGAGTCCGGCGAATCCGCAATATATTGCAGCTCGGCCAGCACAAACCGCGGAATCAGCATGGGCGCGCGAATGAAGCCTGTGTGCGCCACGTCCGCGATCCGGCCGTCGATAATCACGCTTGTATCGAGCAGCAGCACCTCTTCCGCCGCGGCCTGGACGCGTTCCTCGGTCTCAGCCGCACCGGCGCGCCGCCGCGTGAAGAAGGCAAAGAACTCGCGCTGGTGCAGGGTCATCGTCGTGATGCCCAGGTAGCCGAAGAAGATTGCTACGACCGTCGGCAGGATGCTGCTGAACGGAAAAGGCAGATAAGACAGGGGAATAGCAGCCAGGGCCGCCACGATCAGCCCCAGCCCCAGGCCCACAAAGCCGGCCAATACCTGGACGGCGGAAAGCTCGCGAATTGTGCTTCTCAACCAGGCCGCGGGCCGTGTCGTCAGCCAGGGCGCGACAAGGACGCCCAAAATACCACCGGCAGCCGTCAAGGGTAGGATATAGCGCAATGAAGTTGTGTTCAGGTCGGTCGTGCCCGCCCAAACAGTGCCCGCCACCCAACCCACGATGCCGAAGAGAATAAGTCCTAGGATACGAAAAATGACCTCGGCAGCCATAGGGTGCTTACCTTTCTGTTACCGCTGATAAAGACAGCCCGCGCAGGGCTATGCCAGGAATGGGCCTCCTTTCGCATGAATAAACGTATGATACACCCTTACAGATTTCCGCGCAATTAGCTTTTTTTTGCGTTTGAGGCGACAACCCGTCGCTGCCGCGCGGCCTCGAACAGGATGACCGTGGCCGCCATCGCCGCGTTCAGCGAGTCCACCGGCCCGGCCATGGGGATTGCCACCCGGCCGGTTGCCAGGCCACGGGCCTCCGTGCTCAACCCGGTAGTCTCGCCGCCGATGACCAGCGCACTCGGCACGGTCCAATCCACGCGGTCGTATGCGACCGCGCCTTGCGCCTCGGCCAGCCAGACGGGGCGACCGGTGAGGCGGCGGGCCAGTGCAGGCCAGTCTCCCGCGAGGATGGGCAGCCGGAAATGTGCGCCCATCCCGGCACGCACGACCTTCGGGCTCCACGGGTCGGTGCAGCCGGGAGGCAGCAGGACCAGATCCACGCCTGCCGCTTCAGCGCTGCGCAGGATCGTGCCCATGTTGCCGGGGTCGCGCACCTGGTCGAGCACCAGGGCCAGCCGCGGCGCGGCGGGCAGCGGGAGCTGCGGCAGGGGCAGGACAGCTATGACGCCCTGCGAGGTGACGGTGTCGGTGAGCGCGGCGAAGACCGCCGGAGCCAGCTCCATGACCGGTGCGCCGGCTTGTTCGACAGCAGTGATAAGCCGGCTGGCGCGGGGTTGGGTCGTCGCCTGGGCCGTATAAAAGAGGAGAGCGGGGGTCAGCCCCGCTCTCACGGCATCTTCGATCAGGCGTACGCCCTCGGCCAGGCAGCGCCCTTGTTGCTCCCGGCCTTTGCGCTCCAACAGCGCCCGTGCCAGCTTGACTTTCGGGTTATCCGGACTGGTCAGCATGCCGGTCTCCGAATCAGGCTGCAAGGCGATGCGTTCTTACACAGCCGCCTTGGCGACCTCAACAACGCGGGCAAATGCCTGCGGGTCACGGACGGCCAGGTCCGCCAGGACCTTGCGGTCCAGCTCGATGCCGGCCACGCGCAGGGCGTGGGTCAACCGGCTGTAGGTGATGCCGTTGAGCCGGGCCGCGGCGTTGATGCGGGCAATCCACAGGCCGCGCATGTCGCGCTTGCGGTTGCGGCGGTCACGCGTGGCGTAGAACAGGGACTTGAGCATGCCTTCGTTCGCGCGGCGCCACAGCAGGCGGCGCGACATGCGTTGGCCCTTGGTGATCTTCAGGATCTTGTTGTGACGACGGCGGAGGACAACTCCACCCTTTGCACGTGGCATGAGTACTCTCCTCTAGAATGGCGGCCGGTGTGCCGGCACTTCCGTAGTAGCCATCGGCGGGCGGGCTCCAGGCGTCAGGACGCTCAGGCGCCGGCCCCCATCAGGACGGTCCGATCAGGTTCAGTCGATGTACGGCGCGAGCTGCTGCACGCGCTTGTCGGCGGACGGCGCCTCCAGCACCTTGACCGAGCGATACGCGATCAGGGTGCGCTTGGCCTTGTTGCGGCGCAGGTGGCCCCGGCCCTGGTGGCGCGCCACCAGCTTGCCGGCGCCGGTGCGCCGAAACCGCTTCGCCGTAGACTTGTGGGTCTTGATCTTTGGCACGGTAATTCCTCCAGACAGAATAAAACGTAAAACGCGGTCACGCAACTGCGCGTCGCGTCTTACGTTCTGTAACCCAATGATACCGTTAGCTCGCCGCAGGGCTTTCGGCCTGTTTCTTGGCGGCCGCGGGGTTCGGGCTGAGCAACATGAAGAGGTTCTTGCCTTCCATCAGGGGCAGCGACTCGATAACGGCCACGTTGCCCACCTTGTTGGCAAACTCCTCCAATTGCTCGCGCGCGATCTCCGGATGATGGATCTCGCGGCCCCGAAAACGCACGGTCACTTTGACCTTGCTGCCTTCATCGAGGAAGGAAAGCGCCTGCCGGACCTTCGTATCCAGGTCGTGTTCGCCGGTGCGCGGGCGCAGACGGATCTCTTTGATTTCGATGACCTTCTGAGCCTTGCGCGCCTCGCGTTCCTTCTTCTGCCGCTCATACTGGAACTTGCCGAAATCGAGCAAGCGACAGACCGGCGGCACAGCATTCGGCGCGACCTCGACCAGGTCGAGGCCCCGCTCATAGGCCAGGCGCAGCGCATCCTGAATCGTATAGATCCCGAGTTGCGCGCCTTCTTCGTCGATGACCCGCACTTCACGCACGCGGATCTGCTGATTCACGCGGACGGACTTGTTGGTTACGGTAGTAATGCTATTTTTCCTCTTCTGCTAGGGCCGGCAGTTACCGGCAATTCTCCGTTCCGCGCCATTGGGCAGGCTGCCCAAGCGCGTCGAAGCGACACTATAACATAACGCAGGGTGAGTGTCAAAAAGACACCCACCCCACCCAGAACTCCCAGCGCGCTAGTGCAGGCACTCTGAGCGGACGTGCGTCCCGCCAGACTCCATCGGGCGGGACGCCGGTAGTCGAAGAACGCCTGCACGGCGCACATCCTTCGACTGGCCTTGCGCCGTCGGCGGCGGTGCGTCGTCCACCCGCTCAGGATGCGAGGCCGCCGCCCTATAGTTCCGCCGCCCGCGTGGCGATCCGCTCCTGCACGAGCGCCGCGAACGCGTCCGCGTCCATGCCGTCCTGCCGCGAGCCATCGCGTTTGCGCAGCGACACCGTGTTGTTCTGCGCCTCCTGCTCACCGATGACCGCCATGTACGGCACCTTGAGCAGTTGCGCGCTGCGAATCTTCGCGTTCATGCGCTCCTGGCCGGCATCCACCTGCACGCGGACATGGGCCGCGGCCAGCCGGTCCGCCAGCCGGTAAGCGTACTCGTTGTGCGCATCCGTGATCGGGATGACCCGCACCTGCTCCGGTGCGAGCCAGGCCGGAAAATTGCCCGCGTAGTGCTCGATCAGGAAGCCGATCATACGCTCGTGCGTGCTCAGCGGCGCACGGTGGATACACAGCGGCGTCTCCTCCTGCCCCTCGCGGTTCGTGAACTTCA
>DAOUGK010000301.1:0-20320 GCA_034429055.1 Anaerolineae bacterium | reverse complement strand
GTTCTTCGTGGAGCCGCCGATCGCACCGGTGAGAGCGTCCAGGCAGACAGATCCGCAGACCGGGGCCTGGCCGGGCCTGGATCGGCGCTTCTACTTTCTGGCTGCCACGGCCCTGATTACCAGTATTGCGAGCTTCGGCGGCAACCTGGGCCGCTCCATCGTGATGAGCCAGTACGGCTTCTCGGCCACGGCCATCTCGCTGACGACCGCGATCGGCGGCGCGATGAGCCTGCCCACGCCGCTTTTCATCGGCTGGCTGTCCGATCACATCGGACGGAAGCGGCTGCTCCTGCTGTGCCTGGCGGCGGGCTTCCTCGCCCTCCTTGCGTTCGCGTTTGCCGGGTCAACGTGGGGCTTCTGGGGCGCCTCGGTCCTGCTCGCCCTGATGATGAGTGCGCAACCGCTCATGCAGGCGCTCGCCACCGATATGCTGCCCCCGGCCTCCGTCGGCGCCGGGCTGTCATTGCTGTCCGGTGCGACCTCCGTCGGTCTGTTCGTCAGTTCCCTCGGCATGGGCTTCGCCATTCAACGGATGGGCGGTCGCCCCGCCTTTCTCCTGGTTGCCCTGGCCCCGCTGATTGCGATGGCGATGGTCGTACTATCGGCGACCGGAAGGCCACAACCGCAGGAGTCGCATGGCTGAGGGCTGATCCGCAATCCGCTCTGGCCGGTCCCGGAACCGCAGGTTGCACAACCAAACCAGAGAGTCAATCCTTCCGCGTGGTCCGCGTCTTCCGCGGTTGTCCTACGTGCTCAGGATCGCGTCCACGAAGGCGCGCGGGTCGAACTCCGCAAAGTCGTCGGCCTTCTCGCCTGTGCCCACGAAGCGCACCGGCACGCCCAACTCCTCTTCGATGGCAAAGACGATGCCGCCCTTGGCGGTGCCGTCGAGTTTTGTCAGGATGATGCCCGTAATCTGCACCGCTTCCTTAAAGTGCTTGGCCTGGCTGATGGCGTTCTGTCCGGTCGTTGCATCGAGCACGAGCAGGGTCTCGTGCGGCGCGTTATGCACCTGCCGCGCGCAGACCGCATGAACCTTTTCCAGTTCCTTCATCAGGTTGTACTTCGTATGCAGGCGGCCGGCCGTGTCGATGATGAGCAGTTCCGCCTTGCGCGATTCCTGGCTGGCGCGGATGGCATCGAACACGACCGCGCCCGGGTCTGCGCCGGGGGCCTGCGCGATGACCTCGACGCCCGTGCGTTCGCCCCAGATCTTGAGCTGGTCGATGGCCGCCGCGCGGAAGGTGTCTGCCGCAGCCAGCACGACCCGCTTGCCGCGCGCCCGGTAATAGCGCGCCAGCTTGGCGATACTGGTAGTCTTGCCGGAGCCGTTGACCCCGACGATGAGCACCACCGTCAGCATCCGGGGTTCGTCGATGTTCGTCAGCGGCGGGTGGGCCAGCAGCTTCAGCAGCTCGTCGCGCAGCGTCGCGCGTACATCCTCTGTCCGCTTGATGTTCTCCTTGCGCACCCGGTTGCGCAGCCGCTCGACCAGCGCAGAAGCGGTGTTGATGCCCAGGTCGGACTGGATGAGCAGTTCCTCCAGCTCGTCCCAGGTTTCGTCAGTGACCTCGTTGGCCTGGAACAGCGTGCCGATGCGCCCAAAGAACCCCTGGCGCGTCTTGCTCAGGCTCGCCTGAATCTTGGCATCATCTTCGGCCTGTTGGGCCGGGGTTTTGCGGAAAAGCCCGAACACTTTCTCACTCCTGACCTGTGCTACAGTGCGATAAAACCCCCAGTCCGTGACCGGCTGGGGGTGTAACGACAACTGACGACGATTATACACGGCCCCGCGCGAATGACCTAAAGCGGCCTGCCTGTGCTATACTGTCAGGCTGTGCCGAGTCAAGCAGGCTGACTGTCTATCCGAAAAAGGGGTAGTATAGCCCCTTGTGGGCGTCCTGACGGGCACAAGGCCCTAGGCTACGAGTATTCGGATAGATTCTGAACCAGAAGGTGGTTATGACCGAACAAGTTGATGAACTCATCGGGTACGGGATGCGGAGCGGTCTGGGCTTCGAAGACTGGACGCTGTTCCGCAGCGCGTTGACGCATCGCTCCTACCTGAACGAGCACACCGCCGTGGATTGGGAAGACAACGAGCGGCTGGAGTACCTGGGCGATGCTGTGCTCGATTTCCTGCTGGCGGAGTACCTGTTCACCGCGTTCCCGAATGCATCGGAAGGTGAGCTGACCGCGCTGCGCGCGGCGCTGGTCCGCCGCGAGACGCTCGCCAAGCTGGCGCGACAGTTGGACATCGGCCCGAATCTGCTGATGGGGCATGGGGAGGCTGAGACGGGCGGCCGCGAGCGGCCCGCCACATTGTGCGCGGCGTACGAAGCTGTTGTCGGCGCGCTCTACCTGGACCAGGGCCTGGACGCAGTGGCGGGCTGGGTGCTGCCCATGATGGAGCAGGAACTGGCGCTGGCGCGCAGCGAAGTGAGCGACAAGGACCCCAAGAGCCGCCTCCAGGAAAGCGCACAAGCGGAGCTCGGCATTACCCCGCGCTATCGCACGCTGAGAGCCGAAGGCCCCGACCATGCCAGGATGTTCACGGTCGAAGTAGCCATCGGTGAGACGGTCGTGGGAGAAGGCAGCGGGCCGAGCAAGCAACTGGCTGCCCAGCGCGCCGCGCTCGATGCGCTGGCGCGGCGGAAGGAGTGGCCGCTGCCTGCTGCGGGCAGCGCAGCGGCCAGTGTGCCTGCCGGCGCGGCACGCGATTCAACCCAGGCCGAGGTCCAGCCCGCTGAGTAGCTTGTTCAGCAGCGTGGTCTCGGTGCCCAGGCGCCGTACGCGGCGCTCGGCCCCCTCGTTGGCCGCTGCCAGGGCGAGTTCGGCCACACGCATCGCCGCCTGCGGCTTGCCGAGGGCGCACGCACGCTCCGCACGCTGATGCAATTCTGCGCGCTCGTGCATCAGCCAGTGGTAGATGGTCGTGAGGCCCGTGACTGCATCTTCCACCAGAACCCCTGCACCCCCCTGCTCGACGTACTCCGCGTTGCCGGTCTCCTGACCCGGGATCGCTTCCACCAGCAGCAGCGGCAGACCTGCGGCCAGAGCCTCGCTGACGATCAGCCCGCCCGCCTTGCAGACGATCAAGTCCGCCGCCAGCATCAGCGCGGGCATATCATCGACGAAACCATAGACGTGCGCAGGCAGATGCCACTCCACCTCCGACAGGCGGTTATGCAACTCCTTGTCGCCGCCCGCGACAATCGCCAGTTCGAGAGGCAGGCCGCTATGGTTGAGGACGTGCGCCAGCGGCTCCAGCTTCTTGACGCGCTTGCTGCCGGCCATAAGCGCCACGCAGCGATCCTCGCGCCAGCCCAGGCGCCGGCGCAGCTCCGCCTTGTCGGGATTTGAGCCAAACACCGGATTGACCGGCAGGCCGGTCACTTCGATTTGCTCCGGCGGCAGGCCGCTTTCCAGCGCCTTCTGCCGCACGGCTTCCGTGGGCACAAGACACCGGTCGATATCCTCGTTGAACCATAGGCTGTGTACCGACACCAGGTCCGTGACCACCGTCAGGACGGGGATATACTGGCGATTCAGCGCAAAGAGCGCGGCCAGCGGGGCCTGAAAGAGCGGATAGGTGGTGACGATGGCATCAGGTTGGTGTTGTTGCACGATGTCGCGCATGGTCAGGTAGAGCATGGCAATCAGGCCTTGCTCCGCGATGCTGACGGTGAAGGAGCCGTCGCTCGCCTCGTAACCGAATTTATACAGTTCGGGCGTGGACTGAATCATGCGGTCATAGTCATCCTGTGCCCGACGCAGGATAGCGGGCGCGCGCTTATCGTCGAGCGGGTTGACCACTGTCACCCGGCACTCGTCGGGACAGCGCGTGAGGAGCGCCTGGGCAACCGCGTTGGCGGCCGCGCGATGACCGAATCCGGCGTCTGCGGTCAGAATCAGGATATGCTTGGGCGTGGACATGGTTGGCGTCTCCCCGCTCTCAGGATTTCTGTACGTATTCTTCGCTGGCCGTCACCAGGCTGTCGAGCCGTTCCAGCAAACTCTGGATTTCGGGCCGGACCGGGCCTCCGCCGTCGGTCAGTTGGGCGCGCAGTTGGGTGAGCTGCTCCCTTAGGGCGCTAGGCGCCGGCTGCGGTGCAGGCGCGTTGCGCGCCTCCAGCAGATGCCCGCCGATCAGCTGAACTGTAATGGCGAGCAGCGGGGCCACAATGGCCCCGCCCAACCCTGCGGTGAAGGCCATCGCGATGACGGTTAGGCCGATCAGGAGCGAGCTGTACTCGCGCTGCGGGAAGAAGCGGCGCTTGATGCCCAGTTCCAACACAAGAAGCACCAGCAGCGTGGCGATGGCCGCGACGACGCCGAGCGCGGGCGTGTTGAGGGAACCGATCAGGAAGGGCGGAATCAGGGCAACCGGAATGCCCACCCACGGCACCAGCCGTGCCAGCGCCGCGAATAGCGCAAACAGCGCCGGGTAGGGCAACTGCATCAGCCGAAACGCCACCCACAGGAGCCCGGTCCCCAGAATGACCAGCAGCACCTCGGCGCGGACGTAGGCGCCGACCCGTGTCTCGATGTCGTGCCACGCGTCGCGTACCTGCCCGCGGCGGGTGACGGGCACGAGAGAGAGCAGCAGCCGCTCGAACCGCACCTGATCTGCGCTCCAGTAGACGCTGATGACCAGCGCAAGGCTCAGGTTGCTCAGGACGTTGGCGATGTTGCCGGCGAAGCCCATGACGCCCTGCAGCATCGCGGTCCCTTGTTCGCCCGCCAACATGCGGTACAGCATCGGTGCCGGCGGCAGTTGGGCCGCCACCGTCTGCAGGAAGGCGCTGGATGAGGACGGCCAGCGTTCCAGGGCCCGTTCGTAGGCGCGAGCCAGGTAGCCGCTGGCATCGCCCAGGTCCCAGGCCAGCGGTACGCCGATGAGGTAGACCAGCACTCCTACGATGCCCAGGCTCAAAACATAGGTCAGGCCGAGCGCGGCCCCGCGCGGCAGGCCGCGACGCACCAGCGTGTCGATGGGCAGGCGAAATGCAGCCGCCAGCACCAGTGACAGCACAAAGACGAACAACGGCCCGCGCACGCGCCACAGCAGCGCCAGGACGATGAGCGCACCCGCGACGATGGCTGTGTACCAGGCAAAGCGTCTGATGATGCTCATGCGGCCCTCCCCTCTTCGATATCTGCCAGCAAATCGTCAAGCTGGTCAGCTACCGACTCGATGGCGTCTCCTGCTTCATCGACAGACGATGTCGCATCGCCATCCTGGCTCATCTGCTTACGCACATCGCGCATGAGTTCCTGGGCCTGGTAGCGCAACACGCTGACTTCGCCCCGCCGATCGGATGGCATGGCAGGCGTTACCTGGAGGTTCTGCACGGTTCGCTGGGCAAACCACTGCACGGCGACGGCGACCGGCACCGCGATGAACGCACCGGCAATCCCGAGGAGATAGGAGAAAACCAGGAAGGTCACGAGCGTCAGAATCGGGTTGGCGCCGACGGCCTTGTTCATGACCTTCGGCACGATCAGGTTGTTCTCCAGGACTTGAATGATGGCCGTAGCGATGAGTACGCCGGCCACTTTGGATGGGTCCAGCGTGAGGGCAATGAACAGCGCCGGGATGGCTCCCAGCAAGGGGCCGACCAGCGGCACGGCCTCCGCAATGCCTGCCAGCAGCGCGAGCAAGAGGGCGTAGGGCAGCCCGATAATCAGGTAAGCGGCCAGTGACGCAACGCCGATGATCAAGCACAGAGTCCCCTGCGCCGCGAGAAAGACCTCCAGCTGGCCCTCTACGTCGTCGATGCGATTGCTGATAGCGCGACGTTTGCTGACCGGGAACAAGCCGATCAACCAGCGAATCGTCCGGTCGCGCTCCAGGCTCCAGTAGAATGCCAGCAGAAAGACGCCGACGATGCTGAGCAGTGCGCGCAGCCCGAGGTCCACATAGCCGAAGAGCTGCGTGACGCGTGCGAGCATCTCCTCTTCGGTGAGCGGCCCGGCGGGCGCGGCATTCAGCGAGATGGGCGCTTGCGAAGGCAGGAACATGGCGAGCCGGCGTACCGGCCAGCTCGAGGACTGGAACAGCAGCGCGCGGGCCTTGCTATAGTATTCCGGGATGACGCCGGAGATGGCAGTCGCCTGGTTGGCCAGGATGGGGACGATCACCAGGCCGGCTGCCAACAGCAGCGCCACGAACAAGACATAAGTGATGATGGCGCTGAGCGTCCTATTGAGTCCCCGACGCATGAACCAGTTGATGACCGGTTGCAGCGCGGTTGCGAGCACGATCGCAGCCAGCAGGAGCAGGACGATGTTGCGAAACTGGAACAGCAGCCAGAAGGCCAGCAAGGTGCCGGCGACCGCTAAGGTCGCCAGGAGCACCTGGCGACCTTCGGGAGCGCGCCCTTCCTGTGACGGCTCCGCCTGTGGGATGATCTCTTGCATACGCTACACTCCCCGTTACATAGTTTCAGTCAATACAAGCACCAATCTTCCGCGTGCTCTGTCCTTACCGTGGTTGCCGAGTGTCGGACTAGAGTCTATCCGGGAATTGCTCTGGCCGGTCTCGGCCGTGGCTTCGCCACAGCACACCGAGCCAGGGGGCACGGCCGGAGACCGGCCCCAGCGGTTTTAGGATAGACACTTAACTCAGGTCCTTCTGATAGATGCGGTGCCGCTTGTAGATGCGGCCGCCCATCGTCTCCGTGTCAGCCACCGTCAGTACGTGCTCTTCCATCTGCACCAGGTCGGCGTGGTCGAAGCCGCCATCGTGCATCGTCCTTTGCATCTCCACATAGAGGATCGCGTTGACGCCCAGCCCGCGATAGGGCGCCAGGATGCCGGCGCCGTTGAGGTTGATCCAGCGGGTGCGCTTGAACTCGCGCAGCAGCCAGAACCAACCGAACGGCCAGAGCCGGCCTTGCGCCCGGCGGATGCCCTCCGAAATGTCCGGGAAGCCGAACAGGAACCCCGCGATGACCTCGCCCTTCATCACCAGCTTGATGAGCTTGGGATCGGCAATTTGCAGCAGGCGGTCCCCGATGACTTTGGCCTCGCGTTCGGTGACCGGGTTGAATTCCCAGTTGTCGCGGAAGGTCTCGTTGTAGGTGTTCACGATGGCGGGAATCCACCGCTGGAGTTCCGCCTTCGTAGCGAAGGTCTTGATGCTGAAGCCGCGGCGCTCCTTCATCTTCTCCGCGATGGCCTCCAGGCGTTCGGGCAACACGGTGTCACCTGGCAGGTACGCTGAGAGAAAGTCGCGCTGCGCGGTGTAGCCGTTGGCCTCGATGAGCGGCCCGTAGTAGGCGTGGTTGTAGGGGATGCCGACGGCGGGATGGTGCTCGAAGCCCTCGACCAGCACGCCGATGCCGTCGCCCTGCAGGAAGCCCTTCGCCCCCACTATCTTGTTCAGCCCACGCGCGCGCGCCCAGGCCTCCGCCTCGGCGAAGAGCGCGTGCGCGACCTCAGGATCGTTCTCCGTGTCGAACAGGTAGAAGAAGGCGGTCCGGCTGTGCCAGTGCTCGTTGTAGTGGCGGTTATCCAGGATCGCGATGCGCCCGACTGCACGGCCATCCCGTTCGGCCAGGAAGAAATCGGCCGTCGAGTGCTCATAGAAGGGATACTTGTCCCGGTTGAGCATCAGCCGGGTGTCGTCCACCAGCGGGGGCACCCACTGGGGGCAGTCACGATACAGCCCGAAAGGCAGGGTCACGAAGCGGTTGACCTCGCGGCGCGAGCGCGTATTCACCTTGATCATGCGCAGGGTCATCGATGCTGCTCCCTGTTCAGGCCGGCGTGAAGAAGCCGATCGCCAGCGTGCCCGGACCCGCATGGGTGACGATGGCCGGCGCCAGCTCCAGGATGTCCACCTGGTCCGTGCCGGCGGCGGTGCATAGCTCGGCGGCGATCTGGTTGGCTTCCTCCACCTCGCCGGTGTGCATCACGCTGAGATGGGCCCCGGCCCCGCGGGCCGCTTCGGCGGCGACCAGTTCCTTGATGCGCGCCAGCGCCCGCCGCTTGGTCCGTTCCTTCTCGAACTGATCGATCTTGCCGTTGACGAAGGTCAGGATGGGCTTGATTTGCAGCAGCGTGCCCATGAGTGCGGCCGCGCCGCCGATGCGTCCCCCGCGACGCAGGAACTCGAGCGTGTCCACCATGAAGTAGATGCGCACCCGCGGCATCAGCTCGCGCACCGCCGCCTCGACCTCATCCGCGCCGGCGCCTGCCTGGGCGAGCCGGTGGGCCTCCCGCACCATCGCGCCGAGCGGCCCCGCGATGGAGCGTGTGTCGATGATGCGGATGTCCGCGTGCGGAAAGGACAGTTTCGCCGTCTCAGCGGAGCGCACGGTGCCGCTGACATCGGCGGAAGGGTGAATGCAGACGATGCTCTCGCCGGTCGGTATCAGCTTCTCGAAAGCGGCGATGAAGTCGCCGGGATACGGCGCGGCGGTCTTAGGCAGCTCCTTGCCCGCCTTGAGCCGCTCCATGAACTGCGCGTGGCTCATATCCACGCCTTCGCGAAAGGAATCCTCCCCGAAGTTGATGATCTGGGGGATCAGGGGGATGCCCAGGCTCTCCGCCTCCTCTCGTGAGAGGCCGCAGAGTGTATCGGCCACGATGCGAGTCATAATTCCTCCTATGATGAACAATCGCCCAAGAGCACGTCCGGGTGCGGCAGATAAGTCCGCGCGTCGAGACCGTGCGTCCAAAAACTGGAGCGGGTGATAATGCCATTGACCTCCACCCAAAAGTGCAGCTTGTTTTCCGGGTCGCGCGCGGCGCTGACGTCGATGTCGTTGAAGTCCCAATGGGCGATGGCGCCGTTCTCCAGGCGCAACACGCCCCGCGCAATGCGTTCGCCGGGGTCATTGTTGCGCGCACGCACCAGCCAGACCTCCGGCGACCACTGGGGGGATGTAGCTGCGGGCGCCAGGCGCACCAGGGTTCCGGCCCGGAACAGGTCGACCGAGATGTTGGCAAGGTTGGCTTCGCTGACCGGCGCGCCGCCGTGCGGCCATAGAATCTGGATGCGCGCATTGAGTTCGCGCGGCGCCGTCGCGGGCGTCACGGTCTGGTTGGCGGTGGCCTGTGCGGGCCGGGGCAGATAGGTGCGCGCATCGACTCCATGCACCCAGACGTTGCTCTGCGCCGGCAAGCCCGCGACCTCGATGCGGAAGTACAGTTTATTCTGCGGGTTGCGGGCGGCGCTGACATCCACATCGTTGAAGTCCCAGACCGGCACGCGGCGGCCGTTGACTTCCGCCAGGCGGCGCACGCCGGTCCCGCCGGGGGCCGCCGGTTCGTTGTTGAGCGCGCGCCAGAGCGTGACCTGCGGGGCCAGGTTGCACGGCAGCGCCACGCGCGTGCCGGCGAAGGTCAGATAGGCCGTGATATTAGCGCGGTTCGCCGCGCTGACCGGCGCATCGCCGTGGGGCCACAGGATGGCAATCTTCGCGTCCAGCGCCTTCAGGGCCAGGCGCAGCGTGACCTCCTGCCCCGGCTCCGTCCGCAGGACGAAGATGGCGCCGGCGCGCGTGTGCGGCCAGGGCCGGCCGCCGCCGCTCAGCGTATAGCTGCCCGGCCGGTTCAGCGTTTCTGCTTGGGCCGCGGTGAGTCCGAGCATGGCTTCCAGGTCCAGTGTGACCTGGCCCGCGGCTGTCGTGCGGATGCGCACCGCGCCCGGCTCGGCCCAATCCACAAAGAGCTGGCCCCACCCGCTGCCTTCCCAGCGGGCCGGGCCATCGCCCGCGCGGCCTGCGCCGCTCGCAAAGAGCGCATCCTCCGCGCTGTAACGGTAAGCCGTGGCGCCCGACGGGGTCGCAGTGACTTCCAACTCGCCGCGCGGCCCCCGGCTGGAGGCCAGCCGCGCGCTCAGCGCGGGCAGGGCCAGGGCGCTCGGCTTGGCAACCTGGTTCGCGTCGTACAGGCCGAAGCTGCGTTCGCGCGGGTTCGGGCCGGGCGGCAGGTCCCACAGCATCCACTTGCCCGCGCCGGCCAGCCCGAGGTCATAGGCCCGCAGCCACGCGGCGCTCTCATAGATGGCAGCCTGGGCCGGCTCGTGTTCGCTCGTCGCATAGCCGAACTCGGTCAGCAGCACCGGACGGCCCGCGAAGGTGTCACGCAGCCCCCGCGCGATAATCATCTGGAAGTCGAGCTGCCGCGGTGTGGCGTCGCGCGGGTAGCGGTTGATGGCGTGGACATCCAGCGCGCGGTTGGCGGGCAGCGCGGCCAGGAGCGGATCGCTGTAGCCGACGGTGACCAGCCGGCCGGGGTCGGCCTGGCGGACCGCACTGACCTGCGGACCCAACCAGGCCGCCAGTGCCGCATTGAGCACCGTCAGGAACGGCTGCCAGGGTGCAGACTCCGGCACAGCCAGGTAGTCCACAACGCTGACGCGATAGCCCCGCCCGCTGATCCAGCTCGCGGCCGCTGAGAGGAACGCATCCATGATCTCGCTGACATTGGCGTACTGGATGGCTTCGGCATCGCTCAACGAGGCGGGCGCCACCCCGTCGCCGCGCGCCCAGGCCAGCGCCGCCGCCGGGTCGCGCTGCGGAGGATATCGCTGCTCCAGGCCCGATGTGTAAAGCGGGTTGCCGCTCGGGTAGCGCATCAGCGCGATGTGATAGAAGCGGGGCTCGTTCTTGAGGTCATAGGCCAGCAGCGCAGGGTGCCCGGCAAAGTGACCGGCGATCATCCCGGCATGGCTCGCCAGCGTCTGCACATAGCTCAGGCTGTAATCGGCCAGGGCGAGGAGCAGATAGACGCCGGCGTTGCTGGCAGCTTGCACCAATCCGTCGAGCTTGGTCCAGTCGCCCTTGGGGAACTCGTTTTGCAGCGGCGCAGCCACAAAGGTGCGCACCGTGTTGGCGCCTGCCGCGCGGGCACGCCGGAAGTCCGCCTCGATGAGAGCCGGGTCGTAGCGCCCGGCCTGGAACTGCGCCCAGGCCCGATCGCTGTGTCCCACGTAGTTGACGATGACGGCGAAGAACGGTCGGCCATCGGGGTGCAGCAGCCGCGCGCCATCCGGGGCAGCCAAAACCAGCGTGATTGTCATCGGAACAAGACCTCAACAGGGATAGAAGCAACGATGAGCTATTGTACCATGAAATCCCTGTTGTGGTTTATTGCGTTATGGTCCGCGCAGATACAGGTATGCGCCCTCCGCCGGCACCAGCATACACTCGTTGGCCTGGCACACTGCGCGGAGCTCCACGGGCTGCGGTGCGCCGACCGGCCAATGCAGCGATGCGGCATCGCCCTGGTCGATCATGCCCTGGGGTACGCCCAGCCGGATCATGGCCTGGTTCCATCCGGCTACATTTGAATAGAGCACTGCAAGGCTGTCGATTGTCAGCAGGTAGCCAAGCTGATCGCCCGGGTTGATGAGGTCCACATCCAACGGGCCTTCGACGTTGCGCACGATGCCTTGCGCGATGAGTTGGTTCGGGGTGAGCGCCGGTGTGCCGGAGGTGAAGCTCAACCGCCGGACGAGCACCTCGCCCTCCGTCGTCGTCACCGACAGGGTGTAGAATTGCCCGTTGCCGGGCGTCACGCTGGCCTGGCCTATCCCGTTGACGCCCTGCCCGTCAAGTGTCACCGACTGGACGTTCTCGACCTGCCAGTGGAGCACGGTCGAGCTATTATCCGCCAGCGCGTAGCGGTCGGCCCAGAAACGAATGAGTGGCCGATCAGTGATGCTGACGTTGATTGTCACCTTGCGCGACGTGAGCGTGCCATCGGTGGCTTGCACCTGGAGCACATAGTCGGTCGTCACCTCCGGGCAGACATTGAGGGTGGCCTCACCAGCTACGCCATTGCCGTTGAGCGTGACGGCTGCGACGTTGGTGACGCTCCAGCGCAGGTCAGTACATTGCCCCTTCACGATCTGGTAGGCATCGGCGACGAACACAAGCGGCGCCTCACCTGCCGTTCCGACCGTGATGGTGAGCATCCGCTCCCGGGTGCCCTCAGCACTGATGGTGCGCAAACGGTAGATCGTCGTCTGAGTGGGGCAGACACTCTGCGAGCCCGAGCCAACGACAGGGCCATTCTCGAAATAGACCTCGGTCACATTCTCGACCTGCCAGTAGATCGTCGTACATGCGCCGGGGGTCAGGGCGTAGCTGTCCGCCCAGAAGATGCTGGCGTCGCCGAAGCGGGTCGCAGTGGGCGTCACCGTCGCCAACAAGGCCACCGTGGGCGTCGGCGTCGGCTCGAACTCACCCGCGCCGGGGTTCACGCCGCCTGACGGACCGGGCCGCCGCGTGGGCACGACCGGCCGGGCGCCAGGAGCCGAAGGCGTCAGTTCCGGCGTCGGCGACACCAGCGCAACGAGCGGCGGCTCTGAGCCCGGTTCAGGCGTGTTGGTGGGCCGGAGTGCAAGCTGAATGCCGACCTCATTGCTCACGGCCAGCCAGGCGCCGTCCACGTTGGCTTCCAGCGTGATGCGATAGGCCCCCAGCCCACCCTGCGCCAGCAGACCGTCGATGTCCAGCGCCGTGCCGGTCGCGGGCGCCTGGGAAAGGGTCTGGTCGTTCAGGCGCACATGCCAGCGCAGGCTGTAACGCTCTTCGCCGATCAGCCGGGGGCGCACGACTTCCCGTCCGACGATGCGGATGGGCAAGACCTGGGCATATTCGATGCCGGTGCTCAGACGCCGCGTCGGTGCGGCGGAGTCCTCAACCACCAGCACCACATAGAAACGGGTCGTTGTGCCGGGCGCGACTTCCAGTTGCGCCGGGTCCAACTCGAAGACGTGCGAGAACTCGATACGGGCCTGTGACATCGCGGGATCCGGCTTGAACCACAGCACCGCTTCATCGAGCGTTGTGTCAAGGGCCTCGTCGCCGGCCACGCGACCGGCGCCGCCGGAAGTATCCTGCTTGAGCTTGAGCGTGGCGGGCACCACGTCGCCGCTGAGCATGGGCAGGGTGGAGTACCGGTACTGCCCTGCGACGGTCAGCGGCAGAGCTAGCGCCCCCTGCACACCTTCGACGCGCACCAGGGTGAGACTGGCATCGGCCAGGTTCCACTGGCCCTGCAGAGAGATGAGCGCGGGCGCGCTCAGGCCCATCTGCACCTCGCCGTTCGCCACCCGGCCGTTCATCCGCTCCCAGGTGCTGCCGTTCCAGCGGTAAGGCGCGAGGTCATATTCCCCGACATTGACTTCAGGGGGGATCGGCAGCTTGACCAGGGCCAGCCCGGTGAGTTCGCCGCCTTCGAGCGCCAGCTCATAGACGTTGCCCAGGAGACTGCGCGGGATGGGCACCGCAGGGAAGCTATTGACGATGCGCAGCGTCACCGCGGCCTTCTGTGACAGCGCCTGTGGCGGCAGCGTGACGCCCGCGCCGCCGCGCAGGCGGATGGCGCCCCCGGTCTCCGGTTCGATCAGGATGGTGCTGTTGGCTTCGGGAAATTCCGCGCTGTCAACGGGCGCGACAAGGCCGGCGTCCGGGGCGGGTGTTGCCGCCGGCCGGCCGCCGCACGCAACGAGCAGGAGCAGCAGTCCCAGCGCGCAGAGGCGCCAGGATGATTTAGCAGGTAGCCACAGTGATTTCATCGTACTAGCAATTAACGTTCGCAGCGGGTTTTCGTTCCTTCGCAGGCCAGTCTAAAGCTCGACAGGCGGGTTGTCAAGTAGTTTGGAAGATCTCGGCCGGCTCCTGCCTGCGCTGCGTGCTGTCAGGAAGCATCGCTACTGCGGCTGCGCCTGAGGTCATGTATGATATTTGTCACAGTCTGCATGATCAGGAGTGCATCAGGCAAAGCGAGGCGGCAGGAGGACGGCCATGCAGTGGGCCTGGCGGATCGGGCGCGTGCGGGGGATCGACATCAAGGTTCACGTAACCTTCGTGCTGGCCCTGGCCTGGGGTGCGTTCGTCCTTGGCTGGAGCGGGCCGGCCGGCAGGCTCTACGGGGCCTTTCTGACCCTTGTCCTCTTTGTCAATGTGTTGCTGCACGAGCTGGGTCACGCGGTGGCCGCGCAACGCTATGGGATCCGGGTGGAAGACATCATTCTGCTGCCCATCGGCGGGGTGGCGCGGCTGCACCAGTTGCCGGCGCGGCCGAGGTACGAACTGGTGATTGCACTGGCCGGTCCCGCGGTGAATTTCGTGCTGGCGATTCTCCTGCTATTCATCACTGCGCCTGTGCTGTTGCTGCCTGGCACGCCGGCGCCGGGCGGTTCGCTCTTCCTCGCCGTGACCGAGCCCGGCATCGCGGGTGTGCTCATCTTCGCATTGGTGACCAACGTTTCCCTGCTCATCTTCAATTTGATTCCCGCGTTTCCGATGGATGGCGGGCGGGTGCTGCGTGCCTTCCTGGCCCTACGGCTGCCTTATGCGCGCGCCACGGCGATTGCGATCGCCGTGGGCCGGGGCATCGCCTTCCTGCTGAGCCTCTTCGGGCTGCTGAATAGCAATCCGGGCATGGCGTTTGCCGGTTTGTTCGTCTTTTTTGCCGCCGGCGCAGAGGGCCGCGAGATCCTGCTCAACGAGCGATTGCGCGGACTGACCGTGGATGTCGCAGTCGAGCGCCACGCGCCGCTGCTGCCGGCGGACCTGCCCGTACACACGGCTTTCGATTGGCTGGCGCGCTCACCGTACTCCGCGCTGGCTGTTGTCGATGACCGGGGCAATCTGTTGGGTGTCGTGACGCAGCGGAATATGGCGCGACTCTGGCGCGAGGGTAGCCGGGGCGCAGTGGCACAGTTTATCGAGTCGCCGGGCCTGGCAGTCGAGTGTGCCACTCCGCTCGATGTGGCGCGCCGCCTGATGGCGGATACGCAGGCCACGGTGGTGGCAGTTTACTGCGGCGGCGCGTTCGAGGGTCTCATGGACTTCGACAGCATCGGCCGCGTGCTGGCGCTGCAACGGGTGGGCTGGTATAACCGGCGCACTCGGCGCGCGTGAAGCTTGTCGCATTCCCGCATTGCCACTATAATCTCCGCATTCATAAATTCGTACGAAGTGTTCAAGTTTTGTCGTGCCGTAGGCGAGAGGCTCCGGCTGCGGCCTGCTGAGGAGTTGCTAGACCCATGACGCCTGTCTTACAGCTACTGCTTGAACTGACGATCCTGATCGCTGTCGCCAAGCTGGCCGGCTACCTCAGCACGCGGCTCAATCAACCGGCCGTCCTCGGTGAAATCCTGGCAGGCCTGCTCATGGGGCCTTCGCTGATCGACATTCAGTCCGCCACGTTTTTGAGCTCGCCCCATCTGGGGGAGATCATCACCGAACTGGCCGACATCGGGGTCATCTTCTTGATGTTTCTGGCTGGTCTGGAGGTTGACCTCGAGCAGATGCGCAAGGCAGGTCGGGTAGTGATCCTGGCTGGTCTGCTGGGCGTGGCTGTGCCGCTGGTGTTGGGTGCGCTCACTGCGCTGCCGTTTGGCTTCCAACCGGTGGCAGCGATCGGCATCGGTATGCTGCTGACGGCAACCAGCGTTAGCATCTCTGCGCAGACGCTGCTCGAGTTAGGCGTGTTGCGCAGCCGCGAGGGCATTGCGCTGCTGGGTGCGGCGGTCGTCGACGATGTAGCTGCGATTATCCTCCTGTCTGTGTTTATCGCTCTGGCGATGGGCGGCGGCGGGGGCGCCGTCGCAATTCTGATCTTGCTGGCGCGCGTCATTGGCTTTGTGGTTATCTTCGGATTGGTCGGCTGGCTGTTCGTGCCCCGCATCCTGGACTACATCGACCGGCTGCCCATCAGTCAGGGAGTCATATCTGCTGCGGTGGTGCTGGGGCTGTTCTATGCCTGGGCGGCGGAGGTCCTGGGCGGCGTCGCCATGATTACCGGATCGTTCATGGCCGGCCTATTCGTAGCTCGCTCGCGCGTGCACCATCGTGTCGTCGAGGGCTTCAGCATCCTGACCTATGCTTTCTTCGTGCCCATTTTCTTCGTCAACATCGGCCTGCACGCGAATATCTGGGAACTCCAGGGGCCGTTAGTCCTGGCAACCCTGGCGATTACCCTAGTAGCCATCATTTCCAAGGTGTTGGGCAGCGGCGCGGGGGCGCGGTTGGGCGGCTTCAGTCAGGGCGAGTCGTTCCGTCTCGGGCTGGGCATGATCTCGCGTGGAGAAGTGGGCCTGATCGTCGCGCAACTGTTGGTCGCCAACGCGATTGTGCCGGATGACGTGATGACCCTGGCGGTCATCATGGTGCTCGCCACGACGCTTGTGACGCCTCCGCTCCTGCGCATGGCCTTTCACCGTAAGGGGGCGGCCTCACCGGCGGCCGCAACGGGTGCAACTGAATAAGGAGTCTGCTGGATGCCGCTTGCGTAGGGCATCCTGACCTACCGAAGAGGAGCAGAGTTTCATGCCGAATATGGTGATTCTGGTACTGGATGATATCGATCGCCTCGAAGATGTGCTGGATGCGTGGCGCATGGCCGGCAGTCGGGGCGCTACAATCCTGGAGAGCAGCGGCATGGCTCGTCTGAAGGCTATGAATCGCGATGACCTGCCCCTGTTTCCCAGTCTCTCGGACCTGCTGCAAGGACGGGAGGTGCATCATCGCACGCTCTTTACAGTATTGGGGGATGACATAGACCTGGAAGCCTTTTTCGATGCGACTGAGGCCGTGCTGGGTTCGCTCGATACCCACCACTCGGGCATCATCTTCGCGCTGCCCGTGATCAGCAGCCGCGGGCTGAACCGTGACACAATTCTGAAACCGAAGCATATGGGGCACTGAGGTTGCCAGTATGGGCTTTTTTGAGGGACTCATCGAGACTGAGGATGGCGCGCCTGTCACCGTAGCCTACGTCGGGGGCGTGGCGCACTACGTGATCGATGACCTGGGCTTCAAGCGCCATGTCGAGGCTGCCGCCATCGACCGCGTTGTCCTGTCTCAGTTCATGGCGCAGCTCCAGGAGAATCGCGACGAAGCCTCTACGTTGATGATGCGCATGATGGGCCAGGAAGACCTGTTCACGAAGGCGATGGTGGACTCCACGATTCGCAACATCGACCTGGACCAGGTGCTCGGCCAACGCCTGCCGCCCGAGGCGCGGCAATGGTTGGCGATGCTGGGCTTCCGGATCGTAGTCGATATTCACGGCGAGGTGGTGCGCGTGGATATGCCTGCTGCGCCTGAAGGCGGCTTTGACGGCGGCGCTGCGGGCTGGGATGAGGACTGATCTGCGTTGATGGGCAAACTCTGGCGCAATCGCGAATGGCTGAAGGGCGCGCTGTCGGAAATCGGCTGCGGCCTGTTGACCATGCTCTTTGTGACCGTACCGCTCTGGGTGATTACCCTGGCGACGCGCGGCCCTGCGTTTGCGTTGGCGGTGCTGGGCGGGCTGCTGATCGTTTTCCTGCTCCTGGCCGTCACCAGCAAGTACTTCCGGCGCAAATAGGAAAGTATAGTCGCTGAATCACTTGACAGCCGCGCAGGCTGTGCTATACTTCACATCATCGACAGCACCTTCGGGGCAGGGTGAGGGGGGTCTCTCACGAGACCTTAACCAATTCCCGACCGGCGGTAAGGCGTGTGCGTAATGTGCACATTTGCCAAGCCCGCGAGTGGGTGGGAGCTCGCTCCCATGCACAGATCCGGTGAGAAGCCGGAGCCGACGGTATAGTCCGGATGGGAGAAGGTGCGTGCCTGTTACCGGGCCCGTATAGGGTTGGGTGATGGGTGCGCGTGCCATTGAACTCTCGGCCCCGGGGTGCAAGTAGCCCTGGGGCTTTGTGTTTAACACAGCAAATGGGAGTACCCTGTGAATGCAACGCTTGCCCGCCACGCGACCCGGAATGTGCGTATGAGCCTGCAAGACCTCTGGCGTCTGCCGGCTCGTGCCGGTCGCCGGCTGCTCCGGCTGGACCTCTTGCTCATTCCGCTGGCCCTGGTGCTGTTTGTGTCCGGTTGGCACCTGCTCGTCCGCTGGCAGCAATACCCGGCGTTCATCCTGCCCAGCCCGGCGCTCGTCTGGGCGCGCTTCCTGACACTGGCCGCGGACGGTACACTCGCGATGCACACGGCCGCGACGCTGGCGGAGGTCCTGGCCGGCCTGGCGCTGGGCCTGACGGTTGCCATGCTGACGGGGTATGGCCTCGCCAAGTCGCCGCTGCTGGAGCGCATCCTCTCGCCCTATATCGTGGCCTCGCAGGCCGTGCCGATTGTTGCGCTTGCGCCGCTGCTGGTCATCTGGTTCGGTTTCGGCGGGCTGTCGAAGGTGCTCGTCTGCGCGCTCACGGTCTTCTTCCCTGCGCTGGTCAACACCATCGTCGGCATCCGGTCGGTCGAGCCGGACCTGCACGCACTCATGCGCTCGCTGCAGGCCAGCCGGTGGCAGACGTTCGTCAAGCTGGAAGTGCCGGCCGCGCTGCCCATTCTCTTTGGCGGGCTCAAGGTCGCCGTGACGCTGGCGGTCATCGGCGCGGTGGTGGGTGAGTTCGTCGGCGCCAGCCGGGGCCTTGGGTTCCTGATTAACCTGGCGCGCGGCATCCTCGATACGCCGATGCTGTTCGTGGCGCTTTTCACCCTGGTTGCGATTGCCTTGCTGCTCTATTCGGTCGTTGCGCTCGTTGAGTATCTGGTCCTGCGCTGGCGTCGCGCGTCGTGACCGGTTTGGAGTGGGCGCTTCAGCGCCGCAGAGGTCTTATGTCCCGAAAACTCATTCTTCCTGTTCTCATGCTGCTAGTTGTCCTGATCGCCGGTTGTGTGCCGGTGGGCACGCCCACGGCGCCGGCGTCCGCACCTGCCGCTGAGGTTACCTCGACGGACGCGCCCGCGCTCACCCGGCTGACCGTTGCGATGGGCTATATCCCCAGCGTGCAGTTCGCGCCCTTCTACGTGGCGCAGGAGCGCGGCTACTTCCGCGAGGCCGGGCTGGAGGTCATCCCGCAGTACGGCATCGAGAGCGACCTGCTCAAGCTTGTCGGCACCGGGGAGTTGTCCTTCATGATCGGCAGCGGCGAGGAGGTCATCCTGGGCCGCAGCCAGGGCTTGCCCGTGCGGTATGTCATGCGCTGGTATCGCAGTTTTCCGGTCGTGCTGTTTGCGAAGGCCTCTAAGGGCATCAGCACGCCCGCGGACCTGGTGGGCAAGCAGGTCGGGCTGCCGGGGTTGTTCGGCGCCAGCTACGTCGGGTGGGAGGCGTTGGTCTACGCGACGGGGCTGGATGCGAACCAGGTGACGCTGCAAAGCATCGGCTTCACGCAGGCCACGGCGGTCAGCCGCGACCAGGTGGATGCTGCGCTCGACTACGTTGTTAACGGCCCCGTGCAGTTGCGGCTGGCAGGGGAGGAGATTACCGTCATCCCCGTGTCGGACTACGTAGACCTGCCCTCGAACGGCATCATCACCAACGAGCAGACCATTCAGGCGCAGCCGGAGCTGGTGCGCGCCTTCGTGACGGCGCTGCTGCGCGGGCTGGCCGACACCCTGGCGGACCCGGATGCGGCCTTCGAGATCAGCCTGCGGGCCGTGCCGGAGGCCGGGGGCGAGCAGGCAGCGGTGAGCCGGGCCATCTTCGATGAATCGCTCAAGCTATGGCAGGCGCCTGCCGACCAACTGGGCCTCTCTGACCCGGCCGCGTGGGAGCAGGCCGCGCAGTTCATGAAAGAGATGGGCCTCATCCAGACGGAGGTCGTGGCCGCCGACCTGTTCACGAACGACTTCGTGCCGGGCGATCTGGCCGCGCCATGACCGCGGCGCATCCGGTCCTGGAGGCGCGGTCCCTCCGCATGACCTTCTACGACCGCAACCGGGCGGACCTGCTGGCGTTGGACGGCATGTCGCTGCAGGTGGCCGACGGCGAGTACCTCGCCATCGTCGGGCCGTCCGGCTGCGGCAAGAGCACGCTGCTCCGGCTGCTGGCGGGGCTGCTCCGGCCCATCAGCGGGGAGGTGCTGTGGCGCGGCGAGCCGCTGACCGAGCCGCGCCGCGAGATCGGCTTTGTCTTTCAGCGTGCTAACCTCATGCCCTGGCGCACCGTCCTGGGCAACATCATGCTGCCCCTGGAAGTCGCCGGTCTGACGCAGGCCGATATGGCGCAGCGCGGCCACGATCTCATCAGCCTGGTGAACCTCGAAGGGTTTGCGGATGCCTATCCGAGCCAGCTATCGGGCGGGATGCAGCAGCGCGTGGCGCTGGCGCGGGCGCTGGTGTACGAGCCGAGCGTGCTGCTGCTGGACGAGCCGTTCGGTTCGCTCGATGCGCTGACGCGCGAGCGCATGAACGCGGAGATGACGCGTATCTGGTCGCTGCGCCGGCCCACCGTCGTGATGGTGACGCACAGCATCTCCGAAGCCGTATTCCTGGCAGACCGGGTCATCGTGATGTCGCCGCGGCCGGGGCGCGTGCGCGCACAATTCGCCATCCCTCTTCCG
>DAOUGK010000300.1:0-10192 GCA_034429055.1 Anaerolineae bacterium | reverse complement strand
CGCGCGAGCTGTTTGCCAGCTCGCGCGCGCCATCCCATATGTCATCGTTGGGATCCAGCTGGAGGCTTCCTGACCAACGCTCCATCACCTAGCCGGCGCAGCGCCAGGATGCGCCACCAACACCAGTCGGTGCGTATTTGTGTACCACGGATAGCACGTGATGAGGGTCAGGCGCTCGTCACCGAACTGGCCCAGCCAGGCCGCGTTTGCGGCACGCTGGGCCTTCGTCGCCCACAGGTCCGGGAGGATCACGCGCTCGGTCACGGTATATGTCAGCTTCCTTCTGCCCAGGGACACCGTGAGCGTGTCACCGACCTTGACCTTATGCAGGTTTCGGAACACGCCGCTGCCAAGGGACGCGTTATGTCCTGACATGACCGCATTGCCGGGGTGGCCTGGCATGGCTGATGTCTGATACCAGCCGACCGCGTTCTCCGCTGTCTCCCAGTTCAGCTTCCCGTTGTGCCACTCGTACCCCACGGGCACGACCGCGGAGGCAAGGCCGATGACCGGGATTGCAAGCTCCGTCGGACCGGAGATCAGCACATCTCCCGGCCCCTCATGCGCGGCGCGGGCGGCAGGGTTGGGGTGCGAGACCAGGATGAGCGCGGCCAACAGCAGCCCTAGGAGCAGCGGTCGCATTCTCATCCCGCTGTGGCTGCGCGTCGTCGTGCGCGACCGACCGCCACGATTCCCGCGCTCAACCCGGCCAATGCCACGACGACGATGCCTACGGGCGGCAGCAGCGCGCCGGTGGCAGGCGGCTGCTGCACTGGCGCCGGCTCCGAGGGAAACACGAGCATGTTTTGCTGATCGCCCTCGGCCTCGTCGCGGCTGACGGTGCCGTAGGAAACGACGAACCGCTGCGCGGCCTGGCTGACATTGGTGATCGCCAACGTACCCGTGCCGTAGAATGAGCCCTTTTCGGGAGCGACGTTCACGAAGCCGGTGACGACTGCCTCCAGGCTGCCATCGGCCAGCTTGTCCGCCATGTGGGGCACGCCTGCCACGACATCGGCCGGCTGCACGCCGCTGTTGGCGTAGGCAATGATCTCATCGGCCAGGGTGTAATCCTGACCGTTCAGGCGGGTGCCATCGGACAGGAGCCAGATGGCCTTCTCCACATCAAAGGGCTTCGAATCGATATACCCGTTTGCCAGGCCGTAGATGGCGGCGTTGCGGAGCGGGTCTGCGGCCAGTTCAATCGGTTTCAGCTCGGCGCCGGGGAACGGCAGCCCGTAGTTCAGGCAGAACCCGTGCACCTCGATCTTGGTGGTTGCGCCGGGCTGCAAGGTGACGATGTGCGGGCCGACGGCGATGGCGGTGCTGCTCTCCTGGGCCAGGGCTGGCAGCGGCAGGATGGACAGCAGCAGCGCGAGCAAGATGGTCAGCGGAGCTGCAGTGCGTCGCACAGATGGGCGAATGGCTGTTATTGTTAGCATGGTGCTATCTCCTTCTCGAAGCTGTACACTTGTATCTGCAGAACGGCTACGCTGGCACAATCCCACGCACGATCAAGGCCACGACCCAGCCCACCAGGCCGATGGCGATGGCAGCCACCAGCGCGCCGCCGAAGCCCTTCACCCGCAGGCCGGGCACGAGGCTGCCGCTGATCATGAGAACGACCGCCGCGATGACTAAGTTGATGATGGCGGCCAGAATCCCGGTGCCGATGGAGATGCCGAGCACCCCGAGCAGCCAGGTGATGATGCCGGAAACCACGGCGATGATGATGGCAGCGACAAAAGCCGCGCCGAAGCCGCTGACCTCCAGGCCGAGGCCGAGCTTGCCGACGATCCAGATCACGAGGCCCGAGAACAGGGCTCCGAGCAGGATTCCGATAATGGCGCTGACGATGTTCATGTTTCCCCCTAGATGAAATGCGTAAGTCCTCAGGACCTCTTGATGGGCCCGATCCGGCTGGCAACGGAGAGGCGGGTCGGGCAGTCCAGGTTGGCAATGTCCATGTGCCGCCAGAAGTACGTCACGTCACCCAAACGGGCGCTGCGCCGGCGGCATCGCAGGCCCACCGGCGCGCCGCAGGTGGGGCACAGGGCCTGGCCGGGCGCCCCGGCCGCGGCCCTGACGGACCGACCGTACTCATTGACGGCAGATTCCATGTGTGCAGCCTTCCGAAATGACCGTCACTCAGCGCGCGGCGCAAAGGCCAGCGTGCCGCCATCGGCGAACAGGTCGATATACAGTTGGCCGTCCTCGAAGAAGTAGCGCGCCGCGTAGCCCAGGTACTTCAAGAACTGCTCGCTGCGCGACTCTGCCGGGCACAGGGCCAGCGTCGCAGGGCCGATCTGCACGCTCAGACTGCCGCTGTCGTCCGGCGTGTAGTTGCCGTTGGCCCGGTTGCAGTCGGCCACGATGGCTATCGTGCCATCCACGTTGAAGGTGAGTTGGTAGTTTTCCGGCGCGGCCACCTCGAATTGCTCGACGGCGCCCGCGAACGACACCCAGTGCCAGGGGTGTGCCCGCAGCAGCGTCAAGTCCTCAGTGGGCGGCGGCGCCAGTTCGGCCGTCTCCGGCGCGGCGAACAGCAGCCGGCCGCCCAGACCATGCTCATCCACGTAGAAGAAGGCCAGTTGGCCGTACACGTACCCCCAGCTGCCGACGGTCCCCAGGGCTGCGAAATAGGCTGCTTCCTGGTTGGAGATGGCGTCCGGGCACATCATTTTGGTGGATGCCACCGGGCCAAAGGTCACGACGAACGGGTTAACGTCCCCCAGCGCAGCGCTGGCGTTGTAGTTGTTGCAGCCGCCTGAGCCGCTGACGCCGAACGGGCCATTCTGGAACGCCACGGTGATCTCGGTGTCCGCCACCACCGGTTGGTCGTAGTTGAGCTCGACCAGGGTCCAGGTGGTCCTGGCGAGATCTGCAGCGGTAACCTTCTCTAGCGTCTCTCCCTCGCGTGCGATCTCGGCCAAACGGCCGTCCTGCAGGGCATAGGTCTTCAGTGTTCTATGGCTGCCGCAACAGGCGGCATCGCCAGGCCCCTGCATGATGACTTCCAGCGTCACCTGTCCGTCTACGATGGCCGCTGATTTGACTCCGATCCGGTCTTCGATGCGTACAGCACCGGCGTCGACCGGCTGGCCGTCACGATTGAGCTGCGCCGCAATATAGCTGAAGGCGCCCGTACCGCCGCCCCGCTCGATCAGGATCACGATGGCATCCTCAACCCCATCGCCATTCAGGTCGCCGTAGCGTTCCGAACCGGCGCCGTAGTCTGCGGTGGGTCGGGCGGAATCGCCCGCAACGAACGGCTGGCCCTCGTACAAGCCATCGGTCAGGGTGAGCGGTTCGTCGTAGATGCCGCTGTAGGTCGCGTTCTTCAGCGTTTGCACAGAGATGCGATCGCCTCCGACCGGAGCTGGCTCGGCAACGGATGTTGGCGCCTCGGCAACTGGCGTCGCGGCTATCGCAAGGCTCGGTGCCTGGGTGGCCACCGGTGGCGCCACGCAAGCTGCCAACAGGAGCGAAGCTGCCGTCGCGACTATGTGCGACTTGAACTTCATGAGGTTGGGATGCAATTCAACACCTCTTTCAGTTGACTGGCCAGGGCGGCACGATGGATGGCAAGATCCGCCCCCCAAGCCAAAGCCTGTGCTGCTTGATGCGATGTCACGGTCATGACCACACACTGAACTCCCGGGCAATTCACTTCAACCCAACCCAACAACTCCTCTATCTCCTCCTCGGCCACCGTGGCATCGATCAAAAGGAAATCAGGTTGCACTGCCGACAGCACCCGAGTCGCCGACAGAGCACCCGGAGGTATCGCGACCACCTCCAGTTCTTCGCACGATGCCAGAACTGAGGCTGTTGCCCTCTGAACCAAACCGGGTGCGGATACAAGCACCGCGCGCTTGCGTGACAATTCGAGCTCCCTTGCCAGCAAAGAGTCAGACCAGTGGGCTGCGGCGGTTTGTCTTCGGACGCCTTGTGTCATCCTCTGCGATATGGCGATCAAGTAAGTTATTGATTAGCACAGTATCTGAGCAACGTAACGAAATCGTAACGAGTTACAGCCAACCAGCCACGATTCGGTCATCGGCACGATCAAGCGCGTCGATCAGATGCTTCTGGAGTTCCTCTCAGGTCGGCGAAGTGGCTGTTGCGCAGGTCGAGCCGTGACAACAGGCGCTTGCCTGCCGGGCCGAGTGCCAGCCCGCGGATGTGCGCCCGCATCGGCCGCAGCACGCGCAGGCTGTAGTCACGGGGCCGTACGGCGTGCACCTTGCCCAGCGCGCTCGCAAGCTTCTCGTGCGTATCGGCGGACAGTTCCAGGCCTTGCGCCACCAGGTCGAGCATCGCCCCCGAGATCTCGCCCTGCATCAGCTCTTCTTCCACAAAGCGGGCGATGCGCGGCGGCAGCGGGTCTGCAGCGTCGTAAAGCGGATATTGGTCGCCCGATAGCACGGCATAGGGCGTGAAGCGCTCGTCACCCAGCAGTTGGGCGACAACCCGCCTAAGCCCTCGTAGCCGGTCACCGCGACTCCCTGACCGGCGATGCCCTGCTTCCACCGGATGCGCCGGGCGTTATCAAAGATGATGAAGCCGTCCACCGGCCGCGTCGCGTGTTCCGCCTCGATGACAGCTTTGATCTAGTCATCGGCGCCGCCGACCAGGCCCTGGATGACATCTGCTTCAGTCCCCTTGGCAGTCAACATGAGCACGATGGGGCCGGGTGGCACTCGGCCTTGATCTGAGCGGTCGTCGTCGGTCCATCCATTTTCGGCATCAGCCAGTCCATAATGACCACGTCCAGATGTTCGGACTTGGCTTTGGCTACGCCTTCATCACCATCGGAGGCGGTAATAACGTCGAATCCGGCCTTATTACGCGTTATCGGGCTGTTCCGAGCAGTGCCTGGGGCCGATATAGCCGTTGCACTGACCCAGCGTCTCGGCCAGGCTAACGAATCGCTTTCTGCTTCCGATATCCTGAGCATGGGTTGTTACCCGGATGTGGGCGATTGCGGCTACCTGTGCTATATTGCTGCCGAAGAGAAGATATAGCAGGGCTACGTAACGAAATCGTAACGCGACTCGTAACGCAACTCGAGGACGTCAATGTCGCACAGCGAACCGACATCACGCCTGCACCTCTACCTCCTGGGGCCTCCGCGCGCGATCCTGAACGGTAAGCGGGTCACGGGCTTTCGATCTTCCAAGGCACAGGCATTACTCTGTTTTCTCGCGGCCACCGGCAGCGGCCAGCGTCGAGCCACACTATCAGCGCTGCTCTGGGCCGAGGCGGATGAGCGGCAGGCCAGCGCCAGCCTGCGGAATGTTCTATCCAATCTGCGCGCGCTCGTCGGAGACCACATCACGGTCACGCGTGAAGCCGCTGCCCCTGACCGGGAAACGCTCTGGACAGACGTGGCGCAGTTCGATGCCCTGCTCAAGCGCACCGGGGATCCTGGGACGGATATCCTTCAAATGGAAGCTGCGGTCTCGCTGTATGGCGGCGACTTCCTGGAAGGTTTCCATGTGCCGGATGCGCCGCAATTTGAGCAGTGGGCGACCATCGAACGGGAGCGATTGCGGCAGGCTGTGCTTAACAGCCTCCTGACTTTGGCCGACTGGCACTCGGGACAGGAGGATTTCGCCTCCGGCCTCGAGGACTTGACCCGGCTCCTGTCTATCGACCCGGCCAATGAGGCGGGCCACCGGCAGAAGATGACCCTGCTGGCGCGTCTGGGCCAGCGCAGCGCGGCGCTCCAGCAGTACGACGCCTGCCGGCGCATCCTGGCCGAGGAACTGGGCGTCGAGCCTTCGCCCGAGACCACAGCAATGCATGAGCTGATCCTCGCCGGCGCGCTGGCAGCGCCGGCGCAAACGAGGCGCGAGGCTCCGCGCGGTGAAACGCCCGCGCCCGCCTCCCCTCCCCCGCCGAAGCCCCCGAGCATCGATCAGCGCGATATGCCGGAAAGGACCGCCTTCCACGGCCGCCGCGAGGACCTGGCTCTATTAACCAAGTGGGTTACCACAGATGGTGTCAGACTGGTGGCAATCTCGGGCATGGGCGGCATCGGCAAGACGACGCTGGCTGTCGAGCTGGTCGAGCGCCTTAGACCTGGCTCCTTCGAACGCGTCATCTGGCGCTCGCTCGTGAACGCGCCGCCCCTAGAGCTGGTCCTTAATGCATGGCTGCAGACTATGGCCGGGCAGAGCCTGGACCGGCCACCGGAAAGCATTGGCCAAAAGCTATCCCTGCTCTTCGAGGAACTCCAACGCCAGCGGTGCCTCCTGATCCTGGATAACCTGGAAAGCATCATCGAGCCCGGTGAACAGGCCGGTCGGTTTCGCGCCGGATATGAAGAGTACGGCCGTCTGATTGACCGCGTGGGCCGGACGCGGCACCGGAGCTGCCTCCTGTTGACAACCCGCGACCTGCCGAAGGGTATCCGGCCCCTGGAGGAGGATTCGCCGCGCGTGCGGATCCTGCCTCTTGAGGGACTACCGCCCGCGCCGGCTGTCAGGCTCCTGCGCGATCGCGGGGTCAGCGCCCCGGATGCCGCGCTGGAGACCCTCGCCGAGCACTACTCAGGCAACCCGCTGGCATTGAAACTCGTCGCCGATACGGTGCGCGACCTGTTCGACAACGACGTCGACGCGTTCCTCGGCGGCGAAGCGCCAGTTTTCGACGACATCCGCAGCGTGCTGGACGAACAGTACGGCCGGTTGGGCGAGTGGGGCCGGGAGATTCTGACCTGGCTCGCCATCGAGCGGAGCCCCGTCACCATCCAGGCGCTATGGGAGAACCTGGCCCGCCCGCCGAGGCGCTCACAATTTCTGGAGGCGGTCCGCTCATTGCAGAACAGTTCCCTGGTGGAAGTCATCGCCGGTGACACCGGCAACAACGGTGCGCGGCTGACACTGCAGAATGTAGTCTTGGAGTACCTGACCGAACGGCTCGTTGGGACACTCAACAGCGAAATCGAAAGCGGACACCCGGCCTGGCTGCATCGCTTCGCTCTGGTCAAGGCACAGTGTCGGGAGCACGTTCAGGCGAGCCAGCGTCGCGTGCTGCTCGAACCGGTTGCCCGCTCGCTGGTCGCGTCTCGGGGGCGGCACGACACAGTCACGCACCTGCACGATCTGTTGGTCCACCTGCGCGAGCAGGCTGCGCATGCGCCTGGGTATGCGGCTGCGAACCTTCTGCACTTGCTCCTGCACCTCGAGGTTAACCTCGCAGGTTGGGACTTCTCGCACCTGACGATTCGCCAGGCGGACCTGCGCACCGATCGCCTGGCAGGCGTCGACCTTCGTGGAACTGACTTGCGTGAGTGCGCGTTTTCGGAGACCTTCGGCCTGGTTAAGGCGCTCGCCTTCAGCCCCGATGGCCGCTACCTCGCCGCCGGGGAATCCGAGGGCAACGTGTTCCTCTGGCAGTTGGCCGGTTGGCAACCCTACCTCGTCCTGAAGGCTCACAGACAGTCGGTAAGCGCCGTGGCATTCTCGTCGGACGGTGCTGTGCTGGCGAGCGGGGGCTTCGATGGCCGGGTCTGCCTCTGGAGTGTTGCGAGCGGTGCCCTGTTAGCAGAGTCGCACCCCCATACAGACACCGTAGGAGGCATCGCCCTGGGTCCGGGCGGCGCGCTCGTCGCCAGCGGCGGCGCTGACCACCAGATCGTCCTCTGGGATTGGCGCTCGGGCGAGACGCGCCGCCTGCAGGAGAGGGCGTCGGTCAACGGCGTGGCTTTCAGCCCCGACGGCGGGTTGCTGGCCAGCGCCAGGGATGATAAGGAGATCGGTATCTGGGACTGGCGTAGCGGGACGCTGGTCGGGACATTGCGCGGCCAGACAGACAAAGTTCGGTCTGTCGCCTTCCATCCGAGCGGTACGCTCGTTGCGACCGGAGGTGAGGACAAGCGGATCTGCCTGTGGCAACTCGACCATTCCCAGGCGGCCCGCACGCTCGACGGGCATACCGGGTGGGTCTGGGCGTTGGCGTTCAGCCCTGATGGAGGGAGCTTGGCGAGTGCCAGCACCGATCGAACAATCCGCCTATGGGATGTCGCAACCGGTCAGATTCGGCGCACCCTGATCGGCCACGCCGGATGGGCTGACGCAGTAGCCTATGGGCCCGATGGGATGACGGTAGCCAGCGGGGGATACGATCAGACCATCCGGTTGTGGGCGGCGGATAGCGGAGTCGCCTTGCACACGTTCCGCAGTTACCAACGCCGCATTGATCGGGTGAGCTCCAGTCCGGATGGGACGTTGCTGGTGAGCAGCAGCCTCAATGGACCGCTGCAACTGTGGGACGTGCGCAGCCAGCGCCATCTGCACAAACTTACCGGTCATCGCGGGGCCATCCGCGCGTTGGCCATCAGCAGTGACAACGGCTTGATCGCCGGCGGCTCCGATGACCACCATGTGTATGTTTGGGACGTCAAGACCGGTGAATTGAGACAGGTCCTGGTCGGGCACACGGATCTCGTGCGCTACATCGCGTTCAGCCCGGATGGTCAGTACGTGTTCAGTAGCAGCTATGACGCAACGCTGCGCATTTGGGACCCGGCGACGGGCCAGGTCCGTCATGTCATACCGGGAGCGAACGCGAAGATCCAAATCGCGCATTGCTTGACCCCGGATGGACTCCTCCTGGCCTACGGCAGCAACGACGGCAGGGTCAGGTTATCGAATCTCAACACGGGAGACATCCTGGAGCACCTGCCGGTCGCCGAGGAGATACCGGTAGTCGTAGTGTTCAGCCCGCAGGGGCAGTTGCTGGCTTGCGGAACGGACAGCGGCGCGCTTTGGATCTGGCAGATGCCTGAGACGCCCACTGCCGGTCAGATTCGGCTGCGTTTTCGCGTCCAACCCGCGGCATTGGCAATCTGGCGGATTTGCTTCAGCCCAGATGGGCAGCACCTGGCAATCTGCTACGACGGTGGAGCCATTCGCGTACTCGACACGACAACCGGTGAGAGCGTCTACGCACTCTCCAACACAGGTGGCGCCTTTAACCTGACTTTCGGAGGCACAGGTAAATATCTGGCCGCTGCCGGCGCCGGCAACACCATCCTGATTTTCGACACCTCCACTGGTGAAACGCGGCGGACCTTGCGGGGCCACCTTGCAGAGGTGACCTCATTGGATGCGCCGGCCGACATGGACCTGCTCGCCAGCAGTAGCGCAGACGGCAGCGTGCGGTTGTGGAGTCTGGAAAGCGGCGAATGCCTCGCGACCCTCGTGGCGGACGGTCCGTACGCAGGCATGCAGATTAGCGGCGCCACGGGAATCACGGCTGCACAGCGCGCAACTCTGATCGCATTAGGCGCGCTGGAGGACTGACCTCGGACATTCAGACATAGATGTCGCAAAGATCATCCGCATGTGCGCGGGAGCGACCATTGTCCTATCGGCATACGGTTGGAGGCTACGGACTGATAACCGCGTCTCTGGAATGCAAAAGGCCGGCTGTACTGACACAGCCGGCCTTTTGTTTGAGGAGGAGAAACCGTCAGATGAGAGCCCCAGCGATCAATGGACCATGGGTGCGGCGGCGGCCACCGAGCCGAAGATGGCCGGGTTGACCATGCCGAAGATCATCGCGACGTGCGCGACCACCAGAAACAGCGCGACGAACGAAGCATGCAGCTTCAGCTTGCCCTCTTCCGTCCGCTTGCGGGCCAGCACACCCAGCTCCAGCAGCGCGATGCCTAACAGCGGCACGATGCCCAACAGGTAGAAATTGACGGCGATTACATCGGCCGGACCGCGCCAGCCACCGGTTGCCGTGAGGGGGATGACCGCATTGAACAGCAGGTAGACGAAGATGGGCACGAAGTACAGCCCGACGGCGATGCCGGCGATGCGATTGATCTTGCGCAATGTGCCGTTCAGGTTGCGGCCAAACAGGATGAACAACTCTGTGACCGCGATCGTTTCCGCCAGGATCACCGGGATAGCCATAAAAATGATCAGATTCCACGGCTGATTTGACGCGAGTAACTCCATGTAGTGGGTCATTTCCATGCGCTAAGGCTCCTATGGGGTTGGGGGGTGGGTTGCGCTGCAAACTTGCGCGCATGTAGAGAGAATAACGGAGGATGATCAGAGCGTGCAGCGCTTAACAGCCGGTAAACCTGTGAGCCATTTGGCGCGCCGAGGAAGGGGATGCAGGCCATCGATGTCGGGAAAACTCGCTGCCTGGCCGCTCCGCACGTGCT
>DAOUGK010000299.1:0-3391 GCA_034429055.1 Anaerolineae bacterium | reverse complement strand
GGCCTGTGAAGATCGGCGTCCTGACCCACAACTACCCGCGCTTCCCCGGCGACTTCTCCGGGCGGTTCGTGGAGGCGTTGAGCGAAGAGCTCGCGCACCAGGGACACGCCGTGACGGTTATCGCGCCGTGGGATGCCGCGTTTGGCCCGCGGCCGGCGACCTCGCCGGTGGCGCTGCGCCTCTACCGCTACGCGCCCCGCGCCGATTGGCACCGCCTCGGCTACATGCGCACCATGCAGGCCGATGTGCGGATGCGCAAGCTCACCTATCTCCTGGCGCCCGGCATGTTTCTGGCCGGCGCGCGGGCGATCATGGGCTGGGCTGCGGCGGCCCGCCCTGACGTGCTGCACGCGCACTGGGCGCTGCCCAACGGTTTCCTGGCCGCGCTGGCCGCCCGGCGCTACCGCATCCCCCTGGTCGTCTCCATCCCCGGCTCCGATGCGACAGTCGCCGCGCAAAATCCGCTCTTTGGCCGCATGGCTCGCTTCGCGTTTGACACTGCGGGGCTCATCACGTCGAACGCATCCGAGCTGCGCGACGCGGCGGTGCACGACCTCGGCGCAGACCCGCGCAAGTTCGACCTCATTGCATACGGCGTTAACCCCGACGCGCTCAAGCCCGATGTGGACGGCACGGCCGAACTGCGCAGCCAACTGGGGATTCCCGCTGATGCTGTGGTGCTGCTGGCCGTGGGCCGGATGGTCTACAAGAAGGGCTTCGACTACCTGCTCAGGGCCGCGGCGCTGCTCAAGGAGTCCGATCCCCGCCTGTTGGAGTCGTTGCGGCTGGTCATGGTGGGCGAGGGCGACCTGTGGGCTGAGTGGCAGGCGCTGGCCCGCGACTTGGGGCTGGCAGACGCGGTGCACTGGGTCGGCAACGTGCCGACCGCGCGCATGGAGGTGTTCAACAACCTGGCCGATATCGCGGTCATGCCCGCGGTCAGCAAGCCGGCCACGGGGCTGGCCGTGTCCGTGCTCGATGCGATGTCGTGCGGCAAGCCGGTCGTCGCATCCAGGGCCGCGGGCAATGACCTCGCCGTGCGCGACGGCGTCAACGGCATCCTGGTGCCGGAGCAGGACGCGCCCGCACTGGCCGCTGCGCTCGCTCGGCTCGCCGCTGACCCGGCCCTGCGCATGGAGATGGGCGCGGCCAGTCGCCGCCTGATCGAGACCGAGCTGGGCTGGCCGCAGTTGGCCGCCCGCTATGTGGCGCACTTCGCGCGGCTGGCCGGAGAGCTGCGCGGATGAAGGCCGTGCTGCTCGGCGGCAGCGGCTTTATCGGCGCGCACCTGGCCCGCACGCTGCTCGACGCGGGCGACACGGTGATAAGCGTGGACCGGCAACTGCCGGTGCACGCGCCGCGCTGGCCCGGTGTCGATTACCGCCTGGGCGACATGCATCAGCCTGATTCATCGGCCCTGACGGATGCCCTGGCAGGCGCAGACATCGTGTATCACCTGGCGTGGCGCTTCCTGCCCGCGGAGTCGAACGCCCAGATGCAGGCCGACATTGCGGCGAACCTGGCCGGGACCGTGCGCCTGCTGGAAGCGTGCGTCGCGCAGCGCGTGGGCCGGGTCATCTTCTTCTCATCCGGCGGGACGGTCTACGGCCCGGCGCAGGTCGTGCCCATCCCCGAGACGCACCCGACCGAGCCGCGCAGCTCCCACGCGATTCTCAAGCTGGCTGTTGAGAAGTACCTCGCGCTGTTCGGCCAACTGCACGGGCTGGACTACGTCATCCTACGGCCCGGCAATCCCTTTGGGCCTTACCAGGACCCCGGCCGCGGACAGGGCGTCATCCCGGCCTTCCTGGCGCAGGCCGCTGCGGGGCAGCCGCTCGATGTCTGGGGCGATGGCCGGGTCGTGCGCGACTACTTCTATGTGGGCGACCTGGCGGAGGCAGCCTGGCTGGCCGGCCGGACCGCGGCCAGCCGGACCGTCTACAACATCGGCTCAGGCGTGGGTCGTTCGTTGGCCGACGTGATTGCCGCGCTGGAGCGACTGCTCGACCGCCCGCTGCCCGTGCAGCGTCACCCGGCGCGCACCGTCGATGTGCCGGTGAACGTCCTGGACATCACGAAGGCCCGCACGCGGCTCGACTGGTCGCCGCAAGTCCCGTTTGAGGAAGGTCTGCGACGCACACTTATCGCTATAGCAGGGTAGGCTGAGGATTCGCATCAGCCTACCCTGCTAACATTTCCAACAAAGAGACTGCATCATGGAACAACTCCGTTTTGGCCTGATCGGCTGCGGCCGGGTGGCGCCCCGCCATGCCGAATCCGTTGACGCGCTGCCCGACGCGCGGCTGGTCGCAGTGGCCGACGTGCGCGAGAGCCGCGCGGCTCATTTCGCGAAGCAGTATGGCGCGGACCTGCTTACCGACTATCACGCGCTGCTGGCGCGGCCCGACATCGATGTTGTGAGCATCTGCACCCCCAGCGGACTGCACGCGCAGATGACGATCGATGCGCTGCAGGCGGGCAAGCATGTCATCTGCGAAAAGCCCATCGCCCTCTCGCTGGCCGACGCGGACCGCATGATTGCGACCGCGGCTGCGACGGGCCGCAAGCTCTGCGTCGTGTTGCAGAACCGCTACAACCCCCCGATGCAGGACCTCCGTCGCATTGTGGACGAAGGGCGACTGGGCCGGCTGCTCCTGGGCAACGCGACCGTCCGCTGGTACCGGCCGCAGGAATACTACGAGGATGAGTGGCACGGCACATGGGCCATGGACGGCGGCGCGCTGATGAACCAGTCCATCCATCACATCGACGCGCTGCAGTGGTTCATGGGTAAGCCGGAGAGCGTGTTCGCCTTCACGGGCACGCTGGCGCACCGCATGGAGGCCGAGGACACCGGCGTCGCGGTTATTCGCTTTGCGGGCGGCGCGCTCGGCTCGATCGAAGGCTCCACGATCACCTATCCGGAGAACATCGAAGGGTCGGTCGCGGTGTTCGGTGAGCTGGGCTCGGCTAAGATCGGCGGCACTGCACTCAACCGCAAGGTGGTGTGGAAGGTGGCCGGTGAACTGGAGCGCGAGCGCGAGGTGCTGACACGCGACCAGGTGGATCCGCCCTCGATTTATGGTACGAGTCACCAGAAGGTCATCGCGGACATGATCGAGGCGATCCGCGATGACCGGGCGCCGAAGACCCACGGCGCGGAGGCGCGCAAGTCGCTGGCGCTGGTGCTGGCGATTTACGAGTCCGCACGCACGGGGCAGCCGGTGACGATTGACGATTGAAGATTTGTGGTACATCAACGCCTATCTCCTTGCCAACCACGAATCTTCAATCTGTAATCTGTAATCTTCAATCTGCAATCGCCCCTGAGAGCTAAAGATGAACGCGATTGTTTATCCCAACGTCACCCTCGGGGAGGGTGCGACGCTCA
>DAOUGK010000298.1:0-4983 GCA_034429055.1 Anaerolineae bacterium | reverse complement strand
CGGCTCGTCAAGGAGGGCCGGGCGGATGCCTTTGCCTCGGCGGGCAATTCCGGCGCGGTCATGGCTGCGGCGCTGTTCGGATTGGGGCGTATCCCCGGCGTCGAGCGGCCCGCGCTGGGCAGCATCTACCCGGCCTCGCCCGAGCCGTGCCTGGTCATCGACATCGGGGCCAACGCGGACTGCAAGCCGGAGTATCTCGTCCAGTTTGCGCACATGGGCAACCTGTACGCCCGCAAGATGTTCGGGCTGGCCCAGCCGAAGGTCGGCATCATCTCGAACGGCGAGGAAGCCGACAAGGGCAGCATGCTCATCCGCGAGACCTACCCCCTGCTCAAGGCCAGCGGGCTCAACTTCATCGGCAATGTCGAGGGCAAGGACATCGGCCGCGGCGCGGCCAACGTGATCGTCACCGACGGGCTGACGGGCAATGTCATTGTCAAGCTGAGCGAGGGGCTGTTCTCCTTCATGCTCAAGTTCCTCAAGCGGCAGTTCACCGCGGGCCTGCGCAACAAGGTGGGCCTGCTGCTGCTGCTGCCCGCGCTCGTGGCGGCGCTGCCGGGGCTGGCCGTGTTGTGGCCGACCGTGAAGGGGTTGAAGAAACGGGTGGACTGGCGGGAGATCGGCGGCGCGCCGCTGCTCGGCGTGAACGGCGTCGTGGTCATCGGCCACGGCCGCAGCGATGCCCGCGCCATCCAGACGATGATCCAGATGGCCGAGAAGAGCGCGCAGCAGGAGTTGGTGCAGGGGCTGCGCGCCGAGTTTGCGGCGCAGGAAACCGTGGCTGCCTGAACCATTTGTAGCATAGCCCTTTATGGGCGGGGTGACGGGCACGAGGCCCCAGGCTACAAGATAGCGAAGCACGATCATCCAGAGAGCTGGCAGGAGTTATGACGATCACTGAGGATAAGCAGGCCCGCCGTGCGAATGGCCCAGGGGCGCGGCGGGTGGTCATCACAGGGTTGGGTGCAATCACGCCGGTCGGCCATACGGCCCCGGAGACCTGGGCGGCGTTTGTGGCGGGGCGTTCCGGCGTCGATCAGGTCACCAGTTTCGATGTGTCCCAGTATCCCGCGCGGATCGCGGCGGAGGTCAAGGGCTTCGACCCGACCGCGTATATACCGGCCAAGGAAGCGCGGCGCATGGCGCGCTGCAGCCAGCTTGCAGTTGTGGCGGCGCGCGAGGCCGTGGCGGATGCCGGGATCGACTGGGCGCAGGAGGACCGCGAGCGCGCCGGCGTCGTCCTGGGCACGGGCATGGGCGGCACGGACATCCTCATCGAGCCGCTTGGCCGCTACGGCAGAGACGGCATGGTGCGCGTCACGCCGTACGTGGCGCTGGAACACCTGGCAAACATGCCGGCGTTTCACGTCGGGATCGAACACGGCTGCCTGGGCACGCTCTCGACCATCGTGACCGCGTGCGCGGCGGGGACGCAGGCCATCGGCGAGGGGCTGGAGCTCATCCGTCGCGGGAAGACGGACATCGTGCTGGCCGGCGGCACGGAGTCGCAGGTCAACATGCTCTTCTTCACCGGCTTCAGCGCGATGCGGGTGCTCTCGACGCGCAACGACGACCCGCAGGCCGCGAGCCGCCCCTTCGATGTGCAGCGCGACGGGTTTGTCATCGGTGAAGGCGCGGGCGTGTTCGTGCTGGAAGAGCTGGAACATGCGCGGCGCCGCGGCGCGCGCATCTACGCGGAACTGCTCGGCCAGGCGTCGGCTGCGGATGCGTATCATGTCGCGCAGCCGGAGGCGACCGGCGTCGGTCCCGCGCGCACGATGCGCTGGGCGCTGGAAGACGCAGGGGTCGCGCCGGAGGCGGTGGACTACGTCAACGCGCACGGCAGCGCCACCGTGCAGAACGACCTGGCGGAGACCGCGGCCATCAAGCGCGTGTTCGGGGAGCACGCGTACCGGCTGGCCGTCAACAGCACCAAGAGCATGATCGGCCACTGCTTCGGCGCGGCGGGCGCGGTCGAGGGGCTGGCGACGGTCATGGCGGTCCACACAGATACCATCCACCCGACCATCAACCTCCAGGAGCCGGACCCCGGCTGTGACCTGGACTATGTACCGAACGTCGCGCGGCAGCGCCGCGTGAACGTCGCCATTTCGAATTCTTTCGGCCTGGGCGGTCAAAACGCCTGCATCGTTCTCGGGAAATACACGGAGTAAGGAACTGATCTATGCGCGTCACCTCGAACACCAAGCTCATCAAGCGCCGCAGCAAGCTCGGCCTGATCACCAGCCTGGCCGGCATCGGCGTGCTGGCCGTCGGCATGGCCGCCTCGTTCCGGCCCCAAATCCCGTGGGTCTCGCTGATCGCCCTGGTGCTCGGCTTCATGCTGGCCCAGTTCGGCAGCTACAACCTGCGGCGGTGGGGCCGCACGCCCCGGCCCGACCAGGTCATCGAAGAGTCCATGAAGGGCTTCGACGACCGGTATCATTTCTATGCCTGGACGCTGCCCGCACCGTACGTGCTGCTGTCGCCGCAGGGCCTCTACACCTTCGTGACGCGTGACCAGACGGGCAAGGTCTCATCCGACGGCAAGACGTGGAAGAGCAAGTTCAGCCTCAGCCGCATGTTCATGCTGTTTGCACAGGAGGGCCTGGGCAACCCGACCGAGGAGGCCCGGCTGCACGCGGCCAAGCTGACCGAGTGGATTCGCACGAAGCTGCCGGAGGTGACGGTGAACGTCCAGCCCGCCATCGTGTTCATCGACGCGCGCGCGGAGCTGGATGTGAGCGAGGCGCCCGTGCCCGTGCTGGAGCCGAAGAACATCAAGAAGTGGCTGCGTGGGGGCGGCAAGGGGGATAACATCCGGCCGGCGGACCTGCGCGCGCTGGAGATGCTGTTCGACGAGGCGTCGGCGGGGTGACGGATAGCAGATTGAAGATGTGCGCAGCGAAGCTGAGCCAAGATTGAAGATTATGGGCGCCTGTCTCCACCGGAGGCAGGCGCCGCTTTTTTGTCGGCCCCGAATCCGCAGAGCCGTGTGTGAACTTCTGCAGGCGTCAGGCCGCGTGTTCGGGACGGCCTGCGAGCCAGTCTTCCAGCGTTGCAACCCGCTCAGGGTGTGCGCGGCTGCGGGCCAGGAAGCCGGCGCCGTGCTGGGGCATGGGGTCCTGGTCGGTGGGCTGATAGCGCAGGTCCACGCTCCACCGGACTTGCCTGGAGTTATTCGGGGTCGAGGAGTGGATGAGACGGTCGTTGAAGATGATCGCGCCGCCTGCGGCGATGGGCAGCGGGACAATCTCCGCCCGCCGCGACTGGACATGTTCGTCGTCCACCTCGGTATAGCCCGTGCCGGTGTACGTCTCCTTGTGGTGGCGCAGCACGCGCGAGAGATGTGTCCGCGGGAGGACGTGCAGGCAGCCGTTCTCGTGCGTGGCGTCCACCAGCGGAATCCACACCGTGAACACGGGACTGGCCTTGGCGTCCAGCCAGTAGCTTTTGTCCTGGTGCCAGGGCACGATACCGGCAGCCACTTTCGGCACCTTGGGCCGCACGTTGTACACGGGGTTGGCGAAAATCTCCGGACCGATCAGGCTCTCGACCACATCGAGGATCTTCGGGTTGCTCATCAGGTGGAAATAGCCGGGCAGCCGGTCGCGCCAGGAGCGACCATAGCGCAGAAACTCCCGGTCGGTCAGATGCTCGAACAGGCGGGCCAGCCGGGTCTCAAACCCCTCGGCTTCGAGCTTATCGGTAATCAGCCCATCGGCGTACAGCTCGTCCGCGATCATGCTGACCTTTTGCATCATCGCCTCGCGAACCGGGAGCATATCCGCGGCATCCAGCAGGCCGGGCAGCACAAGGTATCCCTCCCGCTCGTACGTCTCCAACTGCTCCCGCGTCAGGCTTCCCTGAGGCGCTTGGGGTACTGTCTGCATGGTTCCTCCGTTCATTTGGCCTTGCCCCGTTGTTGCAGTGCCGCTTCGTAGATGCGGATGTAGGCGTCGGGGTCGGTGCTGGCAACGGTTTTGCCGATGACATCCAGCGGCAGGTCGTCCAGCCGGCGGAAGCGCAGGCAGGACTTGCCCATGTCGAGCTTCTTGCCCGCGTCCGCAAACCCCTGCGCCAGCGCCTGTTCCGCAGCCGGGTCGCCGTACACGCACATCAGGTAGAGCGCGTAGTAGTTCTTCTGTGCGGCCAGCCCCAGGTAGGTCAGCGGCTGCCGGTTGTAGGTCTTGGGATAGCGTTCGAGCGGAATCTCATAGCTGATCATCCCATAGTTGATGCTCTCACGGTAGCCCGCGGGCAGGTTGGCGAGGATGACCCCGCGCACCTGCTCGATGACCGCGCGGCGGTCAGGCGGCAGTTCGTTCAGATAGTCCTCTACGGTCCTTGCCTTGCTCTGCACCATGTGTTCCCTCCGATACGAAAGCGCAACCGCGGAATACACGGATCACGCGGAAGCCTTCTTCTTGTTGTGCCGTTACGCAGGTTTGGCGAAGTCGCCTATCGCCACATCGCCCAGGGCGGCCAGCAGGTCCGCGGTGCGCAGGATGACGGCGGTGCCGCGGACGCCCGACCCCATCGAGATTTCCTCATGGGTTAACACGCTGCGGTCCAACAGGACGCGCATGGGCGCGGGCAGGCCGAACGGCGCAACCGCACCCCGCTCGTAGCCCGTCACGGCCAGCAGCTCTTCTTCCGTCGCGGTCGTCAACCGGGACTGACCCAGGAACGCGCGCAGCGCGGGCCAGGCGACCTGGCCGCGGCCCGCGACCAGCACCATCGCGTAGCTGGCCGCGCTCGCCGGCGGCCTGCTCGATGGTGTGTACCGGCCCCGCGTGGCGGAACACGCGGTGGGGGATGCCCAGTTCGGTCAATGCGCGGGAGACGGGTGGCAAGCTCTCAGACATCAGATTCACCCCAAGATTACGATGGGCTCACGCCAAGACGCCAAGGACTGTAATGCCAACCCATCTTTGATAACCTGGTTGCGGCGCATCCTTCGACTGCGGGCGTCAGGGCCAG
>DAOUGK010000297.1:0-1915 GCA_034429055.1 Anaerolineae bacterium | reverse complement strand
AAGGGCGTCTTGGCCGGACACCGGTGGCGTTTTCAGAACAGCCCGGTCTTCGAGTGTGACGAGCGCGATGTAGAGGAGTTCGACAAGCGGTTTCCGCCCAAGGAAAAGGGCTATCAGTACAGCCAGGAGATCTTCTCCATCGCGGTCCGCTCCATCCTGCGATAGCGGACACACATCACGCCGGAGATGTTTGTCGAGGCACTGGTGCAGGCGGCCAGGAAGCGGCCCAATCCCGCGCTGGCCCGGCTGCGGTTGGGCACGTTCCGCGAGGGCCTCTCCGTCCAGACCATGCACATCGGCCCCTATGCCACCGAACCGGCGACCATGCAGCGGATGCACGATTGGGCCTCTGCGCAGGGGTATCGCCTGATCGGCAAGCACCACGAAATCTACCTGGGCGACCCGCGCCGCGCCGACCCGGAGAAGCTGAAGACGGTGTTGCGGCATGGGGTTGCGCGCATCTAGCTCCGTAAAGATGACCTTGCCGCTCGCGGGCGTGATGTGGGTCCGCTATCGAAGGAAGGAGCGGACCGCGATGGAGAAGATCTCCTGGCTGTAATGATAGCCCTTTTCCTTGGGCGGAAACCGCTTGTCGAACTCCTCTACATCGCGCTCGTCACACTCGAAGACCGGGCTGGTCTGAAAACGCCACCGGTGTCCGGCCAAGACGCCCTTTTCCAGTTCCAGGGCGAGCAATCCATTGGGATAATCCCCGTTGCCGTTGCTGATGCCCAAGTCCTTCCCATTCTTGAACCCGTGCTTGCAGTAGTTGTGCGGGTCCCCGTAGATGGCGACCACCTTGTAGCCGAGGTCTCTGGCTGTCTGGAGCGAGTGCTGTATGAGCCGGGAGCCAATGCCCTGTCTCTGGTACTCAGGGAGCACGCTGATGGGGCCGAAGGACGCTATTGTCAGGACTTTTCCCTCTTCAACGGTCAGGCTGGCCCGCGTGTACATGATGTTGCCGGCAATCCGCCCGTCGACCAGAGCAACATAGTCGAGCTCCCTGATGAAGTCCGGATGCTCTCGCATGACATGCACGAAATAGTGTTCGCTGCAGCCAGGAACATAGAGGTTCCAGAAGGCTTCGCGTGTGACCTCTTCGACGGTGCGGTAGTCCGCCTCGGTCTCGTTTTTGATGAGGATGTCCATCTCATCTCCTTGATGGAACTCGCAGCGCGGCTACCATAGATCGCCCACCGTAAAGCCCTCGGGGAACGGGTCCGTGGGATCAACCGTATAGCTCGCCATGCCGGTGATCCAGGCCTCACCGCTGATGGTTGGCACCACGGCCCGGTACGGGCCTACCGTAGTTTCCTCGATCAATCTGCCCGTGAACAGCGTCCCCAGGATGCCCTCGTGCCGGAAGTCCTGATGCAGCGCCAGCGTGCCCCTGGCATACAAAGTCGCCATCTTGGCGCATGTGCCGGTGCCGCAGGGCGAACGATCGATGACGCCTGTCCAGGTGGCCGGATTATTCCAGTCCAGGGTGCCGGTTGACACCGTGACCACGTTCTGGGCATGGGCATCCGTATGGGTCGGCGGTGCGCACTGTTCTGCGATCGTGACGCCAGTAAAGCCGGGCTGGGACGGGTGGGTCACAGGCAGTTGCTCTGCCGCGGCCGCCTTCACCATCTCACTGATGCGCACGATATCGCGGCCCTCGTCGGGCGTCAGGCGCAGGCCAAACTGACTGGCTTCTGCGATGACATAGAACATGCCGCCGTAGGCGACGTCAACTGTGACGCGGCCGAGCTGGGGCACTTCGATCTGGGCGTCCAGGTAAGCAGCGAAGGCGGGCACGTTGCGGAAAGTCACCTGCTTCACCTTGCCGGCCTCACAGTCCGCACGAATACGGATGAGGCCGGCCGGAGCTTCGAGGGTGAACTCAGTGACCGGCTCATGCATGGGCAGCATG
>DAOUGK010000296.1:0-3578 GCA_034429055.1 Anaerolineae bacterium | reverse complement strand
CGAGATTACGCCCTCCAATCAGACCCGCATCGTTGCGCTGACCAACCCGGCGAGCGTCAACCGTGACCCGGCGGGCGGCCATGCCTGCACGTCGCTGGAGGTCGAAGGCGGCATCGGCCCCGAAGCGACGCCCGGCCCGACGCCTACCCCCAAGCCCAATGAGGGCTGGATCTGCGGCCGCGAGACGGCCACGGTCGAGACCGAGCTCGTCATCGGCGGCCAGGTGCGCCGCGTGGCGTGGCAGCTCACCAGCATCATCCCCGAGCAGGTCAACGGCGACGTCTACTGGCGCATCCAGGCCGCGCAGGTGCTGGACGGGTCATGAGTCACCGCTTCCCCACGCCGCCCCGCTGGACCGGTGACGATATTGCGGCCCTGCTCGCCGCAGGCCCCGACGAACGCATTGCGTTCCTGCCCGCCAGCGCGAATGCAGCCCGGCTGGCCGAGACCCTGGTCGCGCTGGCGAACGCGCACGGCGGGATGGTCGTGTTCGGCATCGCACCGAGCGGCCGGCCGCAGGGCATCGCCGATCCCGACGAGGCGCTGGACACCGTCCAGGCAGCGGAACTGCTCGCCACGCCGCCGCTGATCATCCCGGTCCCGCAGGTGGTCGAATATGCCGACCGCCGCATCTGCCTGATCGAGGTGCCGCCCGGCCTGCCGCACGCCTACAGCCTGAACGGCCGCTACCTGACCCGCACCGGCACGATTAACCGCCTGTTGAGCAGCGCGGAACTGGCCGGCCTGCTGCTGGCGCGCGCGGAGGCGGGCTTCGAGGCGCGGCCGGCCCCCGAGGCTACGCTCGCAGACCTGGACATGACACAGGTCGAAGCGTACCTGGGGCGGTTGCCGGGACAGGGCGGCGAGACCTGGCAGCGCGCGCTGCAAGTGCGCGGCGCGCTGGCCCACACGGGCGATGGATTCGTGCCGACCTATGCGGGCGTGCTGCTGTTTGGCCGCCAGCCGCAGCGATTCCTGCGCAGTGCACACACGACCCTCGTGCGCTACTCCGGCCCGGTGATGGGCGACCAGTTCCTGCGCCAGGACGCGACCGGCACGCTGCCCGACCAGATCCGGCAGGCCGAGGCGTTTATCTCCGCCAACATGCGGCGGGGGATGCGGCTGGCAAGCCTGACGCGCGAGGAAGTGACCGAGTATCCGGTGCAGGTCGTGCGCGAGGCCATCGTCAACGCGGTCGCGCACCGTGACTATGCCATTCGTGGGGACGGCATCCGCGTCCTGATGTTCAGCGACCACATGGAAATCTACAGCCCCGGCCGCCTGCCCGGCCACGTCACGCTCGCCAACCTGCTCAACGAACGCTTCTCGCGCAACGAGGCCATCGTCCAGGTCCTGGCCGACCTCGGGTTCGTGGAGCGGCTCGGCTACGGCATCGACCGCATGGTTTCGGCCATGATCGATGCGGGGCTGCCCAACCCGGAGTTCGAGGAGACCGTGGCCGGGTTCCAGGTGGTGCTGCGCGGCCGCGGGGAGGAGCTGGTCAGCCCGGAGCAGGCGCCCCGCTGGGGCAACCGTCACCTCGCGCCCCGGCAGGAGCGCGCGCTGGCCTACGTGAGCGAACACGGCAGCATCACCAATCGCGAGTTCCGCGAGCTCTTCCCCGACCTCAGCGACGAGACCATCCGCCGCGAGCTCGCCGATATGGTGGACAGCGGTCTGCTCGTCAAAATCGGCGACCGCAAAGCGACTTATTACATCCTCAAGTAAGCACAAGAAGTTGACACACCTGTCCGTTCCTGGGATACTGCCTATCACTATGACGCTACAGCTTACGCCTCCCGCGCCGCGCTACCGCCGCGTGGCGGGTCTGATGCTCGGTGCGCTGCTCGGCGCGGTGTTCGGTGCCGTCTCGCAGACCATCAACCGGCTGGCGCTGCCCGGCGTGCCGCTCTACCAGCCGCCCTGGGGCCCGCTGGGCAACACCCTGCTGGCCGCGCTCGTCGGTGCGGGGCTGGGGCTGATTGCCGCGTGGCCGGCCAGCAGTATCCACGGCACGGCCCTCGCCAGCGCGGTCAGCGCGGTCGTCATCGTGGGCGGCAGCCTGATCCAGGCGCGGCCCACCGGCGAGGCCGCCGCGGCCGCGGTCGCGCTCACCGGCGTGATGCTGGTGCTGCCATTCTGGGGCCTGCTCGTGCCGCTGCTGGCCGCACTGCGCTGGGGCGCCGGCCGGCAGGAGGAGGATCACCGCGACCGGCAGCCCGTCGCGGTCCGGCTGCGCAGCGTAGCTGTGCTCGTCCTGTTCGTCGGGCTGGCTGCTGCGCTGGCACTCTATCCTGCGGAGCGGCGCATCATGCTCCGTGCGACGCACAGCCTGCTGCAGGCGGCGCGACAGGCAAGCCTGCCGGATTCCCTGCGCACCCCAGAGGCGGGGGCGGTGTTACAGCATCTCACACAGCCCTATACCCTGGCCTGGGAGCGGGAGGGCATCGAACGCTACCGCATCCCGCGGCCCGGCCGCAACTTCGCTTTGCACGCAGTCGTCGTCGCCCGCTTTGCAGACGGCTGGAACCTCGTCTGCCTGTACGTGGTGGCGGATGAGCCGCCCATCTGTCACGGGTTCGACCGGCTGCCTGAATGAGGGAGCTGACACATGACGCTCAATCGCCCCCCGGCGGATCCGGGCCCCCCGGTCGCGCCGGGACATCCCATCTCCCACATCAAGCGCGTCCCAACCGAGGCCATCGGCGGTCAACGCCGTCTTCTCGGCATCATCCTCGGTGCGCTGCTCGGCCTCGTGTACGGCCTGGTGTCGCAAACCATCAACCGGCTGGCCCTGCCCGGCGTCCCGCTCTACCAGCCGCCGCTCGGTCCGCTGGGCAACACTGCACTCAGTATGCTGGTCGGCGCGGGCCTGGGCCTCCTGGTCGCCCTGCCGACGAGCGGCGCCCTGGGCATCGCGATTGCCAGCGTGGCCTCGGCCATCGCCATCATGGTCAGCAGCATACTGCGCCTCGGTGACGGGCTGAGTGCGGGAACGCAGCTCGTGTTCGGGGTGCTGCTGTCGGTGCCGTTGTCCTGGTTTACGGTGCCGGTGATCGCGCTTCTACGCTGGGCGGTGGACCGCCAGGTAGACCAACAGGCGCGCGGTGAGCCGCTGCTGGTGCGCTGGCGGGTGCCGTTGGCACTGGTGCTGGTCATGGTTTTTGTGGCTGCATTCGAGCTGCTCGGCACCACTGCACAGGGCCAACTGCGCACCACCGACCGCATGCTGGAGATCGCGCTGGCCGCGACCAGCCCGGCAGACCTGCCCGCGCCGCTCCAGGGGCCGCTGGTGCGCGACTTTCCTGCGGGCTCCGGTGCGGCGTACACGCTGGAGTGGACCCGCCAGGACCTCGACCGGTTCATCGAACTGCGGCCGTCGGCCAACTACGACCAGCACGTCGCGGTCATCGCGCGGCTGGCCGGCGGGTATCGCCTCGTCTGCCTGTTCCCGACCGCGCGCAGCGGTCCGACCTGCGGGACATACTGAGTCAAAGGAATCCCATGATCGACATCACCATTCCCGGCAGCGGGAAGATCCAACTGGAACACCTGGTGCTGGATTACAACGGCACACT
>DAOUGK010000295.1:0-1654 GCA_034429055.1 Anaerolineae bacterium | reverse complement strand
CTCTCCGTCGTCGTGGTGCCGGTCGGCGGGCCACAGTTCGTTCGCCGCTGCCTGACGGCCCTCTGCCAGCAGATGCCTGGCGCCATTGAGGAGATCATAGTTCCACAGGCCGCTGACGACATAGACTACGCACGGCTGGCGGCGGACTTCCCCGCGGTCAGCTTCCTGCCGGTCACATACGGAACGGTACGGCCGCGCCGCTGGCAATACGCACGGCAGCATGACACCTACGATATGCTGAAAACACAGGGGATGAGCGCCTGTCGAGGCTCCGTGATCGCGCTCATCGAGGACACCGTCATTCCAGAACGCGACTGGGCCGTACAGGTGCGTGCCGCGCACCAACTGCCGCATGCCGTGATTGGCGGCGCAGTGGAGTATGCGGGCCGTGGCCTCCTGGGTTGGGCAATCTACTTCATGGACTTCGGACGTTACGCGCGGCCGCTGGCTGAAGGCCCGCAGTCAAACCTGACGGATATCAATGTGGCATACAAGGCCGCAACGCTGGCAGCCAACCGGGATCTATGGAGCCACCGCTATCACGAGACCGAGCTGCACACCGGCCTGGCGCAGCGCGGCGCGACCTTGTGGCTGAGGCCGCAGATTGTGGTCCGCCAGGACCGAGGACGTCTGGTGTTCAGCGAAGCGATGCGGGAACGCTTCCAGTGGGGATGGGTCTACGGCGCGAAGCGTGCCACGATGGTGAGGCGGTCCACACGGGCAGCACTGATTCTCTTAAGCCCGGCCATTCCGCTTGTCCGGTTGGCTCGACTGGCACGAAAAGCCCTCACGAATAAGCAGCTTGGAGGGCGGTTCATCAGCGCGCTGCTCTATCTCCTCCCGTTGACCCTGGCCTGGTCCTGCGGAGAGCTCTACGGTTATCTCAACCCTGCAAAGGGTGGGCTTGAGACCCAGAAAAGGCCTCAGCCTGGCCCGTCAGCGCGTAACACAGCAGAACAGCGTGAAGAACAGGCTTCACATGGCGTTCACTAAACGGTCATGTCGAGGAATATACACATCAACCACCCCTTGCGTTTCCTGCACCTGACCACCTTCTACCCGCCCTACAGCTTCGGCGGGGACGCGATGTACATCTACCGGCTGGCGCACGCGCTCGGCGACCGGGGGCATCACGTCGATGTGGTGCATTGCATCGACGCGTATCACCTGCTGCATCCGGCGGAACCGGAAATCGCCTTCCGGGAGCACCCGCACGTCCACGTTCACGGCCTGCGCAGCCGCCTGGGCGCGCTGTCGCCGTTCCTGACCCAGCAGACGGGCCGCGCCTATCTGAAGCGCCGCGCCATCGATGCGCTGCTCGATGCCGCACCCTACGACGTGATCCACTATCACAACATCTCGCTGCTCGGCCCCGAAGTGCTGACGCTCGGCCAGGCCGGTCAGCGACCGGTGAAACTGTACACCACGCACGAGCACTGGCTGGTCTGCCCGACGCACGTGCTCTGGAAGTTCAACAGCCGGGCCTGCGAGAAGCCGGAATGCCTGCGCTGTACGCTGCTCGCCAAACGTCCGCCCCAGCTCTGGCGCTACACGGGGCTGCTGGCAAGCGCCAGCAGCCATGTGGACCGTTTCCTGTCGCCCAGCCGCTTCACCGCGCAGATGCATGCAGCACGCGGCTTCCCGCAGCCGGTGG
>DAOUGK010000294.1:0-5818 GCA_034429055.1 Anaerolineae bacterium | reverse complement strand
ATCCTGCTGATCATGATCATCAGCGTTAATCAGCGTTCTATTCAGCCATCGGACAAAAGGAGGCAGTATGAAATATCGCGAGTTGGGGCGGACGGGCTGGCGGGTGTCGGAGATCAGCTTCGGTGCGTGGGCCATCGGCGGGTCATGGGGCGACGTGGACGATGCGGAGTCCATCGCTGCGCTGCACCGCGCGATCGACCTGGGCGTTAATTTCATCGACACCGCGGATGTGTATGGCGACGGCCGCAGCGAGCGGCTTATCAGCCAGGTGCTGGCCTCCCGGCGCGGCCAGCGCATCTACGTGGCGACGAAGGCAGGCCGTCGCCTGTCGCCGCACGTGGCGGAGGGCTATAACAAGGCCAACCTCACCGCGTTTGTGGAGCGCAGCCTGACCAATCTCCGCGTCGATGCGCTGGACCTGGTGCAGCTCCACTGCCCGCCGACCGATGTCTTCTACCGGCCGGAGGTGTTCGCCGCGCTGGATGACCTGGTGGCCGCAGGCAAGCTGCGGCACTACGGTGTGAGTGTCGAGAAGGTCGAAGAGGGGCTGAAGGCGCTGGAATATTCCGGCATCCAGTCGGTGCAGATCATCTTCAACATGTTCCGGCAGCGGCCGGCGGAGCGGTTCTTCCCCGCGGCGCAGGCGAAGCGGGTGGGCATCCTGGCGCGCGTGCCGCTGGCGAGCGGGCTGCTGACCGGCAAGCTGAACATGCAGAGCCAGTTTGCGGCGGACGACCACCGCAACTTCAACCGGCACGGCGAATCGTTCGACGTGGGCGAGACCTTCTCCGGCGTGCCCTACGAGATCGGGCTGGCCGCGGTGGATGAACTCAGGCGGCTGGTGCCCGGCGGCGCGACAATGGCCCAGCTCGCGCTGCGCTGGATCCTGATGTTCGACGCGGTGACATGCGCGATCCCCGGCGCGAAGCGACCTGCCCAGGCCGAGGACAACGTCCGCGCCGCAGAGCTGCCCGCGCTCACCGATGCGCACATGGCCGCCGCGCGCGAGATCTACGAGCGGCTCGTCAAGCCGCACGTGCACCAGCGGTGGTGATGACGGATTGAAGATTGAAGATTACAGATTGAAGATTACAGATTGAAGATTTCTCGGAGCCGGACCGGCTGTCCGGGATCTCCAATCTTCAATTTTCAATCTTCAATCTGCAATCCGTGAAAGTACGCCCGGTTGAGCTCCACGAGGTCTGCGAAGACCCAATCCGGGCCGGGGTGCATGGCGGCGAACTGCTCCGGCGTGCCCGCGCCGGTGAGCACAGCGATGGTGCGCAGGCCCGCGGCCTGGCCGCCAAGGATGTCCGTCTCCGGCCGGTCGCCGATCGCACCCGTGTAGGCTGCAGTTGCGCCCATGCGCTGGAGCGCGACGAGGAAGATATCGGGCGCGGGCTTGCCGATGGCCCGCGCCTTGCGGTTCGTGGCAATCTCCAGCATCCCGACCAGCGATCCCGCGCCGGGCACGAGCCCTTCTTCCGTGGGCAGCGTGCGGTCGGTATTGGTCGCGACGAAGGGGATGCCGCGCTGGATGGCGAGTGCCGCCTCGCGCAGCCGCGCATAGGTCGCTTGCCGGTCCATGCCGACCACGACCATGTCGGCCTCGCGGAATGACTCGGTCAGCGTGAATCCCACGCCCGTCAAGGCCTCCCGGATGCCCGCCTCCCCGATGACCAGTGCGCGGCCCCCGTTGTGCTCCTTCGCGAGCGCCAGCGCAGTCGCATCCGCGGACGTCAGGATCTCGTCCGGTGTCGCATCGATGCCCATGCCGATGAGCCGCTCGGCCACCGCGCGCGGCGGGGTCGTGGAGTTATTGGTGACGAACAGGTAGGGAATGGCCGCGTGGCGCAGGTTCGCCACGAACTCGGCTGCGCCGGGCAGCACCGCGGCCCCGCGATAGATCACGCCGTCCATGTCGAAGATGAACGCGCGCAGGTCGGACAGCATCATCTCATCGCTCATTGCCGGATTTCGCTCCTTGTTCTGGTGTTTGGGTTGCGGCCAGGTCCTCTTCGGCCGCCCCTTCCACATCCACTACTGCCGTTGCGACCGCCCAACTGACCACCCCCCAACTGCCGCCGGAAATCAGCAACGCGAGAAAGATGGACAGCGGGTTCATCGGCACGTTGCCGCGCGCCATGCCGACCACCGCAAGCAGAATGCCTGCCGCGGCAAAGAGCAGTCCCACGCGCAGGGGGAGGGGGACACGCCGTAGGGATTTTGACATAAAAAGCCCCTTGAGTTTTTGGCGGTTTGGACCGCCAGGTCCGACAGCTTATGCCGCACGCAAATCCCGGACATTCAACTGCGGCGCGCCGCTGTAGTCGTTCATCTCGAGATTGTAGGCCAGGTCGAGCCTGGCGGGCAGGCCGCCGGCCCACGCGCCCATGCGGAACGCAATCGCATCCCACTCGATGCGCGAGCCGGGCGCGCGCACGCGCAGCTTGAGATGCTGCCCCTCGCTGCCCACGGTCCGCACGCTGTAAGGCACGACTTCGAGGCCGTGACTGACGAACACTGGCTGCGGATTGCCCTCGCCATAGGGTTCGAGCTGTTGCAGGAGTTCGCAGAACGCCAGGTCGCGGTCGGCCAGGTTATATTCGCAGTCGATCTTGAGCACCGGCGTAAGATCGAGGCCAGACAGTCTGTCCGCTGCGATGGCCTCCAGCCGGCGGCGCAGCTCCGGCAGGTTTTCGTTCCTGACCGTGAATCCGGCTGCTGCCGCGTGTCCGCCGTGGCGGACGAGCAGCTCGCGGCACTCGTCCAGCGCGTGCGTGATGTTGAACTCCGGGATGCTGCGGCAGGAACCGCGCGTCTCCGTTGCACCCATCTCCGCGACGATCGTCGGACGGTACAGTTCCTCGGTCAGCCGTCCGGCCACCAGGCCCACGATGCCGGGGTGATACCCCTCGCCCGCGATCAGGTGCAGATAGCGGTCCGCGCCGTCATCGCCGATTTCCGCCTTGGCCTGCTCCACGAGCGCCAGGGTCAGCTCCTGCCGCTCCCGGTTCAGCCGGCCCAGCTCGTCGGCCTTCGCCTTCGCGGTGAATCCGTCAGCAGCCGTGAGCAGCTCGTACCCGACGCTGGCAGAGGCCAGCCGGCCCGCCGCGTTCAGCCGCGGGCCGAGCATGAACCCGATGGAATAGGCGTTGACCCGGCCGCCTTTGATCTTCGCCTCGTCGAGCATGGCCTGGATGCCGGGCCGCTTCGGGCGGTTCAGCGCATTCAGCCCCAGCCGCACCAGTGCGCGGTTCTCTTCGAGCAGCGGCGCGATGTCGGCGACCGTGCCGAGCGCGACCAGGTCCAGCAGGTCGCCGGTTCTAAGGCTGACCGGGCCCCGCGCAATCGGGTCCGCCTGCTCCGCGCGCATGAGCCCCTGCGCCAGCTTGAACGCCAGCCCGACGCCCGCCAGGTCCTTGAAGGGATAGGGGTCGCCCTGGCGCTTCGTGTTGATGACCGCCAGCGCCGGCGGCAGGATGTCGTGGCCGTCCGCATCCTGCTGGATGGAATGATGGTCAGTGACGATCATATCCAGGCCCAGGCTGTTGCCGTGTTCCACCTCGCGCACGGAGCGGATGCCGCAGTCCACGGTGACGACGAGGCGGGTGCCCCAGGATGCGATCTTGTCGAGCGCGTCGCAGTTGAGGCCGTAACCCTCGTCCACCCGGTTGGGGATGTACGGCGTCACCTGTGCACCGAATGCCTTGAGCGTCTGGACGAGCAGCGCGGTGGACGTAACGCCGTCCGCGTCGAAATCGCCGTAGACGACGACAGGCTCCTGCTCGGCGATGGCCGCGCGAATGCGCGCCACGGCCACACTGAGATCCAGAATCTGCGAGGGGTCGCGCAGCATGGTCGGCGGGTTGAGGAACGCCTCAACCTCTGCGACGGGCACTTTGCGGTTATAGAGCGCCTGCACGACGATCCGGTTTAGATGTGACAGGCCGGCGTAGACCTCTTCCGGGCACGGATCGTAGAGCACCCAACGTTTAGCTAAAGATGACATGGCCGCATTATAGCTGACGAGGGCCGAATTGCCCAAGCGTTCGAGGTGAAACTGCGCTTTTGCACGCCGCGCGCGACGGCGATTAGGAGTTGACTTACAGAGTTGGATGCAAATGTGGGATAAGCTCACTGCAATTGCCGAACATGTCGATTGATGACCCGACCCTACCTGGCTCAGTGGTGTCGCACCTTGACCAGGTTACGGCCGCCTGGCTGACATCGGTCCTCACCAGGAGCGGTGCGTTGGTGCGCGGCGCGGTCGAATCCTTTGCAGTGGGTACAGGGCGGGGCAACTGGTCCACCAATGCCTCCCTTTCGTTGCAGTATACGCCCGCGGCGCAGGGCACTCTGCCGCGGCGCCTTTTCCTGAAGATGGTCAACACCGACCTGGGCGATGAATCCTTCGGCGACTCCGAGGTGCTTTACTACACCCGCGACTACGTGGATGTGACCGATGCACCGCTACTGCGCTGCTACGACGCAGCCTATGCGCCAGCTCTCAAGCGCTATCACATCCTCCTGGATGATGTGTCCGAGACTCATGTGGCGGCCAGCGAGAAAGAGCCGACCCTGGCATACGGCCTGGCGCTGGCGGAGGCATTGGCCGTGCTGCACGCGCGCTGGTGGGGTGCAGAGCGACTCGCAGAGGCAGGCGCAGAGATGCACGACGCACGCCACATCCGCAACCTCGTGGCAATTGCGGAGCCGGGCGTGGGGCACATCGTCGAGTGTTGTGCTGCCGAATTGCAGCCGCACTGGCCCGATCTCATGCGCGAGCTGTTTGCCCGGCATCCGCAGGCGATGATCGAACGGACGCGCAACTCTGATGGGTTCACCGTCATTCACGGCGACCCCGGTCCGTACAACATTCTGGCCCCGCGCCAGGGCGACCGCCCGCTCTACCTCATCGACCGCCAGCCCTTCGACTGGAGCCTGACCGTCTGGCTGGGTGTCTATGACCTGGTCTATGCCATCGTGCTGGATTGGGCAACTGACGCGCGGCGACGGTGGGAGTTGCCCATTCTGCAGCACTATCACGCCCATCTGATCAAGCACGGGGTGCGCGACTATGCGTGGTCGCAATTGCTCTACGACTACCGGCTGTGCGTGCCGATAGGCGTCTATGTGGCCGTCGAATACTGCCGCGGCGGCGTGAACGAGGCGCAGGCTCAGTACTGGCTGCCCATGTTGCAGCGGGCCCTGGCCGCGTGTGAGGACCTGGATTGCCGCGCGTTGTGGTGAGTGCCGCAGCCCAGGCAGCCAACCTATGGTCATGGCACATCCCTCCCTGAGGGCCGCCTCTTCGGTTGGCTCAAGAGGTGAAGCCGCGCGGTTTGTGAACATTCCCGCCTGTGGGTGTAGAATGGGGCCTAACCAGTCATTTCCCCTGGTCATCACATCCACAGGAGGCATTCATGCCCGCCCCGATTGCATTGCAGCTCTATACGATCCGTGACGTGCTCAGCGCCGGCTACGAGGCCGGAATTCGCAAGGTGGCCGAGATGGGCTATGTCGGCGTCGAAGCCGCCGGCTTTCCCGGCACGACCCCTCAGGCGGCCGCGAAGCTGTTCCGCGAGCTCGGCCTGACCGCCTGCGGCGCGCATCTGCCCGCTCCCATCGGCGAGAAGAAGAACGAGGTGTTGGATACTGCGGCCGCGCTCGGCGTGCCCTACACCGTGGTCGCCTGGCAGCCGCCCGATTTCTTCACTACCGTGGACGGCATCCGCCGCGTCTGCGACATGCTCAACGAGGGCAGCGAAGTCGCGCAGGCCAACGGTCTGCGGCTCGGCTATCACAACCACTGGGC
>DAOUGK010000293.1:0-7578 GCA_034429055.1 Anaerolineae bacterium | reverse complement strand
GATGCTGGAAGCCCTGCGCGAAGAATTGTGGCGGCTGCACATGGAGCTGCCCAAGAACAATCTGGTCATGTGGACCGGCGGCAACATCAGCGCGCGCGACGCTGCGAGCGGCCTGGTGGCGATCAAGCCCTCGGGCGTGCGCTACGAAGACCTGCAGCCTGAGCACATGGTCATCGTGGATCTGGACGGGAAGATCGTCGAAGGTACGCTGTCGCCTTCCTCCGACACGGCCAGCCACCTCTACATCTATCGCCATCGGCCCGATGTCAACGGGGTCGTCCACACGCACTCGCGCTATGCCACCGCATTTGCCGCGCTGAACCGGCCCATCCCCTGCGTGCTGACGGCGATGGCGGATGAATTCGGCGGCCCGATCCCGTGCGGCGGTTTTGCACTGATTGGCGGCGAGGAGATCGGTCAAGTCGTCATCGAAAGCATCGGCAGCTCGCCGGCGGTGCTGCTGAAGAACCACGGCGTCTTCACGGTCGGCCCGAATGCGACCGCTGCCGTGAAGGCCGCGGTGATGACGGAGGACGTGGCCGCAACGGTGTGGCTGGCGTTGCAGCTTGGCACGCCGGAGGAGATTCCTGCACCCCAGATTGCCAAGCTGCACCACCGCTACACCCACGTCTACGGCCAGCGGTGAGGTCGCAGCCAACAGCGGACGAATAGAACGCTGTTGACGCAGATGGTCATGATTTTAGACTCTTCAGCGTTTATCATGACTATCAGCGTCATCAGCGTTCTATCGTATTACCCCCCGATGAGCGGCTGAACCTGGGCGGTGAGCTTGCGCGTGTCGGTCAGGCCGTAGTTTGCGTGGCGTACCTGTCCCGCCTGGTCGAGCACCAGGGTGGTCGGAATCGTAAAGATGCCGTAGTGTCCCGCCGCATCTGGCTCGCGGTCCGCGTCGATCTTGTGGATGGCTATGCGCGGCCCATACTGCGCAGCCAACTGCTCCAGGAAGCGTGCTTGCGTCGTGCAGGGCGCGCACTGGTCGCTGCGGAAGTAGAGGATGGCGGGCGTCGTATCAGACCGGCTGCCCTGCGATATGGCTGCGCGCGATGCTCGCGCCCGGTGCCAGTGCGCAAACAGCCGGTATACCCCCAGGCCCAGCACGATGAGAGCGGCAGCAATGAACAGGCGTTCTAGCATGTCAGCTTTGCTCCACCGGGCCGTAGCGGAAGCCGGGGATGCCCAGCCGGTTGAGCTGGTAATACATGAAGCACCCCATGCAGAAACCCGCGAACAGGTTGAGCGCGGCCAGCCCGATGACCAGCCAGACGAGTCCCCAGCCGACGACCGGCGCGCCCAGCACGAGCGCAACCACGCCCACGCTGACGAACACACTGCCCACACCCATCGCGAAGCGGTGCGGCTCCGGATTGTCTGTGATAATGTTCGGTGTCATCCACCCGCGCGGCTTCAGCACATGCTCGTACAACCGGCGGAACGGGTTGAGCGTGGGAGACACGGCGCCTGCGAGATTGCACAGCGCGACGACCGCGGCCAGCCACGGGGCATTCAGCACGAATGCCAGCAACAAGAGCGCGATGGTGCAGACTTGATTTACTCGGATGGCCGCATGATCCACGCGGCGCACGGTTGCATTGGGTGTATTCATATTTCCTTCCATACTCCGAAATGATGGCAAAACAAAACGACGGTCGGGCCGCTGCCTGGGATAGCATGTATCCCATCTCGCAAGATGCGAGGGCGTCCTACCGTCGTTCGTCTGTTAGCTGTGTGAGTTGAGAGACGAGGCCGGTTAGCGCCCTCGCCCCATACAGATGCACTGGTACTGCATAGCTTCCTGTCCTGATGGCAGAATGATCATACGGCTCTACTATAGCGACTCTACGGCTGATGTCATGTAGCTTATGCTACAGTTAAGGTATTCCTTTAGAAGGGGCTCAACCCTCCTGAGAGCATCCTGAGCGGAGGGCGTCGTGCGACGCACGTAGTCGAAGGATGCCGACTTCCGCACGCCCGCTTCGGCGCCCTTCGACTCCGGGCCGGCCAGAAAACGAGCCGGCCCTCCGCTTAGGGTGCCTTGACTTTGGCTACATTTGGCATTCCTGGTTGGCAGCTTATTCCGCCCATGCTATACTGTGGCCGACGGAAGACCGGCCGTCGATCCCGCGCAGCATACTCTCATCGCCAGTGGAGGTCTTCATGCGCTTCGGCATCATGGACATGCAATTGGGCGCGCTGATTCCCCCGCACCTGAACCCGGCGGACCTGCCCGCGCACATCGTGAACTTCGACCACGCGGCCCTCGCGCGTGACCTGCACAGCCGCGGCTTCGACCCGATCGAACTGGGCGGCGACCTGGTCCTGTTCATGCCGCACACCTTCGCGCCGCCTGCCATCGAGCGGCTGGCTGCCCTGAAGGCGGAAACAGGGCTGACCTACACCGTGCATTTGCCCCTCTGGTCGTCCGAACCTTCCACGCTGCTCGAACCGGTGCGCCGGGGCTCGGTGCAGGCAACCGTAGACTGCATCCGCGCGACGCTGCCGCTCGAACCGGAGGTGTACGTCTTTCACGCGACCGGCGCGCTGGCTGCGGAGTTCTACCGGATGCGTCTGCCTGAGCTGGCGCGGCAGGTCATTCTGCGCCAGTTCCAGGCGCGGGCCCAGGCCAGCCTTGCCGCTGTTCTGGCCGAGACGGGCCTGCCATCCCGCAAGCTGGCGATCGAGACCATCGAGTTCCCGTTCGAGCTGACGCTGGAGCTGGCCGAGGCGCTGGACCTTTCCTTCTGTCTCGATACAGGCCACATCCTGTCCGGTTTCTCCGGCCCGCTGGATCTGTTCGACGTGCTGGACCTGCTGCTGCCGCGGCTGGCCGAGATTCACCTGCACGACTCCCCCCGCTGGACGCCCGGCACAGATATCGTCTACGGCAAAGACCACCAGGCGTTGGGGCTGGGTGACCTCAACCTGGGCCGCCTGCTGGATCGGCTGGCGGAGGCGGAGTACAGCGGGCCGCTCGTGCTGGAACTGACCGTGCCCGAGGCCATTGCATCGCTCGATGTCATTCGCCGAGTGAGACCGCACCTGCGGTAATTGTCCGATGCCTGAGCTCCGTGTTGACCTGGACCTGCTGCAGCGGTTCGAAGCCGGGCTGGATCCCCGCCGCCCGGAGCGAAGCGCCATTCCCGCGCGGCTGATCGGCCACAGCGAAGTCTGCTCCATTCTCGCCATCGGCGACCGGCCGCAGAACTCCCTGGTCTATCGCCGGATGCCGATGTTCGAAGCCGCCGCCGAAGCTGAGCGCTACATTGCGCTGCACCGGCGCTATCTGCGCACCCTCGGCGAGCGGGCAGGCGTGCGCGTTGCGCCGTCCGTGGCGGTGCAGGTCCCGAATGAGCGTGCAGGCCGCGTGATTGTCTACATCGTCCAGGAGCCGGTGCCGGAAGACACGATGGGCCACGAGGCCATCTACCGCCTCGCCCCTGCGGATGTCATGCGGCTGGCGCTGCTGGCGCTGCAGGAGACGGCCAAAGTCTTTGACTTCAACCGCGCCCATCACGCCGAGCTGGAGGTGGGCTTCGATGCGCAGATTTCCCACTGGGCCGTCAGCGGCTATGACCCCTCGCGCAACCTGCTCCCCGAACGGGCGCGCCTGCTGTACATGAACACCAGCACGCCGCTGCTGCGTCGTCGCGGGCAGGAACAGCTCGACCCCGAGCTCTTCCTGCGCAGCGCGCCGCTCCTGCTGATGCCCCTCGTGCGCCGCGCGTTCCTGCCGGAGCTGATGAACCGGTACTATGACTTCCGCCGCGTCGCCCTGGATCTCGTTGCCGGGTTCCCGCGGGAGGGCCGCTCCGAACTGGTTCCCGGCCTGATCGACAGCGTGAACTGGTTCTTTCTGGCTGAGCGACAGGAGAACCACTTCCGGCCCATCATGCCCGACGAGGTTCGGCGCTACTACCGCTACAATGCGTCGATCTGGCGGGTCTACCTGGCGCTCCGCCGGCTTGACCGGGCCATCTGCCGGTTGCGGCGTCGGCCCTACCCGTACATCCTGCCGCGCAGCGTTGCGCGTTAGCTCAGGAGCACTCCCTTGACTGATCCCACGAAATCCCCGACACCTGTCCGCCTGAGCATCGGCTACAAGGTGACATGGGGGGTGGCTGCGCTCGGCACCTCGCTCATCTCGGGCACGTTCGGCGCGCTCCTGCCCATCTTCTACCAGGATTACCTGGGGTTGCAGGCCGCCTGGATCGGGCTGGCATCGGCCATCTATGCCATCTGGAACGCGGTCAACGACCCATTGTTCGGCTACCTGACTGACAGCACGCGTTCGCGGCTGGGCCGGCGCATCCCCTACATGCGTTTCACCGCGCCCTTCCTCGCGTTCACTTTCATCCTGGTCTGGTTCGCACCGCAGGGGGCCGGGCAGCCCGCGCTCTTCGGCTGGATGCTGGCGACGATGCTGCTCTACGACACCTGCTATACCATCATCGGCCTGGTTTACTCCGCGCTGCTGCCGGAGGTAACGGAGTCCGATGGGGAGCGCCACGGACTGCAGGTGTCCGCGTCGCTGTTCGGGCTGTTGGGTACGCTGCTCGGCTTCCTCATCCCCGACTTCTTCCGGCCCAAGGCGGGAACCGATCCGGTCTTTCTGCCCCTGCAAGCCTCCATGATCGTCGTTGCGCTGTTCAGCATGGCCGTCATTCTCCTGTTCACCTTCCGGGTGAAGGAGCGGCCCGAATTCCACCGGGTGGACCAGCCGGTGCCGCTGCGCCGGGCGCTCGGCTACACGCTGACCAGCCGGTCGTTTCTCATCCTCGTCGCCCAGAACTTCATGTCCATCCTGATGAACTCGCTGCTGCTGGGTGCGCTGTTCTACCTGGCGGATTACGTGCTGCAGGTCAACGCGATGCTGCCGCTGGCTGCCGTGTTCATCCCGCTCATTATCGGGGTGCCGGTGACGCAGTTGCTCCGGCGGCGGTGGGGCGTGGTCGGGGCGCAGCAGGTGCTCCTGCTGATTGCCGGGACCGGCCTGATCCTGCTGGCCTTCGTGCCGGAACCGCTCATCTTGCCTTGCCTTGCGCTGGCCGGGTTCGGCCTGGCCGGGCCGCAGACGCTCACCAACCTGCTCTTTGCGCAGGTGGCCGACGAGGATGAGCTGCGCTCCGGCGCGCGCCGCGAGGGTTCGTTCTTCGGCGTCAATGCGTTGCTGACGAAGCCCGCGCAGTCCGTTGCGCTGGCCCTGCAGCCGTTCATCCTGCAGGCGACCGGCTTCGTCACGCGCGAGTCCAACCGGGGCGTCGCGTATCTCAACCAGCCGCCGGAAGCCCTGTTCGGCATCCGCGCGCTCATCGGGTTGATCCCCGGCGTCGCAATGCTCATCGGCGCGCTGCTGCTCTTCTGGTTTCCGCTGCGTGGCACATACCTGGGTCGGGTGCAGGCGGATGTGCTCGCGCTGCATGCGGAGAAACATGCTAGGCTGACGAAACAATAGAACGCTGATCACGTGCCAACTGCGGTTGGCCTTGATCTTCATGATTGTGATGATCAGCGGAAATCATAACCATCAGCGTCATCAGCGTTCGGTTAGTTTGGAGGTGGAATGAGCGACTCGTTCATGATCTACGGCGCGACCGGCTACACGGGCCGGCTGACCGCGCGTACTGCCGTGCAGCAGGGGCTGCGGCCCATCCTGGCCGGGCGGAATCCAGCGAAAGTGGCGGCGATCGCGCAGGAGCTGGGGCTGGAGGGCCGCGCCATCGCACTGGACGATGCCGCGGGGCTGGATGCTGCGCTGCGCGAGGTTGCCGTCGTGCTGCACTGCGCGGGGCCGTTCTCGCAGACTTACCCGCCGATGGCCGCGGCGTGCCTGCGCACGGGCACACATTACCTGGACATCACCGGGGAGATTGCCGAGCACGAGGCGTTGGCCGGCCGCGATGCCGAGGCCAGGACGGCAGGGGTCATGTTGCTGCCGAGTGCGGGCTACGATGTCGTGCCTTCGGATTGCCTCGCAGCGCACCTCAAGCGCCGGCTGCCGTCTGCGACCCATCTGGCACTCGCGTTCAGCTCCGCGGGCGGCTCGTCGCGCGGCACGGCCATCACCGGCACGGAGATGGTGAATCGCGCGGGGCTCGTGCGCCGTGACGGGGTCATCACGCCGGTCCCCGCGGGCTGGAAGACCCGCACCGTGGACTTCGGCCGCGGCCCCATCTCCTGCGTGACGATCCCCTGGGGCGATCTCGCGACGGCCTACCGCTCGACCGGCATCCCGAACATCGAGACCTACGTGGCCGTGCCGAAGGTCGCGCAGTGGGCGCTCAAATCGGCGCGGGTGCTGGGCAAGCCGTTGAGCACGCCGCCGGGCCAACGCCTGCTGCGCGGCCTGGTGGGGCTGATGCCCGAGGGGCCGACCGACGCGCAGCGCGCCAGCGGATACTCGCTGCTGTGGGCCGAGGTGACCGACGCGGCGGGCAATCGTGCGATCAGCCGGATGCGCACGCCCCACGCCTACACGCTCACTGCGGAGGCCAGCCTCCTGATCGTGCGCCGCGTGCTCGCCGGCGACGTCCATCCGGGCTACCAGTCCCCTGCCAGCGCCTACGGCCCGGACCTCGTGATGGAACTTCAGGGTGTCACGCGGGAGGATCTGTAGCAAGCCTCGGCAGCTCTGCCGGATGAAGCTCACGCAAAGCCGCCAAGAACGCAAAGTCTATTCCTTCAGGGTGCGGAAGAAACACGAGACCTCGCCCGTGTGACACGCAGGTCCCGCGGGCTGCACCTGCACGAGCAGCGTGTCGCCGTCGCAATCCACATACACGCCGGTGACGGCCTGCGTGTTGCCTGAGGTCGCGCCCTTGTGCCACAGCTCCCCGCGGCTCCGGCTCCAGAAGTGCGTCTCCCCCGTCGCCAGCGTCAGCCGCAGCGCCTCCGAGTTCATCCACGCGACCATCAATACCTGATCTGTCGTCGCGTCCTGCACCACCGCAGGGATCAGCCCGCGCTCGTCCCAGTGCAGATCGGCGAGTGAAGCGATTTCCATACTTGACCTCCGAGGCGTAACGAGTAACGAGTGACGAGTAATGACGAATGAGTAACGAGTAAGAACCAGGGACCGGATTACTCCTTACTCGTTACTTATTACTCGTTACGCCTTACTCGTCACTCGCACCGGCACCCCGCGTGCAGCCAGATACGCCTTCACGTCGCCCACGGACAACTGCCGGTAGTGGAACAACGACGCCGCCAGCGCGGCATCTGCGCCGCCCGTCGTCAACGCGTCCACGAAGTGCGCCAGCTCCCCTGCACCGCCCGACGCGATGACCGGGATGCTGACCGCCGCAGTGACTGCCGACAGCATGGGCAGGTCATACCCGCGCTGTGTGCCGTCCGCATCCATGCTCGTCAGCAGGATCTCGCCCGCACCCAGCCGTTCCGCCTCGCGAGCCCACGCGACCACGTCCAGCCCGGTCGGGACGCGGCCGCCGTTGATGTAGACCGCCCAGCCCTTGTCGTCGCGCCGCCGGCCGTCAATCGCAACGACGATGCACTGGCTGCCGAAGCGCGTTGCGCCTGCGGTGATGAGCTCCGGTGTGCGCACGG
>DAOUGK010000292.1:0-4193 GCA_034429055.1 Anaerolineae bacterium | reverse complement strand
GGTCTCGGCTGTGGTTCTCACCACAGCCGAGACCGACCGCAACTGCTTACCCCCCGGCAATCGCCCCCACGATCCACAACGGCTCCGCACCGCTGGCGACCGCCTCGGGCAGCGGCAAATCCATCGGGTCATGCGACAGGTCCCGCTTGAGCGCAAAGAACCGCATGAGCGGCCGGCGCTTGCCCGTCACCTGATCGCGAATGGTCCCGCGCAGCATCGGGTAGGCGGTTTCAAGCGCATCGAGCACGGCGCTGATGGTCGCTTCGCCCGCCACCTCCAGCTCGACCTCGCGGCCGGTTTTCGCCAGAATGCGCAGATGAGGCGGCAGCACGACGCGCATCATGGCAGCGTCTGCACTTCGACGGACAGCACGGCCGGCAGGTTCTGCGCGATGGCCGTCCAAGTATCGCCGGAGTCAGCCGACGCGTAAACCTGGCCGCCGGTCGTCCCGAAGTAGATGCCGCACGCGTCGAGCGAGTCCACCGCCATCGCCTCCCGCAGGATGTTCACGTAGCAGTCGCTCTGCGGCAGCCCGTTCGTCAGCGCCTCCCACGCGTTGCCGCCCGTCCGGCTGCGATAGACGCGCAACTTGCCCTCCGGCGGGTAGTGCTCGTAATCGCTCTTGATGGGCACCACGTAGACCGTCTCCGGCTCGTGCGCGTGCACCGCAATCGGGAACCCGAAGTCGCTCGGCACGTTGCCGCTCACCTCGTGCCACGAGCCGCCCGCATCGTCGCTGCGCATGATGTCCCAGTGCTTCTGCATGTAGAGCACGTCGGGCCGCGCCGGATGCATCGCGATGCGGTGGACGCAGTGGCCTACCTCCGCGGTCGGGTCGGGCATAAAGTCCGAATGCAGGCCCTGATTGATGGGCCGCCACGTCGCCCCCGCATCGTCGCTGCGGAACGCACCCGCAGCCGAGATGGCGACGTACATGCGGCCCGGATGCTGCGGGTCCAGCAGGATGGTATGCAAGCACATGCCGCCTGCGCCCGGCGCCCAGTCGGCCCCGGTCGGGTGCCCGCGCAGCCCGGATAGCTCCTGCCATGTCTGGCCGCCGTCCGTCGAACGGAACAGTGCGGCGTCTTCCACCCCCGCATAGACCGTTTCAGGCTCCGTCAGCGCGGGCTCGAAATGCCAGACGCGGGCGAACTCCCACGGGTGCTGCGTCCCATCGAAGAACTGGTGTGTGCCGGGCACGCCGTCGTACACGAACTGGTTGCCGACCGTCTCCCAGGTCTTGCCGCCGTCGTCCGAACGCTGCACGGTTTGGCCGAACCAGGAGTTGCTCTGCGAGGCATACAGCCGGTTAGGATTCACGGGCGACCCCTTGACGTGATAAATCTCCCAGCCCCCGAAATGGGGGCCGTCGATATGCCACTGTCGGCGCTGGCCGTCCGCCGTCAGGATAAACGCGCCCTTCTTCGTCCCTACGAGAACCCGTACACTGCTCATCTAAGTTTCCTTCCTGCTGGCCGTTGTGGATCACGATCTTATCTTGCTCTCGATACGAATGCAATCATAGCACAAATGTACTTCTAGTGCAAGTCGAATACAGGTCATACCCAACTCTGGCCGGTCTCGGCAACCAGAGGTTGCACAGCCGAGCCAGGTTCAGCATCCACGTGCTGGCACGGTCGGAGACCGACCAGAGCGCTTGCCATAGCTGCCGTCCCTGCTTTCCCTCTCATCGCCACATGGGGTATGATGGCGCCAGTTCAACAGGAGGGAAGCCATTCATGGATGTCACAAAGTACAATCGCGAAGCATGGAATCGGGAGGTCGATAAGTGCAATCCGTGGACGCAGCCGGTCGGCCCCGACATAATTGCCGCGGCGCGACAGGGCGAATGGTCCGTCTTGCTCACGCCGACGGTCAAAGTCCCGCGCGCGTGGTTCCTGCCCATGCCCAGCTGCCGGATCCTGTGCCTGGCGTCCGGCGGCGGGCAGCAGGCGCCCATCTTCGCGGCGGCCGGCGCGCAGGTCACGACGCTGGACAACTCGCCCCGCCAGCTCGAACAGGATCAGTTCGTGGCGCAGCGCGAGGGACTGACCATCCGCACGGTGCTGGGCGTGATGGCGGACCTGTCGGCCTTCGGGAACGGCGAGTTCGACCTGATCTTTCATCCTGTCAGCAACGTCTTTGCGCCGGAGGTGCGCCCGGTCTGGCGCGAGGCCGCACGGGTGCTGCGGACCGGCGGCGTGCTGCTGGCCGGCTTCAACAACCCGATGGACTACCTGTTCGACTTCGACCTGGCGGACAAGAAGGGGCAGATGCGCGTGCGTTACAAGTTGCCGTACTCGGACGTGGGCAGCCTGTCAAAGCGCAAGCTCGCCCAGCGGATGCGGGAGGGCTGGCCGCTGGAATACAGCCACTCGCTGGAAGACCAAATCGGCGGGCAATGTGACGCCGGGTTCCATATCACGGCGCTCTTCGAGGACCGCTGGCCGCCGGAGGCGAAGGACGTAATCTCTGACTACATGCCGACCTTCCTGGCGACGCGTGCGGTGAAGGCGGGGTGACGAAGGAATTACGAATGAGCAATTACGAATTATGAATGCTCATCGGAGCGCTCCCAATTCGTAATTCATAATTCGTAATTAAGGGGACTGCTATGCTGGATATATTATCCATACTCTCAGAGGATGTCATCAAGCTGCTGGCCGCAGTAGTCATCGGCAGCCTGCTCGGCGCGGAGCGCGAGTACCATGACAAGGCGGCCGGGCTGCGCACGCTGATCCTCATCTGCGTCGGCTCTACCCTGTTCACAATCTTCTCGGTCGGGATCGCGCGCGACATGGACCCAGGCCGCGTCGCCGCACAGATCGTGACGGGCATCGGCTTTCTGGGCACGGGCGTCATCCTGCACGAGCGGGGCCGCGTCCGTGGGCTGACGACTGCCTCGACCATCTGGTTCACCGCCGCGCTGGGCATCGGCATCGGCATCGGCCAGGGAGTCTTTGCATTCATTGCGACCGTGCTGGCCCTGTTTGTTCTGCGCGTGCTGCCTGCCATCGAGAAGAGAATGGAGCAGACATCGGTGTTCCGCGACTACCAGATTACGACGGACCTGGACCCGGAAAAACCGAAGGAGATCGAGCGGCTCTTCAGCGACGCGGGCCTGAGCGTCAAGAACGGGCGGACGAGCAAGCGCAAGGGGCAACTGGTGACGGAGTGGATTGTGGCCGGCAAGGCGGACGCGCACGACCGGGTTATCGCGAAGCTGATCATCGACCCGGCGGTGAAGGGGTTGGAGTATTGACAGGTGAAGAGGCGAAAGGGAAATAGGACCAAAGGGGATAACGTGGTGCTACCTGCGGTCGCTCAGGCAACCGCAGGTAGCACCAACAGAGTGGCTTGAGTGGCTATCCGAAAAAGGGTAGCATAGCCCCTTGTGGGCGTACTAACGGGCACAAGGCTCTAGACTACGACTTTTCGGATCGCCACTTATGGCATCGCCTGCACCTGCTGGAGCATGCCGCCGATCATTGCATCCGGCGCGGCCGGCAGCATGTTGGCCTGGAACTCCAACATGCCCAGGAGCGGCATGTCCATGAGGAAGTTGCTCGCATCCATGCCGATGCTGCTATCCTCCTCGCCCCCGGCCAGCACCCGGGCCATCTCCGCCTGCATCTGCTGGTACATCGGCCCGAACACGACCCTGCCGCGGCGGTCGTTCAGCCAGTCGCGCAGGGTGGAGTCACGGTTCAGCACGGACGGCAGGTTCAGCGTCGACTGTAGCTCGACCGTGATCGTCCCGCGGATGTCCGCAGCAGACGCGCCGACGAGGATATCGAACGTGCCATCCTCGGTAATCCACTGCGCGTACGCCGGATGGTAGTACGCAAAGGCCCGGAAGTCGAGCGGAATCGTCACGGTTTTGGTCTCGCCCGGCTGCAAGGCCACCTTCGCAAAGCCCTTGAGTTCTTTGACCGGCCGCACCAGGTTCGCAGCATGGTCGCGCACATAGACCTGCACGACCTCCTTGCCGGCCACCCGCCCGGTGTTCGTCACGTCGACCGACACCGTCACGCCGTCCACATCGCGGAAGCTGGCGGTTGACACGCGCGGCGCGCCATACGCAAATGTCGTGTAGCTCAGGCCGTAGCCAAATGGGAACAGCACCGGCTGCTCCTTCAGGTCATAGTAGCGGTAGCCGATAAAGATGCCTTCGCCATAGCGCACCTGACCGT
>DAOUGK010000291.1:0-6795 GCA_034429055.1 Anaerolineae bacterium | reverse complement strand
ACGATCAAGGTTCTCGTACCAGCCATTATCTTGTGTTTGCCAGTAAGAGTTTTCGAGGCTATGAAAAGATGAAAGAGGTTATGGCGACTGAGGTGTCCAGGGAGACACAAGGAGTGCCTCAGTTTCAATATGCACCAGTTCATCGTAAGCAGGGCCTCCTTTTCGAGCTCTCTCGTCCCCTCGAAGATCTTGCCAACATGCTTCTCGAAGAATTTGCAGGGCAAACCTTATCACTTCAGCAGGTATATGAAACCCACAACGTCGGTCGTCCGTTTATTAAGAAGAACTATAAGCAGGCTTTGGCTGACTTGGAGCGTCAAGGGAGAGTACTAGCTAATCCACCGGCAGTTGATTCTAGAGGCCATCATAGGAAGGGTTTTGCAGACAAAGTCTTGGTGACATTTCCGAAAAAGAGGTCCTGAAATGGCGACGAGCAGCAGCATTGAATGGACAGAGTCAACGTGGAATCCGTTGACGGGCTGTACCAAGATAAGCCCTGGATGCAAACACTGCTATGCAGAGCGCATGGCATTCAGGCTTCAGGCTATGGGCAGTCCAAATTACGCAGCCGGATTCAAGCTACGGCTCCATGACCATGTATTAGGCCTGCCTCTTACATGGAAAAGGCCACAGATGATTTTCGTCAATTCTATGAGCGATCTTTTCCACTCTGATGTACCGCTCGACTTCATTCAGCGGGTCTTTGCAGTGATGAACACCGCTTGTTGGCATCAGTTCCAGGTGCTCACCAAGCGCTCAGAACGATTATTCGAACTGGATACCCACCTGACTTGGTCATACAATATCTGGATGGGTGTGAGTGTCGAAAGAAAAGACTACACTTATCGAATCGATCACTTGCGGCAAACACATGCAAGCCTGAAGTTCCTATCGCTGGAACCCTTATTAGGTCCCTTACCGAACCTTAATCTAGCTGGAATCCACTGGGTTATCGTCGGAGGTGAATCAGGACCGGGAGCACGACCATTGCAGGCAGAATGGGTTGCCGATATTCGAGATCAGTGTTTAGATGCTGGCGTGCCATTCTTCTTCAAACAGTGGGGCGGAGTAAAGAAAAAACAACATGGCCGTGAACTTGACGGACGAACATGGAGCCAAATCCCGCGCGCCCTTATTGCGCCGCATGATCTTCCGCGCTATGCGCGATCCTTGCCCTGAGATCAATAAATCAAATAGAGGGTTCTGCCCTCACTCGGCCAGCCAGTGCTCGGTCACAATTGTGCGGCGGATGCCCGTCTCGGCCCGCAGAATGATGGAGTTGGACTCGGCGTTGGGCCCGTGATAGCGCACGCCGCTGAGCAGCGGGCTGTCCGTGATGCCCGTGGCGACGAAAAAGGCATACGGACCGCTCACGATTTCGTCCGCCGTGCGGATGCGCCGGGCATCGGGGTCGGAGGCGCGCAGGGCCGCGGCCTCCATTGCAGTTCTGGCCGATAGCCGCCCCAGCATCGCGCCGCGCGCAGCCTTGACGGCACAGGCGGCCATCAACCCCTGCGGCACGCCGCCCGTGCCCATGAGCAAATCCACTTTGCCCCCGCGCAGACAGGCCATCAACGCACCCGCCACATCCCCGCCGGCGCGCAGCAGCACGTGCGCGCCCGCGGCGCGTATTTCCGCAACCAGGTCGGCATGGCGGGGCCGATCCAGCACGAATACCACCAGGTCGCGCACTTCCTTGTGCTTGGCACGCGCCACCAGTGCCAGCGTCCAGGCCGCGGGCGCATCCATACACTCCGGCACCAGCGCGGCCCCAACCTCGGCATTGGTCACAATCTTCTCCATGTAGGGGATCCCGGCCGGGGTCCAGATGGCGCCGCGCGGGGCGACGGCCACCGCAGAGAGCGCGCCGGGATAGCCCCCGGCCAGCAGGCGCCCGCCTTCCAACGCATCTGCCAGCACATCCACCGCCGGCCCCTGTCTGTCACCCAGACGCTCGCCGGTGGCGAACATGGCTTCGCCGCCGCGCCGGCTCTCCTCGCCCTGGCACAGGATGCCATCCATGCGAATCAGGTTCAACGCGCGGCGCATCGCCTCGGTGGCAGCACGTTCGGCCTCTTCAGGGCGGCCCAATCCGGACCAGCGCCCGGCGCTCAGTGCGGCCATCTCCGTCGCGCGCACCAGATCCAGGCCCATGTTGGATCGCAGCACGGTAGGGGCGTTCATCCCATCGCCTCCAATAGATTCGCGGCCTCCCAGGCCAACATGCCGCCGCGCAAGGCTGCCACATCCTTGTGCCCGGCGGCCAGCAGCGCGGCGGCGGCACGGGCGCTGCGCCGCCCGCCGCGACACACGAACACCACAGACCGGTCCTCCGGGACCTGACCGGGATCCGCAAGCAGCGCGGGCAGGGGGATCGACTGGCTGCCGGGCACGCGGCCCTGCCGGAACTCGCGCGGCTCCCGCACATCGATGACCACGGGCGGTGCATCGCTCCGCAGTGCCTGCCACAGGGCGAGGGGCTCCACGACCGGCGGCGGCACTGCGGGCCGCACGGTATGAACGCCATTGCCCGCATCAATATCGGGTAGCTGCTTGGGCAGGTTCTGGCACTCGCGAAAAGCCCTCACCGGGCACTCGTAGATGCAGATGGCCGGGTCGAGCACGTGATGGAAGATGTAGCCGATGGCGGCATCTTCGTCGAGCAGATGGTCGCGGCCCAGGTAGTCCAGGAAACCGGACGCGGTCATCTCCTGGAACACCGGCAGCCGGACCCGCGACATGTACACATCCCCGCCCGCCGCGCGATAGTTGCGCACGATGGACTCCAGCGCGTGGATGCCGCTGATATCGCAGTTGTGGACGCTGTGCATCCGCAGCAGCAGGAAACGCTGGCTTGGGTTGCTCACCAGGTTTTGGTACACGGCGTCATCGACGTGCTGCACCGCGCCGAAGTACAGGTCGCCCAGGATTTCGGTGATGCTCAACTGCGGGCACGGTGGAAGCTCGGGTTGGGGCTCAAAGTGGCGGAAGCCGTCCGCCGGCAGGACGGTGCGCACGCGCGGGGTGCTGGTGCGCAAAAGGTACGCGCCCAACGACATCAGGATGCCCGCGAGCACGGCGAACTGCAGCGGCAGGGTCAGGGTCGTCAGGAGCGTGACCGTCATCGTCAGCCGGTCGGCCCCGCCCCCGCGCCAGATGCGCGTCATTTCCTTGCGATCGATGAGATTCACGGCTGTCACAAACAGCACACCGGCGAGCGATGCCATCGGAATGTAGGAGGCCAGCGGCCCCAGGCCCAGCATGATCACTGCTACCAGCAGCCCGGTAAAGACGTTCGCCATCGGCGTACGCGCACCGGCTTGCAGGTTGAGCATGGAACGCCCGAACGAGCCGGTGACCGGACAGCCGGAGAAGAGGCCGCTCGCGATATTGGCAAGACCCTGGCCCACGAACTCCTGGTTGCTGTCCAGGCGTTGACCGGTGTGGCCGGCGATGGAGCGCGCGTTCGAGATGGCCTCCACCAGGCCGATGGCAGTGATGGAGAGTGCGGCCATAGACAGCGCGCCGACCAGCTCGAGATCTGTCACCGGCGGAAAGCTGAACGGAGGCAAGCTGCGCGGCAGGCTGCCGACGACTCGGACATCCAGCGTAAACAGGGCGGTTGCCAGCGCGCCGGCGACAATCGCGATCAGCGGCCCCGGCAGACGGCGGTTCAGCCGCTTGAGCAGGACGATAATGGCAATGGCAGTCAGGCCCAGCACCAGACTGGGCACATGGGTTTCAGCCAATCGCGGCGTGACTAGGCGTACTGTGTCGATTGGCCCGGAGCTGCGCGGCAGGTCCAGCCGCAGCAGCTCCCCGATCTGGTTGAAGACAATGAGCACCCCCGCGCCCGCGGTGAAACCCACGATCACCGCGTCGGACACGAAGCGCACCAGCAGGCCGAGGCGCGCCAGCCCCATCACCAACCGGAGGAGGCCACCCAGCAGGGCCAGCAGGCTCGCCCCGACCAGATAAGGCGGCGTGCCGGGCACGGCGATAGGCGTCAGTGCAGCTAAACTCAACAGGGCCACGGTGTTGCTGGGGCCGGTCTGGAGCTGGTTGGAGGAGCCCCACAAAGCCCCCACGATGCTGGCAATGATGGCAGAATACAGGCCCACCTCGGGCGGCAGCCCGGCCAGCAGAGCATAGGCCATCGTCTGGGGCAGGAGCACCATCGTCACCGTCAGGGCCGCCATAAAATCCGGGCGCAGGTCCGCGCGACGGATGCCGCGCAGCACTTCGACCGGGCGCGCGAGGAGGTGCAGCCCGGAGCGAAGCGTATACCAGGAAGTTGTCGCCATGCGCATGCCTGCTTGGATCGGTAATTCAGGGCCGATTATCGCATCGAACCGGCCAATTGGGAAGCGCGTCGCGCTGTCATTGATTCCTTCCGGCATTTGACAGCCACCCACGCGTTCATTACAATCCCGCGTGTACGAGCAGACGGCGAATCATCACCCATTGATGTCCGGCACATTATCCCTCTTTGTGCCTCATCGCACTCCGCCCAGACAAAGGAGCCTGCGCCATGAAGCCCGTTCGTCACTCGACCGAGCCCTGCCCTCGTTTCTCGCAGGGCGATCGCTTGCCACCTCTCGTTGTTGGCCGTTCGTTCATCGTCGTGCTTCTATTAGCCATCTGCCTGGCCCCCGCAAGGCTATCCGGAGCACCCCCCGGCACGGGCGCACCCTCCACGGTCGCTGACGGCCCGCAGATTCGCATCAGCCAAATCTATGGCGGCGGCGGCCTGGCAAATGCCCTGTACCAGAATGACTTCATCGAACTCCACAACGCCGGCCAGACCGCAGTCGATGTCACAGGCTGGAGCATCCAGTACTTCAGAGGCAACCAGATGGACACGCCGGCCTTCCGCCTCGACCTCAGCGGCGTAATTCCCGCGGGGGGATACTACCTGGCGGCGGGCCGCAGCGCCAACGGCTGCAGCGGCGGCACGCGTCCTTGCGGCGCACCGCTGCCAACGGTGGATGCGGCCAACCTCACCTTGGACATCGCCAACTCCTATGCAATGGTCTATCTTGTGGACCACCAGAATACGCTCCCGGAGTTCTGCAGGGGTGATATCGCGCCTGTGGATATGGTCGGCTATGGCACGACCGCCCCATGCTATGAGGGCGATGGCCCGGCGCCGGGCGCATCCAACACGACCGCGGTCATCCGGCAGGATGCCGGCTGCCAGGACGCGGACCAAAACGAGGCGGACTTCGTGGCGGGTGCGCCTACGCCGCGCAATTCGGCTGCACAGGCGGTCATATGTGTGCCGCAGGCGGTCACGCTGGCATTCTGGGCCGCTCACGCCGAAGGGACTACCGTGCAGCTCACCTGGGAAACCGTCAGCGAGGTCGCGAACGCGGGTTTCAACATCTACCGCGGACCATCGGCGACGGGGCCGTGGGATCGCGTCAACGCCGTGCTGATACCGGCGCAGACGCCGGGCGCGACGGACGGCGGCCAGTACGCCTGGACGGATGCCGCAGTCGAGGCCGGGGCGACATACTGGTATGCCCTGGAGGATGTCGCCCTGGATGGCACGTTGACGCGGCACGATGCCGTCGCGGTGACGGTGGCCGGGCCCAATACCGTCGGGCTGGCGAGCGTCTACGCCCACCAGGAGAGCAGCCTGCCCCTCTTGCTGCTTGTGGCTGGCGTGCTTGGGCTAATCACAGCCGGCGCCCGCCTGTACCGCCGCGCACATCGGCATACCTGATTCCGCCCATCTGCCTCTTTCGTCGCCGCTCGTCTGCAAGCAAAGCCCCAGGACTCCTGACCGGAAATCCTGGGGCCTTACTTTGCTAGTCATTCACGGAGTTGGTGTGCTGCGGATCCGGACGTCTCAGCAACAATGGTCCTCCCATATGATGGCCCGTTGATCCTTTATCTTGCTGATGGGCAAGCGCGGCCGGTTCGCGCGCACCCGTGTTAGGCCCTGCCCGACACCCGCCGCGTCTATGCCTGTACAGCCCGCGTAAACACCTCAGCCGCCCACTGATTGATGCTTTTTCCGTTCACTTCGTCTGCTGCCGCCACTGCCGCATGGATTTCAGGCGACACGCGTAGCATGAGCTTGCCGGAGTAGGGCTTCTGGGGTTCCCGATTCAATTTCTCGCAAGCTTCCAGATAGTCCTCGACCGCTTCCTCAAATGCGGCGCGCAATTCGGCCACGGAGTCGCCGTGAAAACCTACTACATCGTTGATGCCCGCGATGTGCCCGACCAAGCACTGGTCTTCGTCACTATACTCGATCCGTGCCGCATAGCCTCGATAAGTCATCGGCTTCATGGTTTGAACCCTGCCTGCTCCAAGAAACGGCGCGCATCCCGCACCTGATAGGGCTTTGCCTCTTTCTCTGGATGCGGCCGATGGAATGTCGCGACAACCCCATTCAACTCGAAACGCACCCGAGAACCACGACCTTCCACCGTTCTGGCGCCCAACGCCAGCAGGAGCGCCTCGATATCCCGCCATTCTAATGTGGCTGGAACAGGCGTCTGGAAGATCTTGTCCAGGGTTTCTCGTTGTCGCTTGTTCATTAGCTATATGATAGCATATTCTGCTATCACTTGCAAATGAAAAAACTACGGTTGAGGACTGCTGGCGCGATAGCACCGCAGTCAACCACACTTGGTAAATTCGTCCTCCTCGCTACTCGTTCTCCCGAGAATGGTACATTAGATACAACCGGCATCAGAAGCCCAACCCGCGCTCCTTCAGGCTAACCCAGCGCGCCTGGCCGATGACGAGGTGATCGAGCACGTCGATGCTGAGCAGCTTGCC
>DAOUGK010000290.1:0-8946 GCA_034429055.1 Anaerolineae bacterium | reverse complement strand
GGGCCGGGCGGCGCCGGCAAGACCCGGCTCGCGATCGAGGCAGGCCGGGCGCAACTGATCCATTTCCCTCACGGCGTCTGTTTCGTCTCCCTCCTGGCGGTCGACAGGCCGGAGCTCGTGCCGGCGGCTGTCCTGCAGGCGCTCGGCGCGGCGGCCCGCGGTCCGCTCACCCCACAGCAACAGGTCGGCCGCCTCCTGGCCGAGCGCCAAATGCTGCTGATCCTCGATAACTTCGAGCACCTGCTGGCCGTCACGCCGGAGAGCGGCAGCCAGGACGCGACTGCCATCCTGCACGATTGGCTGGCAGCCGCAGACGGACTGAAGCTGCTCGTCACCTCGCGCGAACGGCTCAACCTCCGCGATGAGTGGCTCCTGCCCCTGAGTGGGTTAGCCATACCTCATGCGCCTCCGCAGACGGACGAAACGTTCGGGGAAGCCGGGGCCGCGCCGGATCTCGCCGGGTATGCGGCGACCCGTTTCTTCCTGCACTGCGTGCAGCGGGTCCGGACCGGCTACATAACCGATGAGGCCGAGGCCCGCGCAATCGTCCGCATCTGCCGGCAGGTGGATGGCAGCCCGCTCGCCATCGAGCTGGTCACGCCGTGGCTGCGCGCGCTGTCGCTGCAAGAGATCGAACACCGGTTAGCCCAGGGGCTCGACCTGCTGACTTCCAGCCAGCGCGACCTGCCCGCGCGCCATCGCAGCATGCGCGCCGCGTTCGACCAATCGTGGCGGCTGCTCTCGGCCCACGAGCGAGCCGTTTTGTGTTGCTGCTCCATCTTTCGCGACGCCTTCACGGCCGAAGCCGCGCAAGCCATCGCCCATGCTTCCCTGACCGACCTGGCCGGCCTGCTGGACCGCTCGTGGCTGCGGGTGTTGCCCTCGGGCCGCTATGACCTGCACGAGCTGACCCGACAATACTGCGCCGAGAAGCTGGAATCCGAGCATCCTGCAGAGACAGGGGAGACACGCGCTGGCGTGCTGGAGCGCCACGACGCCTACTACACCGACCAGTTGGATCGCTGGGAGCAGGCCAGCCGCGCGGCCGGTTACAGGATTATTGCGAACGTCGGTCTCGCAGGAGATACCGCCAAGCTCGAGGATGCCTGGCGGCGGGCCGTGGCTGCGGACAACGTGGAGCGCATCCGGCTGTTGCTGCCGCTTTTCGACCTGCAGAACCTGCTGGGCCCCGCTCGCCCTGATATGTCGCTGATGGGGGCCGCCATTGAAAGACTCGAGGCGATCAGCCGGCTGACCGGCCAGGAAAGCATGAGGTCACGAGCTCTCTACCCCCTGGCGCACTTGCTGCTGAAACAGCGCGACCGGTGCTGGCTGGCAGGCCGCGGGGATCAGGCAGGGCTGTGCATCGAGGCGTGCCGGGGCCTCCTGACACGGGAAGGCCACGACATGGAAGGGTGGGAAGAAATCGACTTTCTGCTCAGAGGATCCGACCCGAGGCACGGCGACCTACACGAAAATCGCCCCATCTATCTCGATGCTTTCAGGAATGCTATCGCTTCGGTCGATCTGATGTCCGGCAAGCTGTGGCCCTACAGAGCGGACACGGTATCGACGGTGCGCAATACGTACACCACCAACCTCGCCGGGCTGCTGATCTACGAAGGCGAATACGAGGAAGGACGGCGGCTGCTGGCGGAGATAGTGCCCAGGCTCAGAGATGCACACCGTCCTCTCCCTATGTGCTTGCTGTCCGAGGCGCTGTGGCACCAGGGTGAGTATCACCAGGGCAAAAAGGCGGCGCACGAAGCAATCGAGGCTGCACGCGAGGTCGGTTCTACACATTTTATCGGCATCGGTTTGCTGGAACTGGCACGGAACGAAACCGCGCTGGGCGAACTGGCAGAGGCGCGCGACCACTACCAGCGGAGCCTCGCCATCGCGCAGTCGATCAACATGCCCGAAGCCTTGGCTGCCGATATAGGTGGCCTGGGGGAGATTCAGTTGGCCCTGGGCCGGCCCGCTGCAGCCGTGCAGCTCTTCCGGCAAGCCCTAAGCTATATGGAGCACCTGAACGTACATCGCGATCCCTATATTCCGATTGCCGCGATGGGCCTCGGCCAGGCGCTGGCCGCACTGGGTGACATTCCGCAGGCGCGGGAGTGCTACCGCCGCGCCCTGCGCCTGCGCTCCAGCCTGGCGCGCACAACCATGGAAACCATCACGAGCGCGGCGGAACTCACCGCGCGGGAGGGCGATCCGGTCCGCGCGGTGGAATGGCTTGCATTCATCATCATGCATCCCTACACGCCTCACTGGGTGGGCCGGATGGCCCGGAAGCTCCTTGCGGAGCTGGAGGCCGAGCTGCCGCCGGATGTCTGTGCAGGGGCCGTCGAGCGGGGCCGGGCGCGCGAACTGGATGGCGTGGTGGCGGAGATCGTAGACTGGCCCGCCTCAGCCGGCCGGCCGGTTTGAGATCGTTACGACAAAGCCGCTGTCCGTTGCTGCGTCGACCGCCACCGTCACGCCGTGTTCTGCGTCGGCAAACACCATCCCCGGGATCCACCCGCTGTTGACGAGCACTCCCTCGACCGGCCCATGCGCGACCACGACCGCGGTCGGAGAGCCAGCCGGGTCGATCCGGTGAATCACGACCGCATCGAGCGGCAGGTTGCGGTCATAGCCGACCCGCCGGCGCGCCTCGACCGTGTAGTAACGCCCCGCGTCACCCGGCAGCGGGATCACGGCCATCAGGTAATTGCTTGTCTGGGGTTGCGCCAACTGCTCCAGCGTGACCTGCGCGGTGCTGCCGGGCAGCGCGGTGTACTTCGCCGCCGCGGGGATCCAGCCCAGCCGAGCCTTCTGATACGCAGCGGGGTGCTGCCGTATGGGGCCGTAGTCGTCCTGCTTCCGGCAGAAGCCGCAGTAACTCATTGCGTCCCACGGGTTGCTGTAGACCTCGGCTGACCCGTCCGACGAGTGCTGCAGGCCGAGCGCATGCCCCATCTCGTGGGCAACCTCGCTCTGCCAGCTGTACTTGCCCGGACACAGCCACGTCACCCCATACTCCTGTACCTGCCCATCCCGCGCCAGCGCCATCCGCCCCCCGTAAGCCGTGTCGGGACAGCGGTTGAAGACCAGGTTGATGCCCGCGTAGTCGGGAAAGAAGACATCGTCCTCCGCAGCAGCCGTGCAGTCCTCCGCCAGCGCCCCCAGCGTCGCCCTGTCCGTGGGGTGCAGCCGGTATGCACCGGCTGGTCGCGGTAGACGATGCCAGCCTGTGACGCGGCTGCCCGCAAGGCTGATTTGGCCGTACGAGACTTCCTGCCAGTAGTCCGCCAGGCCCGGAGGGGCCTCGCCGAGCAAGCTTGCATAGTAATCTGCCAGGGCATCATCGATAGGGACATCCGGGAACTGGCAGAAGAGGGTCACGAACGGCTGCGGGCCCAGGCGCGTGGTGTCTGCTGGGACCGGCGCTGCGGCGGCAGCCGGCAGGGCAGGCGCAGCGAGCCCGCCTGAAAAGGCGATCAGGCCGAAAACTGCGATCGAAGTGGCAAAGGCTCGAGCAACAGAGCGGGCAAACACGGCCGCGCACCCCCTTGAGCAAGCTCTTTGGGGATACCTTACCGGTTCGCTCTTGCAGAATCAGAGGTGTGGGCGATGCGCGGTTGTTGCAGAAACCTTGCAGACCGTTAATGTGCCATTACCGCGCGTTCAATCAGGGGATGTTCAGGCTCTCAATGCTGCAGCCACTCGATGAACCGCTGCACCGCCGACCGGGTAGGGTCGAGATACAGGTCTTCGACATCGGTACGATTGGTTGCGGGCAACAGCGTCCACAGCAGCAACGAGAGTATGGCGAGAACCAGCACAACTTGCATGGGTGACTCCGAGGATGAGTATAACTGCTCATGTGGACGCCGGAACGCAGCCTGGGGTTCCCACCATACGCCTGGCAGCAATTCACCCAATCACCCGATATTCGACCCACAGGCCTTCCTTTTGCCCTGCATTCACCAAAAATTCCTTCCACTCAGCCGCAGGAACACTCTCCGGTTTCTGTGGCAATCCACTATCGGCACGAATGACTCGCCCCCTTGTTTTCTGATTGAGCCGTTCGAGTAGGGGCGGGAAAGGCATCGCCCACCCTTTCACCTTCGCCTGGTCCTCGTCCACCGGGAGCATCGCAACAAGCTCCGGATTTTGCATCATCTCGAGGCCTTTCTCGCGCAAGGTGGCATTATGGCTGCCGTGGTGCCCGACTTTGTAGAGGACAGTGCGGCGGAGGAGATCGGTCCCTGTAATGGGCTGTCCGGACGCCCCGTTCTCATTCGCGAAGGTTACATCGTGCCATGACAGCCAGTTGCCCGCCTGGGCGTCGCCTGCGAACAGCAGTACGCTCTTGTCGCTCTCGATCTCGATAGCCAACACCAGACTCGTGTTATTAGTATCGTCATCGAGATGCAGGGCCAGTTCTTCGGCCATCGCCCACCAGTCCGGCTCAATGCGCTGCCATGCAGGGCCCTCGTCGTCTGCACCAAAACCGTAGTGCGTACAGAAGAAAGGCTCAGCCTCCGCATCTTTCATGCTGATGCTTCGATATCGCTCAAAGGGCTGGCTGCGTTCGAACATCTCGGCCTCCCCGGCAGATCCGCTGGCCTTCGTCGCAGCCAGAACCGCAGCATAGAATGCAGCTGGCTCGGAGAGAGAAATGGTGTTCTTATACGCCTCGTCGTGTTTCTGCGACGGGTTAGAGCGGCTTAACAGCATCTCATTTCGGGGGGGCCCCAACACATAGATTCGGCTACAAGGGACATCCGGTATGCGGAGAGGCGGCTCGCCCGGACGCAGAAAGCGTGGCACAACGCCTTCTTTCTCATCGCGAATGTAAGCGATCGCCTGTGCAGCGCGCCGTATCTTCGAGGTAGCCTCAAGGCCGCCATGAAAGCTAAGCACCTCGGCAAGCGCGACGGCCTGTCGGTCACCCATGGCGGTCAGACGGGCGCTGGCATCAGACAACGCCTGAAGAGCCTGGGCGTATTTCTCGGCCAGGCGCTTGGCCAGGAGATCATGCGGATCCTCAGTCCACGCCAGCCACACCTCATCGATGGTGAGCTCATCGAAGATGCTGCGGGCGTGGTGCAATCCTGATACGTGGTCCCAGTGTTCGTGGGTCGCCACGAACACTTGCAGATGGCCTCCTGTAGCCTCGGCGACTGAGCGGACAACCGTCTTCAGCCGCTCGACAGCCTCAGGACCATTTGACAGCATGCCACAATCGATGAGCATGTAACGTGCGCCGCCATCATCGGCGCGAAATGCCAGCAGGAAGCAGTCACCTAGTCCTCCGAGCTGATACATACGAACCGCAACGCCGGATCTCGGCGGATCCATCCGACCACCCGTGTCGAATTCCTGGTCAGTCATCAGGACACCTCCCACCCAGTGTAGCCGCGATTCAGGAGCGCAAGATGCTCGATTTCGGCACCCTTACCTTCTGCATCTCTGCGAGCGGCCAGCCTAAGGCGCGGATCACCGAGATAGGTGGCCCACAGTGAGAAGCTCTGCGGCTGGCTGAGAAAGTGACGTTGTACCTCGAGCCGCTTCACGCTTTCGATATTCTTCCCGATGAAATACCTCACCACGCCATCCTGGCCGTTGTACAGCTTCGCCACATCGACGAGAAGAGTGCAGCCCCCTCGAAAGATGAAATCGGGTGGATCGTGGACCTGCCCCGAGTCAGCGGCAAGCTGTTCGGCGTGTTTCAAATAGCCGCGCCGGCGCTGGGTCATTTCGATAACGATATCTGTGATGCGGTCCCCATCCGGGCCGACTCGGTAGGCAGGACGTACGGAATGAACCTCGAGAGCCGGCCTGCCATCTCGCGGCCTCTCGGGCCGGTAGATGCTCTGAGGAGCATCCTCGTTCATATTGAGTCCAACGGCGCGCATGGCTTGTACCCGGCGCGGATCGAAGAACCAGTTGCGAAGTTTTCGCTGGATGGTCTCGCAGTTGTCATAGATTGCTCGGCGGTCTGATTTCATGCTCCAATCGGGAACCAACCTGCACTTCAGGCACAACTCGCACAGCGCTTTCTCAAACGCCACTTGTTCTTCAGATGCAGTGGGCGGCTGCCACAGCAAGCTCTCTTCGGAGAGGCTGCGTACATCCAGAGGATAGATGCCGCGCTGGCGGAACGCCTCGACAAAGGCAATTCGGTATCGCAGTCGATCATCAGGTACTGCATCAACGTCGGCAGTGATCAGCGCCCGCAGGTAGTCACCGAAGTTGACATCGACGGGGGGGCAGTAGTCCAGAGCGCGAATGCAGATACGGAGGACACGCCGCGCTGTCTTGGCGGCCTCTTCAGCCAGTCGCGCTACGAGATCAGGATGAAGCTGGCCCGCCGGGAGTACGCCGCTGCCGCCACTGGCAATCCGCAGGAGGTCGGCGGTACAGCGTCTATAGATCGACAGGTAAGCATCGAAGACGGCGGCTACAAGAATGGCCCCGCGGGCGTGCGGCTCCATGGTGCGGCCAAGTTCCGTAGGGTCAGGCTGCTTCAGCTTCCATTTGTGGGTCTGCGGGTCCGGCTTGCCCAAGGCATCGCGCAGCGCGCCATAACAGCCTATGGACTGGCCAAATTGCCAGGCGAGCTGCGCCAGGAGATTTTGCTGCTCGAGGCGTCCGCCGGTGCTGGCGATCTCATGGTGCAGCACCTCGGGATGAGAGAAGTGCTGGAACAGCGCAACGATATCGGCGAAGGCCTCATGCAGAGCCAGCGCATCAACGTTGCTCGGCTCGATGAAACGCCTATGCATGCCATCGAGCAGCGCATGCGTTGTTTCGTGAGCGATGATATCGTGCGAAAGGCAGGTAAAAATCAGGCCACCGGGAAGAATCTTGCCGGGATCGATATCTGCAGCCGGAAAATAGCCAAACAGAAGCGCTTTCTTGTTGGGGCTGTAATATGCATTGGCTTCTCGTAGTGCGTGCGGGTAAATGCGCAGCCGGCGGACGAATTCGTCGTCCAGTTTGCCCTGCTTGTTACGATAGAGCCTGGGCGACCATAGGGCGCGGCGGCCCAGGGCCTCCTCGAAATGCTGAATCGTTGTGCGAGCGACGGCATAAACCATCTGCTGATGGAACCGCGGGTCACCCTCGGAGGGAGGCAGGCCGTCTTGGGCCAACAGGTCAGGATCATTCAGATCAACCGGCGCGTAGCATCGGTTACTCGCCGGATCGACATCGACGACCTCAAGGTAATCATCGACCGGTCCCGGTTGCAGGGTGCCATCCCAAGGCAGTTTCAGCGTGAGCTCGTTGATATCGGCCGTCTGAAGCTGTTGGTCTAGACCGGGATCAAACGCAAACACGCGTAGGCGCCGGTGCCGCGGAGCCGAAGCCTTTCGAGGGGTTGTTGCCATCGCGCAACCTCGTTTCTTCCACACGGCACGATGTCATCGTGACTTTCCGACCTTGTGGACTATCGCAAACGGGCGCTCCTTATCAAATGACGCGCTCCAGATGCCGATGAAGTAATGGTTGGGCGATTGGTCGGGCGGCATACGATCCAGGATCTGACGATGGAACTCGGCGTAGTTGCCCTTGAAGCGGCCATCGGTCCAAACGCGCAACAACGTGCCCGTGAACAACCCGTTGAACGCCCCATCCTGAGAGAACTGGTTGTCCTGACAGCCAGAAATCAGGCGCACCGAGGCCTGAATGGCCAGTGGACTGGGCAGGGCATTGGTCTTTTGCTCAATCTCCTTGGCCAGGTCATCGTAGAACTGCCGGTTTTGGCGGTAAGTTCGCAGTGCCACCGCCGGGGGCATGTACTTGTAGCGTGGCAGCTCACCAACGGGTTCCGCACGTACGGGACCGGCCGGCATCCCGCGAGATTCATAGTAGGCGGCTTTCGTAACCGTCCCGCTGTGACAACTATCGGAGAGCACCAGGATACGCACCCCTTTAGCAAACTCACCCCAAAGGAGGCGCAGCTCATCATCGATTAATTCCCCATCGTAGAGACACCAGGTCTCGTCCTGGAGATCATATTCCTCGCCCGAGAGATCCGGCACTTGACCACCGTGGCCAGAGTAGGTCAAGAAGAAGATATCCTTGTTGACAAGGGTTTTGGCGGCCTTTCGAATCCCCGTGATAACGGCGTCGCGTGTGGCGCCAGCTGTCTTCAGCAGTGTGCTGGTGTACCCTTGCTGTTGAGCGATGGCTTGCATATCTTCGGCATCGGCTTCGCATGCAACCAGTGGCCCCGACCAACCGCCGTAGTGCGCGGGGTCGACGCAGTTAAGCCCAATATGAAGTGACATACCCACAGGTGTCATTTGGGGTTCCTCCTTGACTCCATTGCGAGTCCTGAGAACTCGAGTCTGTACGACACACGTGTTAGCGCTTCATCGCTTCCGCCCGATCCGACGCAGCGACTTGTCCGAACACGGCTGACACGATCCGGGGCAGGATCCCAGGTTACATTCCCTGCGACCCATACTGCTGTGGAAACGGTCTGACGGCGTCGCTCCACCTCTAGGAACCAAGCCGCATAAGCGTGTGCTTCTCATCGGCTGACATTTCTTTCATAGCATCAGGGCTGAGATATCGTATAGCTACTCTTAGGGCATTGTCACAGTCGTCGAGCTGAGCCTGTAACGCGCTGGCCTTTTCCTGGGCCAGAGCTGCGACTGCCCGCGCGCCCTCGATGCTGGTGCGTGAAAAGAAGTAGCTCACGAAGGCACCAGTCAAGACACCGACAAGTGTGCCTAAGGCAGCCCATATCTTGAGTGCACTTTCGATTTCGTACATAATGATGGCCGTAACGGCAATTGCGCCAACAAGGACTATGAGCATGCAGGCGACAACAGCGGATGGCCAGTTGACCATCTGATCCCTGTTTGTCATTTTGGGCCTCCACTTACTGGTTGCTACCACGGGACCTACGCCGACGGCGCAGCGCCAGGCTATCACTGCACT
>DAOUGK010000289.1:0-3012 GCA_034429055.1 Anaerolineae bacterium | reverse complement strand
GGTTTGTGCCCGTCGGCAAGCTCAGCTTTGGGGAGCGCAGCCGGTTAGCACTGGCGCTGCTGGCCGTCCAGGGGTGCAACTTCCTGCTGCTGGACGAGCCGATCAACCACCTGGACATCCCCTCGCGCGAGCGGTTCGAGCGCGCCATCGCGCGCTTCCAGGGGTGCGTCCTGGCTGTCGTCCACGACCGGTACTTCATCGAGCGGCTGGCGACGACCATCTGGACGCTGGTGGGCCGCCAGATTCGCGTGCAGCGGACGGGGGAGGAATAAGGTTGTAACACTTTCACATACGATGCTACACAAAATCGGAGTCGAGGCTTCAGCCGGTTGGGGCGGGTACGCATTCCGCCAGCCTGACCGGCTAAAGCCTCGACTCCATTTCGTTTGGACTTCCTGAGTGCGTGCGGTGGAAGGTTGGTTTTCCGCTCCGCCTTGTGGCATACTTCACCGCATGGGTTTCTGGCACCTTCTGCGAGAGGAACCGATCACCACACGGCTGGCCGGGCCGGCGGACCGCGCTGCGGTCGCCGCGCTGCTCGCGCGCACCTGGCGGCGGCAGGGCAACCTGGCCGCGGAAGATCAGGTGGCGCTCCTGCAGGCGGGCATCAGCGCGCTCGCTATGGCCCACGACGAGGCCATCGGCTTCCTCGGCCTGTCGCAGCGGTCGGCTGCCGGCCCCACCCCGCCTGGGCCGGCGGAGACCTGGGTGGACATCGACCTGGTTGCGCTGAACCCCGACCGCCGCCCGGAGCGCATCCTGCCAGCACTGTTGGAATGGGTGCTCCCGCTCCTCCGGCGTCGCGGTTGCAGTGGATTGATCTGCCTCACAAGCCTGTCCTGGCTGCAGGAGAGCCTGGTGCATGCCGGGTTCCGGCAGGAAGACCAGGTTATCACCTACGTCCACCACCATCACCGCCTGGACGCCGTGCCGGAACCTGCGCAGCTGCGCGCGGCAGGGACGGGCGATGCAGACACCGTGCTCGCCATCAATGCGCGGGCGTTCGCCCCCTTCTGGCAGTACGACGATGCGGTCGTGTTGAGCTGGCTGCTGACCGCAGACCGCGCGGCGCTGGCCTATATCGATGGCCGGCCCGCGGGGTTCGCGCTGACCACGGACGGGCTGCCAGGCAACTATGCGCACCTCATTCGCATCGCCACCGACCCGGATTTCCAGGGCCGCGGGGTGGGCCGGCAGTTGGTGCAGGACGCCCTGCAGCACGCCTATGCCGCCGATGCCCCCGGCCTTGCGCTCAACACGCAGGCCAGCAACCGGGTCTCGCGGCGGCTGTATGAATCGCTCGGCTTCCGGCCTACGGGGCAGGCGCTCTCCGTGCTGGTGTACCGCTTTGCGCGATGACGGGATAGATTTTCTCGGGTTTCGGGCCGCAAAGCGGCCCGAAACCCCAGTGAAGAGGCTCCCTTCTCCCACACCGCAGTGTGGGAGAGGGCGGGCGAGCTTCGCTCGCACGGGGTGAGGGCTACCTACAAACCACCCTCTGCATACGCCGCCAGCAGCCGCGCGCCGATCTCCCCCCAGTCGAACTGCCTGACCCAGGTCAAGATTTCCGACCGCGCGGCCTGCCAGTCGTGCTGCTGCGCGGCCATCAACGCGACGGTCAGGCCCGCGGGCTGCGCAGGGTCATACAGCACCCCGCGCGCCGGCGTGACGAGGGCGGGGAATGCCCCGATGGCGGGCGCGACGATGGGGAGGCCGAAGGAGAAGGCGAGGAGCGCGGCCCCGGAGGTCGTAATCTGGCGATACGGCAGCACGCAGACATCCGCGGCATTGTAGTATAGCTGGACCTCTTCGGGCGGCACGAACTGCGGGTCGAGTCGAATGCGCGCATCGCCCGCCGCAAGCTCGGCCAGCATCCGCCCGTATTCCGGCGTCCCCGGCTTGCCCGCCAGCAGCAGCCGCAGGTGCGCGCCGGGCAGGCTGCGGAACGCCGGAATCAGCTCCTCTAACCCCTTGTAAGGCCGCAGCAACCCGATGCACGCATACACGAAGGCATCCGGCGGCAGGCCCAGCCGTTCGCGCGCCTCTGCGCGTGACAGCGTGTTGGGATAGCAGCCGATGTAGTGGCCGTGGGGGATGACCGCGACGCCTGCGGTCCGGCCATAGCGCGCGGCCAGTTCCGCCGCGGTGCTCTCGTCGTGGACGTGCACCACGTCCGCCAGGCGCACCAGCCGCGTGCTGCCCCACTGCTCCGCGGGGCTCGCCTCCTCGTGGGGATCAAGGTTATGGACGGTGTAAGCGACGATGCCGCCGTCGCGCTGAAACGCGGCCAACCGGCGCAACAGCCGGGCCAGCCGCGCCCGCCGCCTCAACGCATACACGAAGGGCAGGTTGCCACTGCGGGTGAGCACGCGCCGCAACAGGCCCGACCGCACGCCCGCGAACCGCAGGACCGGCGGCAGGTCATACCGGTCCAGCCAGTGCAGATGGATGACGTGCGGCCCCCAGCCGTCCAGCATCCAACTTCCGGCTTCCAGCTTCCAGCTTCCGGCTTCCAGCCCGTCGCTCACCCGCACATCCGCGCCTGCTGCGGCCAACCCATCCCGCAGCAGACCGATATACGGGTTGATGCGCGTGCCGACCGCCGAGAGCAGCAGCACGCGCACCGGCGGCGCCGGTTGCAGGGTCAATCCGTGCCCCCAATCCGCCCGCGACGGAACCACCACACGATCAGCAGTATCACCAGCGCCAGCACTGCCAGCGCAAGGAGCACGATGACCAGGGTCAGCCACAACGGACGGCCGCCAGCCGGGGCAGTCGGTGTGCTGCCTGCGCCCGCTGCACTCGAGGCGCTGGTTTCAGGGGTCGCGGTGGGTTCGGCAGCGATCGTTGGTTCAGCCGTCGCTGCGGATTGTGCGCTGCGCGCCGACAGCCGCGCGCTGTTGTGGATCGCCAGCGCGGCCATTGCGGCCAGGGTCTGGTCCACGATCTGCCCGCGGTCGTCCACGGTGACGAGGTCGTCCGCGGGCGCATCGGTCGTCGAACCGGGCAGCA
>DAOUGK010000288.1:0-8640 GCA_034429055.1 Anaerolineae bacterium | reverse complement strand
ATAAGGACAGTACATGGACCTTCTGAACTGTAACGGCCGAACGCGCGCTTTACTCTCTTCAATAACGTTGGTACTGGACTCAAAGAACGTGCCACTTGCCGAAAGTGATCCATCTCATAGGAGTAATGTCTGAGGACAATATCAAAAGGATCGGGAGTGTTCGACATCTTCTTGGCTCCTTTTTCGCCAGTTGTTTCGACGGCTGAAGCGGTCCATTTGTGTGCGGATGGATGTGCGTGGGACACTCTCATTATATAGCCGCTCTTAATCATCGTCAACGAATCTGACCACTCACTTTTTACGCTAGTTTCAGGGCGGGGTCGCATCATGGACTTGGGGGCCTCGGCCGATTTTGGATGCCAACACGACTGCCCCACTGGCCAATGGGAGTTCCGATTCCAGTTACGCCAGGAGTCCGTGTCCCTTCTGCCTTGCCAGCGATTCACATTCTCACGTATAATGCGGGCGATCGGGCGGCGCTGCCCGGCAGGATGGTGAGCATACGGCCCGACAACCTGGCCCCGAAAAGAGCGCAGAGAGCGCGGCGCAAAATGTGCGAAGCAGACAAATCCATCTCTCTGCGCTCTTTATCTTGTCCGGAGGCAATGTGACGAACACAACGAACGAGCCCGGCGACCGGCTGGTGGATCTAACCCTGGCAGACTTCAATGATGCGCTGGCGAGCGGCGAAGCAGCTCCCGGCGGCGGCTCGGCGGCGGCGCTGGCCGGCGCGCTCGGCGCGGCGCTCGCTGCGATGGTCGGCCGGCTGACGGTCGGCCGCGCGCAGTACGCCGAACACCAGGACGCGATGACCGACATCGTGGCGCGCGCGGATGTGCTGCGCGGGGAGCTGCTGGCCCAGATCGACGCGGACACCGCGGCTTACACGCAGGTGATGGAGGCCTACCGCCTGCCGAAGGCGGATGCGGAGGAGAAGGCCGCGCGCACTGCCGCCATCCAGGCCGCGCTCTGCCACGCGGCCGACATCCCCCTGGCGACCGCACGCGCGTGCGCCAGCGTCCTCGAACTGGCCGTGATAGCCTGCCGCCACGGGAACCGCAACGCCTCCAGCGACGGGGTCGTGGCCGCGTTGATGGCGCAGGCCGCGCTCGAAGGCGCGGCGCGCAACGTGCGCATCAACCTGGCGAGCATCAAGGACGCAACGTATTGTGCGGAGATGGGGCGTGAGGTCGACGCGCTCAGCACGCGCGGCCGGCGCCTGCTGGCAGAAGCCATCGCGGCCGCGGACGCTGCATGACAGGCACCCGGGACGCAACGGATATGGGCGAACCTGCGGTTCGCCCGATAAACGGATCGGGCTCGCTCGGTGCCCCGGCTATCCGCCGTCACCCGCTGCCCCGGCGGGGCCGCCTGTCCGCGCTTGCAGTACTCATCGGCTATCTGCTGCTCACGCTGGCACTCACCTATCCGCTCGTCCGCGAGTTCGCGTCGGCCATTCCCGGCGACGGCTTCGACGGCTGGCAGAACTATTGGAACCTCTGGTGGGTCAAGGTCGCGCTGCTCGACCAGCACACACACCCCTGGTTCACCGGCCTGCTCTATCACCCGACCGGCGTGAGCCTGCTGTTCCACACGCTGAACGCGTTCAACGGCTTCACCTTCCTACCGGTCCAGCTCGCGTGGGGGCTGCTGCCCGCATACAACAGCGTCGTCGTGTTCAGCTTCGCGCTGGGCGGGCTGGGCGCGTATCTGCTCGCGCGACAGGTATTGGGTACGGCCAGCAACCGCTGGGCCGCCTTCGCCGCCGGGGTCATCTTCACGTTTGCGCCCTATCACACCGCACACCTGCTCGGTCACATGCAGCTCATTGCGCTCGAATGGCTGCCGTTCTATGCCCTCTACCTGCTGCGCACCGTGGCTGCGGCCACCACGTTCCGCCCCCACCGGGCTGTCGCGCGCGAAGCGGGCATGGCAACGCTCTTCCTGGCGCTCGTCGCGCTGTGCGATTGGTATTATGTCTTCTACTGCGGCATCCTGACCGCGGTGGTGCTCGCGTGGGCGATGATATTGCAAGTGGCTCCTGCACGAGCGCATTTCACATCCGCGGCCGGGGCCTCACCCACTCCGACTCCCCCTCTCCTGGCCGCGGCCAGGAGAGGGGGCCAGGGGGTGAGGTTGATCCTGGCCGTGGCGGGCGCATGGTTGGCGCTGCTCGTCCTCTTCAGTCCCCTGTTGGTCCCAATGGTGCGCGAGGCGCGGCAGTTCGACTTCATGGTGCCGGATGCAGCGCAGAGCCGCACGCTCAGTGCAGACCTGCTGGCATTCGTGACACCGCAGGAATTCCATCCGCTATGGGGCGCGTGGGCGCGCGAGCGCGGGCAGGTCTTCAAGTCCACGGTCTCTGAGCACCAGGTGTTCGCCGGTTTCAGCGTGCTCGCCCTCGCGCTGATCGGGCTGTTCGCGCGCTGGCCCGGCAGTTCTGCCCCGCCTGGGGCTCCCCCTTTCCTGGGCGTGCGCACGGGCACCCGTGCGCCCAGGAGAGGGGGCCGGGGGGTGAGGTCGGCAGATGCCGGGCGGAGTGCAGTCGAAGTAGGCGAGAAGGGCCTTTGGGCGGCAGTGCTGGCCGTATTCTTCACCCTGTCGCTCGGCCCGGTTCTGCATATCGGAGGGCGCACCGCGCTGCTGCCGGGCGGCGGAGAGATTCCCCTGCCCTACGGGCTGCTGGCGGGCCTGCCGTTCGTGGACATCATGCGCTCGGTCAGCCGGCTCGATGTCATGGTCATGCTGGCGCTCGGCGTGCTCGCCGCGGCGGGCGTGGCGGCGCTGGCGGGCGGGCGTGCGGGCCGGTGGATGCCGGTCGTTGCCGTCGCACTCATCGTATTCGAGTTCCTGCCTGCCCCCTACCCCATGAGCCCGCCGGACACGCCCGCGTGGTACGCGACGCTGGCCGAAGACGACCGGACGGGCAGCGTACTCAATCTGCCGGTCAACTGGGACCGGCCCGGCTACCTGCTCTACCAGACCGTCCACGGCAAGCCGCTCGCCGCCGCATACATCAGCCGCGAGGACCCGCGCACGCTCATCGAACGCGCACCGGTCCTCCAGCATTTCCGCCATCTTGCGCCAGACATCGTCAACCTGGACCTGGCTGCACAGGGCCAACAGGTATTGGCCGGCCTGGACGTGCGCTGGGTCGTGCTGGACCGCTACAAGATGCCCGGCGGAGAGGAACGCGCGTACACCGAGGCTGCGACGGCTGAGGTATTCGGCGACCAGCCGCCGGTCTATGAGGACGACCGCATCACAGTGTACTTCGTACGCGAATACGAAGTCGTCGCACCTGGGCCGCAGCAGCCCTACCTGGTCCTCGGTGCGGATTGGGGGCCATTCGATGATGCATCCCGCACGCGCAGCTTTATCGGCCGCGCAACGGTGCTCGTCATGGCTGCGCAGCCGGGCCAAGCTACGTTGAGTGTAACCCTCGCACCGGGCAGCGGACCGCTTGCCGTCGGCAGCCCAATTGAGTTGACACTGGAGGCCGGGGAGAATGCGGTCACGCTGGAAGCCGCGGGCAACGGGCCGGTTGTCGTGGAACGATTGAACTTGGATGGCGTACCTGACTGAGCAAGGCCAGGTGTTGTTCATACTCAAAGGAGAGTCATCTATGGATCACAAGCTCGAATCAGTTAAGATACCGCCGCACGCAGTGCACGAAACGATCGGACGGCACATGCTGGCGGATGGGGAACACCTGGTGATTGACCTGCAGGGTTCTCACGGCCCGTACCTGCGCGACGCTGCGACCGGTCGGGAGTACATCGACTTCTATGCGCATTTTGCCAGCCAGCCGGTCAGCCACAACCACCCGAGGCTGTGCGACGCGAGCTTTCTCGACCGGATCGCCCAGGTCGCACTCTATAATCCCGCCAATGCCGATGTGTACACCACCTACATGGCCGAGTTCGTGGAGACGTTTGCCCGCGTCGCCAGGCCCGCAGATATGCCCTACCTCTTTTTCATCAGCGGCGGCGCGCTGGCGGTCGAGAACGCGCTGAAGACGGCGTTCGACTGGAAGGTGCGCAAGAACATGGCTGCGGGCAAGGGCGAGCGGGGCAGCCAGGTTATCCACTTCCGGGAAGCGTTCCACGGCCGCAGCGGTTACACGCTCTCGCTGACCAACACCGCGGACCCGCGCAAGTATCAGCATTTCCCGCGCTTCGACTGGCCGCGCATCAGCAATCCCAAGCTGCACTTTCCTGTCACCGATGAGGTGCTGGCGCAGACTGCTGCGGCCGAGCGCGCGGCGCTCGACGAAATCAAGCAGGCGCTCATCGAACGCGCGGACGACATCGCGGGGCTCATCATCGAACCGATCCAGGGTGAGGGCGGCGACAATCACTTCCGCCCGGAATTCTTCACCGAGCTCCGCCGCCTCGCGGACGAGAACGACTTCCTGTTCATGGTGGACGAGGTGCAAACGGGCATGGGCGCGACGGGCAAGATGTGGGCTATCGAGCACATGGGCGTCCGGCCCGACATCATCGCGTTTGGCAAGAAGGCCCAGGTGTGCGGCATTATCGCCGGTCCGCGCATCGACGAGGTACCGGACAACGTGTTCAAGGTATCGAGCCGCATCAACTCAACCTGGGGCGGCAACCTGGTGGACATGGTGCGCAGCCAGCGCTACCTGGAGATTATGGCGGCGGAAAACCTCGTCGACAATGCCGGTGCGATGGGCCGGCTGCTGCTGGACGGGCTGAACGGGTTGGCGCAGGGGTCCGACCTGGTCAGCAACGTGCGCGGTCGGGGCATGCTGCTGGCCTTCGACCTGCCCGACACGCGGGCGCGGGACATCTTCCGGGGCCTGTTGCTGGAGAACGGCTTGGTCGCGCTCAAGTCAGGCGAACGCTCGATTCGCTTCCGCCCCATGCTTGATCTGGACAGCGCGACCGTGGAAGATGCGCTCGCCATCGTGGAGAAATCGCTGTTCGACGCGCGCGCCGACGGGGGGAGACTGTAGGTCAGGGAGCTAATAGAACGCTGATAAACGCTGATCAGACATGATTCACGCTGATTTTTTGTTCTAATTGATAGAGGGAAAATCAGCGTTCATCATGATCATCAGCGTTCTATTGGTTGGCTGCTGCGCGCCGCGTCTTGATGCCTGAGCGGTAAGCGTCATACAGGGTCAACAGGTTGGCGTGGTGCAGCTTCTGCACCAGCCCGCCGAGGGGGATGCGCGAGAGCCCGCACTCCTCGATGGTGATATCCAGGATGCCCGTGCGGGGGACTCCGCGCGCGATGCGCTCGCGCACGAGGCGGTCGACGGTCTTGAGATAGGTAATATTGGCGTCGAGCGTCTCCTCGATCTCGCCCCGCAGCAGCACTTCCCCATGGCCCTGCACGAGGTTCTCCAGGCTCTTGTTTTTGATGGCCTGCAGCGAAAGCACCAGATCATCCAGATCGCCGCCGACGATATAAGGTACGGGCATGACCGTGTCGCTGGCGATCATCAGCCGGTCCTCGACCACGTGGACCGTGATAACGTCACGGTTATGGCCGGGCGAGTAATTGAGCTCGACGGTCTTGCCGCCGATGCGCAGGGTCATGGCATCGTTGAACAGCAGTTCAGGATACCTTATCTGCACGTCGGCCAGTTGCGGCGTCTGCTCCTTCGCCTGGTGCAGCGCCCCCTCTGCATAGCGTTCCATCAGCCGGCGGCACTGATAGTGCGCCACCACCACAGCCTCAGGAAACAGGTAGGTTCCGTAGATATGGTCGGCGTGCGAATGCGAGTTGACGACATACGCAACCGCTGTGCGCCGCTGGTTGACGAATTCGCGAATCTGCCGCGTTTCCTGGGGAAAGGGCAGCGTATCCACCAGCACCGCTCCCTCATCCGTGAAAATGACCGTAGCGGTGACCTCGGCATACAAGCCGCTGGTGAATACGTATACGCCTTCTGAAATGCGATCGCGCTTCAACGAAATCCTCGAGGAACGATTCTTGCCTGGCCCATGCCGGATCCTGAACTCAAGTCCGGGGCAAGCATAGCACAGCGTTAAGGCCCGTGTCAAGGGTTTTGTGCGAGACAAGCCTGGACTATGTGCGCAAAAAAAAACCGCCGGGAAAAACCCCGGCGGTCTATGCTAACCGCAGCCCCCGCTGTGCCGTGTGCTCAACTGTTTTGAACCTGCTTACGCAGGTGGGTGCCTCGCCGATCGCTCCTGCTTTGCTAATACGCTTGCCGTGGGTGCTTGCGCACGTGGGCTTGCGCAGCTATTGCGTTCACGACCGAGACTCGGCTCCCTAAGTTTTCATGTTGGCTCAAAACGCTTTTGGAACATCACGAGCACCGCAGGGTACTACAGCACGGATCATAGCACAGGTCTGCGGGGGATGCAAAACCCGAAAATGCCTCAGGGCAGCAGACCACAGTCGGAGTCGAGGCTTCAGCCGGTTGTCTCGTGTCTGCTCGTTCACGCCCAAACCGGCTGAAGCCTCGATTCCAGATCGCTTGGGGCACATCAAGACTGGTCTGTTCACTCCAAACGCCGTAGAATACGGGCAGGAGGCAGCCATGAACAAGACCGACATCGTGACACTCTACGACTACACTTACTGGGCGCGGGACCGCGTGCTGGCCGCGGCGCAGCGGCTCACGCCGGAGCAATTCATCACGCCGCTGGTGACCGGACAGGGCAGCATACGCGCCACGCTGGTCCATGCCCTCTCGGCGGAGCGCAACTGGCGGATGCGCTGCCAGGAGCGCGTGTCGCCGACAGGGCCACTCGCAGAGGCTGATTATCCCACGCTGGAGGTCCTGGCGGAGCGATGGCATGAGGAAGAGGCGCGCATGCGGGGCTACCTGGCCGCGCTGACCGACGAGGCGCTACTGGACACGATGCACTACCAGACGACAACCGGTGTATCCTTCGAGCACCCGCTCTGGCAGGCCCTGTACCAGGCGATCAACCACGGGACGCAGCACCGCTCCGAGGTGGCGCTCCTGCTGACGGCCTACGGCGCGTCGCCGGGCAACCTCGACTTCGTCGTCTACCTGCGGGAGATGCGATAGAACGCTGATTGACGCTGATGATCATGATTGGCGCTGATACTCTTACCATTTTGATAAAGGAGAATATCAGCGTAAATCAAGGCCAAGCTTCGCTTGGCACATCAGCGTCATCAGCGTTCTATTGTTCCGAACCCTTAGGCCAGCACGGCCAGGTGCAGCTCGCGGAGCTGCGCGGGGGAGATGGGCGACGGCGAGCGGAACATCAGATCGGTCGCGGACGCGGTCTTGGGGAACGCGATGACCTCGCGGATGCTCGGCGTGCCGGCCAGGATGGCGACGGTCCGGTCGATGCCCGTCGCGATGCCGCCGTGCGGGGGCGCGCCGTACTCGAATGCTTCGAGCAGGTGGCCGAACTTCTCCTCCGCTTCCTCCGGGCCGATGCCCAGCGCGCGGAACATCGCGGACTGGCGTTCGCGGCGGTGGATCCGGATGCTTCCGCCGCCCACCTCCCAGCCATCCATCACCAGGTCATACGCCTTCGCGCGCACCCGACCGGGGTCGCGCTCCAGCAGGTCCCAGTCATCATCCATCGCAGACGTGAAGGGATGGTGCATCGCAGTCCAGCGCTGCTCGTCCGCGCTCCACTCCAGCAGCGGGAACTCGACCACCCAGCACAGCGCGTGCACGTCGGCCTGCACCAGCCCCAACTGGCGGCCGAGCAGCAGCCGCAGCTCGCCCAGACTCTTTGCGACCACCCCCGCGCTGGCGTCGGCCACGACGAGCACCAGGTCTCCGCTCCCGGCGTGCGCAGCCTGCGCAATAGCGGCCAACTCGCCCTCGGTCAGCGCCTTCGCCGAGGCGCGCGGTCCTTCCTCCCGGTATGCGATGGAGACCAGCCCCTTGGCGCCCCCGCGCTTCGCGACCTCGGCCAGGTCATCGAGCTGCTTGCGGCTGTAGGCAGCCGCGCCGGGCGCGACGACCGCCTTGACCTGCCCGCCCGCGGCGACCGCGCCGGAAACAACGCCGAACCCGCTATCCTTTAGAAGGTCGCTCAAGTCCACGAACTCCATGCCGAAGCGCAGGTCCGGCTTGTCGGAGCCGTACTTCGCCATCGCCTCCGCGTAGGTCAGCACCGGGAACGGCTTGCGGAGGATGGGCTTGCTGCCCCACTGCTCGATGAGCTGCACGTACAGCGGCTCGATGATGCCCATGATGTCCTCGCGCTCGATGAACGACATCTCGACGTCGAGCTGCGTGAACTCCGGCTGGCGGTCCGCGCGCAGGTCTTCGTCGCGGAAGCAGCGCGCAATCTGGAAATAGCGCTCATAGCCCGCCACCATCAACAACTGCTTGAGTTGCTGAGGCGACTGGGGCAGCGCGTAGAACTCGCCCGGATGCACGCGGCTGGGCACGACGTAGTCGCGCGCGCCCTCCGGCGTCGTCTTGATGAGCATAGGCGTCTCGATTTCCATGAAATCGAGGCCGGCCATATAGTCACGGATGGTCTTGACGACGTTATGGCGCAGGATAATGTTGCGCTGGACTGCGGGCCGGCGGAGGTCGAGGTAGCGGTACTTCAGCCGCAGCGCCTCATCCACGTCCGAGTCCTCGTTGATATAGAAGGGCGTCGTGCGCGCCTCGTTGAGGACACGCGCATCCGT
>DAOUGK010000287.1:0-4589 GCA_034429055.1 Anaerolineae bacterium | reverse complement strand
GCATCGGGCAGGCGGCCGCGTTTCTCGGCATCCAGCCTCGCCATGCACGCAGCCGTGCTCAGCACGATGCCCGCAGCCGCGCCGCAGCAGACGTAGGCCGCCTCATTGTGCGTCCACGCGGCAATCCGTTCGCCTACGCGCGCCTGCAGCTCGTCGATCTCCACGAAATGACGGCTGGCCTCGGCCATCGCTGCGACCACTTCCGGCGGCATGATGGACCCGCCAAGTATTGTGACCGTCGCCAGCCCGTTGATGACCTTGCGCACGCCCAGCGCATCGTACACATCCCCGCCGGTCGTGCTCATGCCTGCAGCTCCGGCATCCGCCAGTAGGCCGCCGGCGCGTGCTCCCACTCGGGCACGCCCAGGCCGGTCGGATCGTACAGGACTTCACCGCCACGCACGGTCAGGATCGCCTCCAGCTTATCATGGCCGATCATCTTCGCGCGGCCGCAATCCACGTAGCCGAAGTCGCCCGTCAGATGGCGGAGCACTGCGATGTCGGCCTCCGCGCCGACGGTCAGCGTGCCCAGCTCCGGGCGGTGGATCTCGCGCGCGGGCGCGACCGTGGAGCGAGCAATCACCTCGCCCAGCGGCAGGCCCATGCTCAGGCACTTCGACATCGTGGTCGCCATGCTCAACACCGGCCCGTTGACATTGCCCATGTGGAAGTCGGTGCTGATGGAATCGGGGTAGAAGCCGTCTCGAAACGCGGGCACCGCATTGCGGAACCAGAAGCTGCCCGCGCCGTGGCCGAGGTCGAAGATGACCCCGCGCTCGCGCGCCCGGTGCATGTGCTCGTACACGCGGCCCTGCTCGTCCACGATCGGGAACTGCTGCGCGAAGACATGCGTATGGATGTCGCCGGGCCGCAGCTTCTCCAGGATGAGGTCGGTGTAGGGGCGCTCAGGCGGCCGCGGCCAGAAGTCCACCATGACATGCAGGCCGGACAGCTCGCCTGCATGCACGGCGCGTTCGACCGAGGCCCAGGGCGCGTGCTCCGCGTCCCAGGGCAGCCGCGTCCAGTAGTGCGCGGTCTTGATGCCCACGATGACGTCGGGATACGCCTGCGCAACGGCCGCGGTGATGGCCGGGTCGAGGTCTGCGACGTTCTGCTCGGAGTCCGCATCCACCATCCCCTCGCCTGCAATGTTGAGGTAGGCCAGGATGCGCACCTTCGACCGGTCAATGTCCCGGACCTTGAAATCGTGGAAGTTGCGCCAGCCCGCCGTGCCCGCGTCGACCGTGGTGGTGACGCCCGAAGCGAGCAGGTGCGCATCCGCGTGCATCCCCTCGACGTAGCTGCGCGGGCCGACCGTGAAGCGATAGACGTGGGTGTGCATGTCGATGATGCCGGGCGTGACGAGCGCGCCCGCCACATCCAGCACGCGGGCGGCCTGCTCCGGCGGAAGGTCCGCGGCGACTTCCGCGATGTGCTTGCCGGAGACGGCGACGTCCAGCCGCGCATCGCGGCCGTTGGCGGGGTCAATCACGCGGCCCCCGCGCAGCAGCAGGTCATAACGTTTCGGCTCGGATTCGGTTGTCATGGCGCAGGCTCCTGGTGCAGGCCGCGCTGATAGAGCGCAGTCCCATAGAACTCGTACGACGCGGCCTGGTCCGGCACATCCACCACGTGGACGGTGAAGCGGGCCGGGACGCCGTTGTCGGGCAGGTGCTCCGCGAAGAAGGCCGCGTAGGCCTCCGCGTACGCCTTGCGCAGCCGCGCCTTCTCTGCCTCATAGCCGGCGGCATCCACCAGCGGATTCGGGCTTTTCGGCTGGCACCCGAACGCGTGAATCTCGATGAAATCCACATCCGCCAGCGACCGGCAGATGCCCGCGTCGACCAGCCACTTCTCCCAGCAGCGGAACACCAGCGGAATCTCCCGGTGCGGGTCCATGCTGACCAGCTCATCCAGGCCCAGGACGCCCTTAGCCGAGTAGCCGCCGGTCAGCCCTGCAAAATGGATGATGAGGTCACCGTCCGGCTGCTCCTCGGTGACCAACGCCGACAGAACAGGCCGCTCGCCCTCGTAGTAGTACGTCAGTTTGCCGCGCTTCTTGACCTTGAATGGCATATCTCCTCCTTTGTCCTATGCAGCCTATCTTACCAGAGACCGGGGAAAATGCGCATCCGAGCTCGAGGCCTGCGCAAACAAAGAGTCCGATGTGCGCTGCACATCGGACTCGGAATGGCGACGAAGAAAAAGACTATCGCTCTAAGCGTGAACCGCGACGCTCCAGAACATAGCCCTCGATAATGCGCCACGACTGATCCATCAGCAGCTTTTGCTTGACCGCCCCTATGCCGGGCAGCACAGCCAGAAGGCCAGCAGAGGCAACGATAGCAACGGTGGCAGCTGCACCATGTTCGATCCAGGAGCCGCCTCCAATCGCGGCTGTGAAACCAGCGGGATCAGGACTCAACTTGATCGTCACGGCCTGCCCCATCCCTACCCACCGCTGCCAGCCATGCTTGCGGCCCTGTACCGCAATGCCCTCCGCATCCCGCACGGTTTGAGCGTCCAGGCCTTGCGATTGAAGATGTCTGAGCAAGCGATCTGCCAGGTCTTCGAGGTGTGCGCTGGGCACCTGATATGACCGTTGGAAATTCAGCTTCTCTGCGATGGAGTCGGGGCGCTCTGACGAGCCGGCCTCACGCGTGATCTCAAAGCCCAAGAGCCCATCTGAGCCTTCGGCCAGGCTCTGCAGCCGGGCGCGTGCATCCTTGAACTTCGGTCTTCGTTGCACAATGTCCCGTAATCTCGCAGCCCCCAGTTCGCGGTTGCCCAATCTCAGTTGGCGGAGCGCCTCTTCATAGTCGAGCCCACAGGCGCTCAGGATCTCGATATCGGCGGTGTCAGGCCAGTTCGGGTCGGTCTTGCGGACCTCTGCCCAAGTGTCGGCTGCGCCTCGGTAATCTCCTTGATCTAATTGCTGTCGGGCCTTTCCATAGAGGGTGATGCACTGCAGACGGCGTTCCGATTCAGCAAGGCGCGTTTCAGCATCGAGGTAGCCCGGCATGATGGTCTTCACGCCCTTGAAGGCACGTATAGCGGCTTCCAGATCGCCGCGATCCTGAGCCTTGAGCCCTTCCTGGTAATTCTTCGCTGCAAACTCGGTGGCGGACCACCCTTCTTCTGTACCGGAGTTGGCCTGAGCCGCCACCGCCATCTGCGGCTTGTCGACCTTTGCGGATGTCACAGTGGACGCGCGCGTTGGCACTTCGTCGAAATCAAATAACTGCCCGTTGGACACCTGCATGTAGAGCACGGGCGTGGCCCATTCAAGGCTATCGCTGTTCAGCAGCTTGACTTGACGACGGGCTTCCGCTAGTGCGCGGTCAACAGGCATCTTCATCGCCAGACATTTGTAAAAAGTACCGGCGATGGTGCGGGCGGCGTCATCGCTGATCTCAAACTGCATTGCAATCACCGCCGGCACTCCGGCAATTACCAGATTCGCGGCCACGCTCGACAGGGGTGCGCCCTCAGTAGCTGCGGCACCCAGACAGGAATTCAGCATGACGAGACGCAAATTCTTCTTGCCCAAGACCAGAATGCGAAACAACTCGCTCCCGACAAGTTTGGCCGCTCCGTCCAGGTCCTCCATAACCAACAGCCCCTCGGCCGTCTGGGAGTTCTCAGCAACCGTGCCATGTCCGATGAAGTGCAAGATGTGAGTCTCATCAGGTCGCAGCGCATCAATCAGGCGCGGCCAGGTATCAGGACCTTCGATGTAGGATACATGCACGAGGCCTTGCTCTTGCAGCGGAGCCAAGGCCTGTACGATGCGCGCTTTCTCTCCCGCAGCATCGAGTTGCGAGAACCTGGTAGGGTTTGCAATTACGACCAGCACGTTGAGGGGTAAATCAATCTTTACACTCGGCGCAGGGTGAGGTCGCTCGATATAGCGAATAATGGGCGTCTCAGGATTCAGGTTCACGAAATCCTGTTGCGGCGTACACAGGAACTCCCATGGCAGCGTGCTAACGCTTTCATCCAGCACGAGTCGCAGACGTACGCCCTTGCCCTGGTTGGTAGCGTGTCCGAGCACCTGATAGTAAGCATCTTTGAGTTCGGGCTGAAGCAGGGCATTGAACAGCTCTGCGCCAACTTCCCTCATGCTTCGAAGCTCAGCGCCTCCTGAACTCCGTGTCCTGCTCGAGGAGCGCAGCGCGGCCATAGTCAGCGTATTCTGGATAATCGTGCGCTTGTCCGGGGTGAAGGGGTCCGCGAAGCGTGCCCGCGCCCGGCAGCCCTCGCCACTCGCTGTGGCCTCATAGAGCCCTTCGGAGCTCCTCGAGATTCTGATCTCAAAGTCCAGATATGCCTGCATCTCAGCCATATTTCACCTCCTGCAGTGGAGACCGTGCAGACCTCTCACAAGTGATCACCGAGAAGAGATAACTATGGATCCCCAATTACAGAGCAAAAATAGCACTAGTATCTCACAATGTCAAGTACATCTTGTCAGTGCAGGGGAGAATTGGCAACCAGAGAGATGGAACAACCGAGGAGCGGTTGCAGGACTATTCGCTAACTTCGCCTGCGATATTACGGATGACCCGCAGCGGGGGCCGCGCGCGCAG
>DAOUGK010000286.1:0-16577 GCA_034429055.1 Anaerolineae bacterium | reverse complement strand
TCATGCGCAGCATATTGCGGCAGTAGTCGCGCGGGTCGTAGTAGGCGCCCGGGGGCGCGCCCTCCGGCGGATGGAGGATGCTCGTCTTGCCGCCGTAGCCGCCCATCTGGATGCGGACGTGGCGGTAGCCCTGCTCCATGAGCCGGCGGACGTTATCCTCCACCTCCTGCGGGTCGCGGCCGTCCGCATGGCTGTAGACCGCGGCACCCTCCCGGCACTTGCCGCCGAGCAGCTCGTAGACCGGCATGCCGGCGAGCTTGCCCTTGATATCCCATAGCGCCTGCTCGATGCCGGAGATGGCGTTGTTGAGCACCGGTCCGTTGCGCCAATAGGAATGGACCATCGCCATCTGCCAGAATTCCTCGATGCGTGCGACATCGCGGCCGATGGCAAACGGCTTCAGGTGGTGCTCCAGCGCAGCCGCGACCGCGTGCCAGCGCTGGGTGAAGGTCGCGCAGCCCAGCCCGTACAATCCGGGCTCCGACGTGATGACCTTGACGACGATCAGCCGCGAGCCTGCCGGCTGGGTCAGGATGACTTTTATGTCGGTGATGGTGATGGGTTTGGGCATGGGGGTCCTTTACTCGTTACTCCTTACTCGTTACTCGTTCTGCTAATAAGTAACGAGTAACGAGTAATCGCTATCGCAGCCTTGCGCCGCTCTCCGTATCGAAGAAATACAGCCGGTCCTCGGGCAGCACGACCTCGATTTCTTCGCCCACGTGCCAGCCGGCATCCAAGCCGGTGACGAGCGAGAAGGTCGATGTTCCGGCACGCGTGAAGATCGACTGCTGGCGGCGGCCGAAGTCCGGCTCGATCATCTCGACGGTGCCCCTGACGCGCGGGCCAGCCGGCGCGGGCAGGGGCGGTTCGAAGGCAACTGCGTCGTCGGTGTGGACACCCAGGGTGATGCGGCGGCCCGCCGGACTGCTCACCCGGATGGCGGCAGGCAAGGCGACAGTGAACTCGCCCACGTGCAGCATGCCGTCGCCTGCCACGGTGCCCTCGAGCAGATTCATCGGCCGCGGGCCGAGGAACCCGGCCACGAACGCGCTGTTGGGATCGTTATGCAGCGTTTCGTACGAGCCGACCTGTTCGATGCGGCCGTCACGCATCACTGCAATACGGTCGCCCAGCGCCATTGCCTCGACCTGGTCGTGCGTCACGTAGAGCGCGGTGATCGCGAAGCGGTTGAGCAGGCGGCGAATCTCGATGCGGGTCTGCGTGCGGAGCTTGGCATCCAGGTTGGACAGTGGCTCGTCGAACAGGAACAGCTTGGGATTGCGCACCAGCGCGCGGGCGATGGCGAGGCGCTGCTGCTGGCCGCCGGAGAGCGTACCCGGCTTGCGGTCCAGCAACTGGCTGAAACCGAAGCCCATGATCTCCGCGGTGGTGCGGATGCGCTCCTCGGCCTCGGCGTCCGGCGCGCCGCGCACCTGGAAGAAGAAGCGCAGGTTGCCCTTGCCCTGGAAGTGCGGATAGAGCGCATAGTTCTGGAAGACCATGCCGATGTAGCGATCCTTCACCGGCACCTCGCGCACGTTTTCTTCACCGTAGTAGATTTCGCCGGAGTAGCCGGGGTCCAGCCCCGCGATGACGCGTAACAGCGTGCTCTTGCCGCAGCCGGACGGCCCGACCACGGCCAGCGTCTCGCCATCCGCAACGGTCAGGGTGACGTTGTCGAGCGCCTTGACGCGTCCGCCGGCCGCGGGCCGGTTGATCTCCGTCTGGGCCGCCATCCTGTCGGCGAAGGCGCGGTCGTACTGCTGGCCGGCTTCCCCCCGCGGCCGGCCGGCTGCGCGGTCAAACCGGCTGGCGGGGTCGTAGGTGCGCGATACATTGACGAGTCGGATTTCAGCCATTGGGTTGTCTGAGTGCCTTTCAGGGAGCCATGCACGGCCATCGGAGGCAGGTCCGATGGGCAGACGCCCCGGCTTCCAGCTTCCGACATCCAGCTTCTAGCTTCCAGCCTACAGCGCGTTCAGGCGCGGGAACAGCGGTTCCAGCGCACGGTAGGCATCCTGGAACAGCGCATACACGGTGTCATACGCGGCATGACGGGCAGGATCAGGCTGCTCCGTTTCGTCCGCGCGCACGAAGCGCCGCGCGACCTCGAATCCTTCATACAGGCCGATGCCTACGCCCGCGGTGATGGCCGCGCCGAACGAGGTGGCCTCTCCCAGCAACTGGGGCCGCAGCACCGGCACCCCATAGACATCGGCCAGGATCTGCCGCCACACCGCGCTGCGTGCGCCGCCGCCGATGACCCGCATGGCCGCGATGCCCTCCTGCGCGCGGAAGGCATCCAGGATGGAACGCAGATTGAAGGTGACACCCTCGAGCACCGCGCGGCTGACCGATGCGCGGCCGTGGGCCATGCTCAACCCCACGAACGCGCCGCGGGCCAGCGGGTTCCAGTGGGGGCTGCGCTCTCCGAGCAGGTGGGGCAGGAACAGCAGGCCGTGCGCGCCCGGCGGCTCGGCCGCGGCAAGGCGGTCCAGCGCCGCATACAGGCTGCGGGCTTCCGTCTCATTGTCCTGCAGCAGCCGCACCAGCCAATCCAGCGCGCCGCCCGCGCTCTGCATCGCGCCGACCGCAAAATAGAGCCGCGGGTCGGGATGAACGAAGGTGAACGTGCGCATGAGCGGATCGTACAGGGGATGTTCCAGGGCGGTCGCAATCCACGCGGACGAGCCGATATAGGTATAGGCATCGCCCGCGCCGACCACACCGGAGCCGACCGTCGCACATGCGCCGTCGCCTGCGCCGATGACGACCGGCGTCCCCGCCACCAGGCCGGTGATGGCCGCGGCCTGCCGCGTGACCTGGCCGATGACGGTGGCGGACGGATGTACGGGCGGCAGCATCGCCGGGTCCAGCCCGATGGCCTGGACGATGTCCTCGGCCCAGGTACGCGCTTCCAGGTTGAACAGGTTCGTGCCGGAGGCGTCGGACAGGTCGGTCGCGATGACGCCCGACAGCGTCATGGCTGCGTAGTCCTTTGCCTGCACGATCCAGCGCGTCTGCGCGTAGACCTCGGGTTGGTTGCGCTTGACCCACAGGGCTTTAGCCGCGGTGTACGATGCACTGGCCCGGTGGCCCGTCCGCCGGTAGACAGTCTCGAACCCACAGGTCGCGCCCAGGTGATTCGCCTCGTCCATCGCGCGCTGGTCGGCCCACAGCATTGCGGGCCGCGTCGGCTCGCCGGTCCCGTCCAGGAACACCGCGCCGTTCATGGTGCCGGAGAAGCTGACCGCCGCGATGGCGGCGGGACGGACCTGCGCCTGGTCGAGCAGCTGCCGTGTGCCTGCATAGACGGCCGCGCGCCAGTCTACCGGGTCCTCTTCCGCCCAGTTCGGCTGTGGATAAGCAGCAGGATATGGCTCGAAGACGGCAGCGCGTGCCAGGCCGGTGGACGCATCAAACAGGGTGGCCTTGTTGCCGGTGGTGCCCAGGTCATGGGCGAGCAGATAGGTAGAAGTCATGACCATAAATTCTACTGCTTGAAATCAACAAATGGCAAATCCGAGAGGGAACGTAACTGTTCAGCGTTACCTCGTAACCCAAGGTCAGCACGCCCACCAATCCGGTTTCTGTGCGAAGCGCAGCTTCACCGAGAAACCGGGTTGGTAGCGGTGAACAACTATGAGGGAATCCCGGCCTCTCCGGTTCAGTACGGCCGCACGCGCTCCGCCAGGGGCAGGAGCGGCTTGTGCCGGACCGGCCCGCTGCCCGGCACCTGGTACCAGAAGACCGTCGATGCCACGTCAATCGGCCGGCCGCCGACCTCGTCCAGCCAGGCGCGCAACTGCCCCGGCGATGAATCCTTGCCGGAGCGGGTGAACTCGGCGCCCCAGTTGACCTGGATGCGCAGCGAGCGTTCGAAGCGGATCACGTTGTTGGCCCGGAACCGGAAGACTGCCAGCTCGAGCGGCATGACGCCGTGGTTGCAGTGCGGAATCGCTGCGTAGGTGCCGATGAACGGGCGCTGGAAGCCCCACGAATAGGTAAAGTAGTCTTCGGTGCCCAGGTAATCGAGCGACTGCGTTGCCTCACCGTCGATGAAGTGCTCGTCGTTGCCCTCCATCACAAAGTGCGCGCCCTCGAAGCGCGGCTCCGTGCTGGTGATGCCCAGGCTGACCCCGACGAGGTGGCCGCGACCGGTGATGTTTGCCAGCGGCAGGACTTCGCGGGGAATGTAGATCTCCTGCCGATCCCACGTGGCATGGAAGCAGGCCAGGTCGTTCTCCCACGCAGGCAGCGTCTCGTATTCGACATAAGCGTAGCCGTTGGCCCGGCGGTCGGTCTCGTTGGTCAGCTCAATGCGTGCCCGGCTGCGGAAGGGCATGGGCAGGTAGCAGTTGCGCGCCTCCGGCACCTTTTCCATGAAGGGCGTCGAGAAGTACTGGCCCTTGCCCTGCAGCGCGTCGCAGAAGAAATCGCCGATGGGGCATTGCACGGCAGGCACGGTCTCATCGTCCCAATAAATCCGCAGGATGATGCCCCGGTGTTCGTTGGCATTCGCAAACCTGGTGGCGTGCAGGCAGGTGATGACGGCCGGCCCCGGGAGGTCGGCGATAGTCACGGTCGCGCCGGGCTCGAGGATGGGCAATTCTGGGTAGGCGTCCCAGGGCCAGAGACTGTTGACCATGCCGGTCCGTCGCGCTCGCACGCGGGCCAGGTCGAAGGATGCTGTTTGTGTGGGTGTCATGCGTTTCTTACCTCTTGTCACTCAGCGGTAGGTGGCCTTTGCGGCGGTTGGGGCGGCGGTTTCACTGGTCGAGGCGCTTCTGCGGTGGGTGTTGCGGCGGGCAGCGGCGACTCTGTCGGCGGCGCTGCTGTTGGGGATGCGAGCGGTGCCGGAGGCGGCGTTGCTGGCTGCATGGTGCCTCCCTGGCAGCCGGTGACGGCTGCAGCCAAGAGGATCAGGATCAGGACATAGAGGCGCTTGCGAAACATCGCATGGACTCCTTGAAAGGTGCGAACCCTCTCTGTCCGGCTACCCTATGATATAATACTCTCAGCTATTTGCGAAGGGACGGCTATGACCGATACAGCCCGGCAGCGGCCAACAAAACAACCGGCCAAGCGCGGTGGTGTCACGGCCCGCAGGTCAGATGTGGCAACGGATGATCCGGCGCTTCCTGCCCGTCGGCGCGCCCCAGAAGATCGTCCTCTTCGGTTCGCGCGCGGGGAAGCTCGTGCTGACAGCGACTACGATTTGCTGCTCGTCGAGCCGTCCGAATTCCTTCGGCACAAGCGCGCTGCCCGCTACCGGCGCGCTCTCACCAGTCTAGCTTGCGCCAAAGACATCCTGGTCTGGACTCCGGAAGAGATCGCCGAGTGGCGTGAAGTTCCGAACGCTCTTGTCACGGAGGCTGTCCGAAAGGGGATCGAGCTCTATGAGCGACCGCTGTGATTTGGCGCGGGGTTGGCTTTTGAAGGCGCGCAGCGACCTGCATGACTGTCACCTTACGCTGATCTGAATGCCGGCCGTAGGAATTTTACTCGTTACTCATTACTCGTTATTGGACCAACGAGTAGTGAGTAACGAGTAGCCAGGAGGCCGGCGTTACGCCATCATCAGGTACGGCTCTTCGATCAGCCCCTTGATGTACTGCAGGAAGCGCGCGGCGGGCGCGCCGTCGATGATCCGGTGGTCGAACACGAGGCTCAGCGTCAGCATCTGGCGCAGGACCGGCGCGTTCGGGCTCTCCGGCCGGTAGACCCACTTGGGTGCGATGCGGCCGACACCCAGGATCGCGGCCTCAGGCAGATTGATAACCGGCGTGAACGCGTCGATGTCGTGCATCCCCAGGTTCGTGATGGTGAACGTCCCGCCGGTGATATCGTCCGGCATGGAGCGGCCCTTGCGCGCACGGTCCACCAGCTCGCGGAACTCCGCGCCGAACTGCTGCAGCGTCTTGGTGTCTGCGTCACGGACGACCGGCACGAGCAGCCCGCGCTCGGTATCGACCGCCATGCCCAGGTTAACGTGGCCCATCAGTTCGATGGCATCCGCCGCCAGCCGCGCGTTCATGTACGGGAACTTGCGCAGCGCCTTGGCAACGATGAGCGCCAGCAGGTCGTTGTAGCCGGGCGCGAAGCCCCAGGCCTCACTCACCTTCGCCTTGAGCCGCTCGCGCATCGTGACAAACTCGGTCGCGTCGACCTCGGTGACGAGGGTGACACGCGCAGTGGTGTGGACGCTCGTGCCCATCCGGTCGACGATGATCGCGCGCACGCCCTTGAGCGGGATACGCTCGGTTACGTCGGCGACGGGGAGAGCCATAGGAGCCACAGAGGGCACAGAGGACTTTGAGGTGACAGCCGGAGCAGTTGCAGGTACCGGAGCCTCTACAGCCATCTCGGTGCGCTCTGTGCTCTCTGTGGCTGCAGGCCGTCGTGCAGCCTCGACGTCCTCGCGCGTGATCTTGCCGCCGGGACCGGTGCCGGTGAGTTTGCGCAGGTCGACGCCCGCTTCTGCGGCCAGCTTCTCGGCCAGCGGGGTCGCCTTCGGTGCAGTCGCGAGATAGGCGACCACGTCCTTCTCGGTGACGCGGACGCCGCCGCCGCCGGTCGGCGTAACCTGCGCCAGGTCAACGTGCCGCTCCTCTGCCAGCTTGCGCGCGCGCGGGGAGGCGAAGACTTTACTGGCCACAGAGGGCACAGAGGACTCAGAGACTGTGGAGGTTTCTGCAGCCGGCGCAGGCTCAATGCTCTCTGCGACCTCTGTGGTCTCTGTGGCTTCGCCTCCCACCGTTCCCGCCTTGAACTTGAGGTCCTGCGGGCCGATGAGCGCGACGACTTCCAGCACGGGCACGGTCTGGCCGACCTCGTAAGGGCCGCGGTGGAGGAAGCCGGCGCCCTCCGCTTCGACGAAGAAGGTCGTCTTGTCCGTCTCGATCTCCAGGATCTCCTGGCCCTTCTTGATCTCCGCGCCATCCTCGGCCAGCCACTGGACGATCTTCACCTCTTCGACCGTCTGGCCGTATTTCGGGATGTAGACCTCAGTCGTCTTCGGCGCCATCAGCTCACCACCTTTCGACAAGCTGCCACGATGCGGGCGGTATTCGGGATCGCGATGTCTTCCAGCACCTCGGCACGCGGGACCGGCACGTTGAGAGCCGCGACGCGTACCATCGGCGCATCCAGGTAGTCGAAGGCATGGTCGTTGACCTGGGCCATGATCTCGTTGATGAAGCTCGTGTTCTCGTAGGCTTCGGTCACGCCGACCAGCCGCCCCGTCTTCTTCACGGATGCGAGGATGGTCTCCAGGTCCAGCGGCTTCAGGCTGCGCAGGTCGATGACCTCGACGTCGATGCCTTCCTTCGCCAGCGTCTCGGCTGCTTCCAGCGAGCGGTGCACCATGCGCGAGTAGGTGACAAGGGTGACATCCTTGCCGGGCCGCTTGATGTCCGCGACGCCGAGCGGAATGACGTAGTCCTGCTCCGGCACGGGGCCCTTCTGACCATAGAGCATCTTGTGCTCGATGAACATGACCGGGTTGTCGTCGCGGATCGCGGCCTTGAGCAGGCCCTTCGCATCGTAGGGCGTGGAGGGCATGACGACGTAGATGCCGGGGAAGTGCGTCCACAGCGCCTCGAGGCTCTGCGAGTGGTGCGCAGCGATGGCGCGGCCCGCGCCGCCTTCGGTGCGAACGACCATCGGGACGCTGGTCTTGCCGCCGAACATATAGCGGTTTTTGGCGCCCTGGTTGGCAATCTGGTCCATCGCCAGCGGGGTGAAGTCGACGTACATGATCTCCGCGATGGGCCGCATGCCGGCCATCGCTGCGCCGACCGCGGCACCGCCGATGGTGGCCTCGGAGATGGGCGTGTCGAGCACACGCCACTCGCCGAACTCGGCGAACAGGCCGCGCGTTGCGCCGTATGCGCCGCCGTACAGCCCGACATCCTCGCCCATGATGAACACCCGCTCGTCGCGCTGCATTTCCTCGCGTGCGGCCTCGACCAGCGCGGCCGCGTAAGTGATCTCCTTCATCGGGACTGTGGTGCGTTCCTTCTTCTCCGCAAGGTGCACCTGTGCGCGCAGCTCAGCCTCGGCTGCGATGTCCGCGCCGGTGTGCTTGAGCGGAGCATACACGTCGGTCTCGACCTCGCTCGGATCGGGCGCGGGAGAGGCTTCGGCGAACGCCATTGCGGCATCGAGCTTGTTGCTCACGAGCTCATCCAGCTCTTCGTATTCCTCATCCTTCAGCAGCCCGAACGATAGCATTTCACCCCGCAAGACCTCAATGGGATCACGGTCGCGCCACTCGCGTTCCTCGTCTTTCGTGCGATACGCGCGGGGGTCAGAGTGGCTGTGCCCGAAGTAACGATAGGTCTTGGCCTCGATGAGCGTGGGACCTTCGCCGCTGCGTGCCCGCTCGGCGGCCTTCGCCACTGCGGCGCGCACGGCCACTGCATCCATGCCATCCACGACCTCGCCGGGGATGCCGTAGGCGCAGGAGCGGGCCGCAATGTCGGGCAGCTTGGAGACATTGGCCCAGGGCACGGACATGCCGTACTGGTTGTTCTCGGCCACGAAGACGACCGGCAGGTCCCAGAGGCTTGCCATGTTCAGCGCCTCGTGGAAGTTGCCCTCGTTGGATGCACCGTCCCCGAAGAAGCACAGCACGACCCGATCGGTGCCCATGAGCTTCTGCGCGAGGGCTGCACCGACGGCCACTGGCAGGTTGCCGCCGACGATGCCCGTCGCGCCCAGGTTGCCGTGCTGTACGTCGGCGATGTGCATGGAGCCGCCCTTGCCCTTGCAGTAACCGCCGGACTTGCCCAGCACCTCGGCCATCATGCGGTTGTAGTGCATCTGCTTGTCATCGGGATTCTGCGCGGCCTTGTCGCCGTGCGCATGCGCGTGGCCGTGGCCGCGATGGGTACTGGTGATAAAGTCGTCATCGCGCAGCGCGGCGACGGCGCCGACCGCGGTCGCCTCAGACCCTGCGTACAGATGCGACGCGCCCTTGAGGACCGCTTTCGTCAGCAGGCTCGAAATCTTCTCTTCCAGCGCCCGGATTTCCTTCATCTGGCGCAGCATGTTCATCAGTTCTTCTTTGCTGAGCTCCTGTTCCTCGATCAGCGCCGAAATGGCGACCGGGTCCAGGGCCGGCATGGGTTGGGGGTATGTCACTTTGTCCTCCGTATGGAATGGATGCACTCAAACCTGGATAACGTCCACCCCGGCCTGGCGGATGTGGGCCACGAGCTCTGCCGGGGCATAGATGTCGGTGATGATGCGGGCAATCTGTGAGACATCGGCAAATGAGGCCAGCCCGACCCGGCCCCACTTGGTGGCATCGAACACGGCCACGACCTCGCGGCACATCGCGACGAGGGGCCGCTTGATCTCGGCTTCCTCCGCGCTGACGTCCGTCAGCCCTTCCGCCAGGCTGATGCCGTGTGCGCCGAAGAAGCCCTTCTGAATGTTGAAGCGCCGGAGCATGTCCAGCCCGCCGGTGCTCACGATGGAGGCGGTATCCTTGCGCACCGTGCCGCCGATGACCACAACCGTGACCCCGGGTGCGTCCAGCAGTTCCTGGGCGACCGCCAGGCCGTTGGTGATGACAGTGACGTAGCGATGTGCCTTGAGGTTCTGGGCGATGGCGAGGGCCGTGCTGCTGCTGTCGAGGATGACCGCATCACCGTCGGCCACGAGCCGCGCGGCGGCTGCGCCGATGTGGGCCTTCTGCTGAACCTGCTGCTGCAGGCGCTGGCTGAGGGTGAGGACGGGTAAGCCGGAAGTTGCGGGAATCGCGCCGCCGTGGGTGCGCACGATGAGATTGCCCTCAGCGAGGGCTTGCAGGTCGCCGCGAATAGTGACCTCGGAGACGCCGAACTCCTGGCTGAGCTCGGCCACGGCCACCCGGCCCGCCTGGCTGACCCGTCCCAGGATCTCCTGGCGCCTCTCTGCAACAGACAGCTCTTTCATGCCCGTTCCTGCACAACTTACGAATGCTTGCGATTGCTTTCAATATACTTCACTTTGCGGGGGCTGTCAAGTACGGTAAGGCGCGATGTTGGAGCGGCCTACATCGGATGATGGAAATTGCTGCCCTGAGTTGTGAAGAACTGATTGACTGCCGGCGCCATGAGGAATATACTGGTTGTGCCGTGGCATGATGTTCCATGGCTCTCCCCGGCATTGTTAGCGGCGTTGTCCTGTTCCCCAGCCAGGAGGTCGCGATGCGTATACTCATCGGACTGCTCTCCATCGTCGCCTCGGTCTGCGTGCTCTCCCTGCTGCCCGGCATGGCCATAGATGCCACCGGCGCGTCGCCGCATCCCGGGGTTCGTGTCCAGGACCCAGACCCGACGTCTTTGCTGACGCCTGCACAGCCCGCCACGCCGTCTCCCCGGCAGTTGGGCTGGCTGGATGCGACTGACATGGGCGCCGGGCGGGCCTGCACGACCGGCGGGCCTGTCGCCGCAGCAGTGCCTGGCGCACAATCACCGGCCGGACCCCAGTACACCCGGTGGGTCGTGTGGGAGGCTCTGAACATCTTCGGGCAGCTCTTCGTCGACCCAGAGGGGATCCTGACCACGCCGGAATGCACCTATTCCTATCCGTGCGGCGGGCTGCCTCCTAACTGCACCCCCGTGCGCAAGGCCAGTGTCATGGGACCGTATTGCACCGATGATGAGGCGTGGGCCCACCTCTGCTCGCGCATCAGCGATCGTGGGACCTTTGCCATCTGGAGCAACTGCCCGTGGTGGATCGTCGTCGACGGCGTGCGCCACCACTCGTCATGGAATCCCTTCCTGACCTGCCCGCAAATCGGCGGCGATGTCGTCATCCCGCCTCGACCTCCGGACTGCCCACCGGACCCGCCCACCTCCACTCCGACCATCACTCCGACCGTCACGCCGACGCCGACCGAAATCCCAGACCTGACCGTGAAACGCATCGAGGTCGTGCAGGCCACCCAGGACGAAGATAACTCCATTCCACTGGTGCAAGGCAAGTATACAGCCGCGCGTGTCTTCGTGGATATCGGCAATGTCAGCTATGACGCGGTGCCCAACGTTGCGGGCCAGCTCCGCGGCTACCGGGGGGGCGATGAACTGCCCTTGAGTCCACTGCGGACCGACAACTGGCGGATCACGGCGCGCAAGAGTGCCAAGAGGTCGGAACAGAATGCTGCGCTCAACTTCTTCTTGCCCGGGGCCTGGTCGAGCGGGCAAGTGACGCTGGTAGCTGAACTGGACCCCTGGGACTGGGTGCCGGAGACCGATGAAGAGAACAACACGGACAGCGTTGCGGTGAGCTTCAACGAGCGCTGCCCGGTGCAACTGGGCTACGTCCCGGTCAACTACGACACGGGCGGACCCGCCGGGGTGCTGACGCCTGACCCCAATTTCATCCAATTGTTGGACCCCAGAGCTTTCCGGCAGGTCTATCCCATCGGCACCGATGACGAACTGCGGTATTTCCAACTCTTGCCGGCCATCACGTGGGATGGGCCGATGGATACGCCCGAGGACCGCCAGCTGCTGACCGTGCGCCTGCGCCAGTTGCTGGCGCTGGCACAGTGGCCGCAGCCGTTGCGCCGGCCCCTGGCGCAGCTCATCGGCTGGCTGCCGGACATGCCCGCGGTGACCGCGACCATCGGCCGGTCCGACCCAAGCTGGGGAGAGCCCTATGGCACGGACCAGGTCTTCTGGGCCCAGGCAGGAGCCGGCTTCGACTGGACCCTGGCCCACGAAATCGGCCACAACTTCGGGCTGCATCACCCGAACCTGCCGGACGGCTGGGCGGAGGGCGATGATGAGTCGTTGTGGCCGGTCTATTTCACGGACTGCACCATCCAGGAGGTGGGCGTCGATACGCTGAACTATCCTGTGCTCGTCAAGGATCCGGCAGTGTACTACGACCTGATGACCTACCGGGATGATCCTGAGCTCTGGATCTCACCGTTCCACTACTCTGGCGATCCCGTGGGCGAGACCGGGCTGTACCAGGTGCTGGCGCCGCCTTGCAGCGAGGCGGCCCCGACGCCGCCGATTACACCGACACCGCCGCCTGCGCCGCAGTGCCAATGGTGGTATCCCCTCGACAGCGTCGGGCCACCGTGGAGCTGGGTGCGCGAGGACGCGGGCGGCTGGAGCACGGCCGCGCGGCCCGGTTACCTGCGCCTCCTGACCCTGCCCGGCGACCTGGCGGGGGTGCAAAACGACGCCCGGAACCTGTTGCTCCAGCCGCTGCCCACCGGCAACTTCGAAGTATCGACGCGGCTCTCCTTTGCGCCGGCGCTGCAAGGCCAGACCGCGGGCCTGTTGCTCTATCAGGATGACGACAACTACGTGTTCCTGGGCCGGGCGCATGACCAGGGGAGCAAAGTCATCTTCGTCGCGGAGCGCGGTGGTGCGCGGGAGGTTCATGCGCTCGACTTTGGCGGGGTGGCCACCCACCTGCGGATCATCCGGAACGGGACCTCGTTCACCGGCTACTATGGCGTGACGGCCGATACGCCGATCCGGGTCTTCGAGTACCAGGCCGGCATGACTGCCTTCCGGATGGGCCTCGCGGCCTGGGGCGGCGGTGCGGCGCCTGCGGATTTCGAGTACTTGTGCGTCAATCCGTGGGGCGGCGGTGTGGCCGTTGCCACCGATGCTGCCGTCGGCGTTGAGGCGGCGCCGGCGCTGCCCCGCGCGGAGCAGGTCGCAGCCGTGACCGATTACCTGATGATCAGCGGTCAGCTCTTCAACAGCGGCAGCGGACGCCTCGATCCCATCACGCGCGTCAACCCGCCGCGCCCTCCTGCACTGCCCCCCGCCGGCACGAACTTCTGCATCGCGCTGCTCGGCGCAGGTGGGGCCGAGCTGGCAGCCTACTGTTTCGACGCCTCGTTCATCGACTACGAGACGCAGCAGACGGTGAGCGCCAGCTCCTTCCTGCTTTTTGTGCCCGACCGCACCGGGGTCACGGAGGTGGTCCTGCGGCGGGAGGAACTGGTCCTGGCACGCCAGACGCGCAGCGTCCATGCACCGCAGGTGACCGTGCTTGAGCCGTCCGGCGGCGAGCTATGGACTGCGGAGAGTCGCATCCGCTGGAGCGCGAGCGACGCAGACGGCGATCCGCTGCGGTTCACGGTGCTGTTCAGCGCAGACGGCAAGGGCTCGTGGCGCGGGTTGGCAGCCGACATCACGAGGCATGAACTGGTCGTGGACGCGCGAGCGCTGCCGGGCACGGACCGGGGGTACATCCGCGTGCTGGCGACCGATGGGCTGAACACGGGGCAGGCCGATAGTCCCGCGGCCATGCGGGTGGCCGCGAAGCCACCGCGAGTCACCATCACCCACCCTGCGGACGGCGAAGCGTGGCTGCCCGGGAGTGTCCTGACGCTGCACGGCTCGGCCTATGACTTCGAGGAAGGCTTCCTGGCTGGCCCCGCGCTCACGTGGCGCTCCGACCGGGAGGGCACTCTGGGCAACGGCACGACCGTGAGCATCACGACGCTGGCGTATGGCCGGCACACCATCACCCTGACCGCGCGCGATGCCGGCGGCTTGGAGGGGAGCGCAGCCATCGTGCTGCACGTGGGCGGCTCGACCTACCTGCCGCTGCTCTACCAGCGCGGCGCGGCGGGCGAGTCGCTGCCGCCGGAGCCGTGCACGCCGCTGTTCAACGCGGACTTCGCCGCGGCCGGCCTCCCGGGTTGGACGTCTAGAGGTGGCACGTGGACCAACCCCGGCGGATATATGCAAGGTTCCTCCGGCCCGGTGGCCGATGCGTGGAACATCACCGCACGGTCTGCGGCCAACTTCCGCTACGAGGGGAGCGTCATCGTGCGCCAGGGCGCCAGCGCGGGACTCAGCTTCCGTTCCACGGACGGCACGCAGGGCTACGACCTCTTCGTGGATGTCAACGGCGGCCAGCTGGTGCTGGCGAAACGGCCCTACAGAGTACTGGCCTCTTACGCCGTCGACGTGCAGCGTGACCGAAGCTACCGCCTGCGCATCGAGGCACGCGGCCCGGTCATTGAGGGCTACCTGGACGGCGTCAAACGCGTGGCGGCCATCGACGCAGCGTACGCCGCTGGCAACTTCGGCGTGTGGGCCAACAACAGCGTCGCAGCCTACGACGACCTCGTCGCATGCACCTACGCGCTGCCCTACGAGCTGCGCGTGGATGCGGGGAGCACGGCCCAGACCACCGACCGGGCCGGCCGCACCTGGCTGCCCGACCAGGTCTACGTGGCAGGCAGTTGGGGCTTTACTGCGGGGACGCAGGCATCGACGGTCGACCCGATCGCGGGCACCGAGGATGACCTGCAGTACCAGACCGTGCACTGGTGGTATGGCACGTGGGGCCTGCAGGCCGATGTGCCGAACGGCAACTACCGCGTGAGCCTGGGCTTCACGGAAACCCACTTCACCGAGGCGGGCAGGCGCATCTTCGATGTCAGGATCGAGGGCCAGACCGTCATCGCCGGGCTGGATCTCTGTTCGGTAGCCGGGCACGATGCGGCCTACCAGCGGAGCTTCGATGTCACGGTGAGCGACGGGCAGCTCAACATCGACTTCGCCAGCGTGCGGGATGCGGCCCTGGTCGCGGCGATCGAGGTGACCACGCAGGGGGGCACAGGGCCCACGCCGACAGCCACCCGGACGCGCACGCCCACGCCGCCCGGCACCGCGGTGAGCAGTCCGACTGCCACGAGGACCGCGACCCGCACGGCCACGGCCGGAGCGACGCCCACCGCGACGCGCACGCCCAGCCTGACGCCTGCAGCCACGGCCACGCGCACTCCGACGCAGACGCTGACGGCCACGGCGACGCCTGCCGGTACGGGCCTGTACGGGCGAGTCACGAAGGGGGGTGTGGCCGCGGCCGGCATCCCGCTTGTCCTGGTTCGCATCGATGACGCGGAGGATGTCGAGGTCGCATCGACCGTGACGGCGGCCGACGGCCGCTATGTCTTCTCCGGCGTGCCGGCGCTGCCGGCCGGTGCGGCGTACTATGTGTTCTACGGGCCGAACGAGACCGACCCCAGCCTGGTCGCCCTGTGGTACGGGCCGGAAATCACCAGCTACACGGCCGGAGCCGATGTGCCGGCCGGGGACTTCGACATTGCGAACGTCGTACTGCTCTCCCCTGCAGCCGGCGCCACAGTTACGCTGCCTGCCGCCTTCACGTGGCAGCGGCGGAACCTGAGCGGCGACACCTACCGGGTGCTCTTCATGGACGAGGAGGGCATGGATTGGTGGCAGACAAACGACCTGGGCGATGTGGCAAGCTATACGCTGCCCGGCCTGGGTCCGGGCATGGCCTATGACACGCCTTACTACTGGTTCATGGCTGTCTTCCGCGGGCCTGAGAGCTTCGGCTACTCGTACTACATGCGCCGTGTCACCTTTGCGCCCGGTTCGTGGAGCGACGGGGCCACGCCGGCTGCGGACCTGAAGGCGGTGCAGAGCGGGCCGCGCTTGCGCCCCGGGATCGTAGAACCGCCTGCCGAGTGATCGTGGCTGCTCCGGGGCGGCCCTGCATGCGGCAGGGGAGCGATCAGACGTCTGCCGTCTACGTGGGGTCGGGGCGGCGGGCGAGCAGGTTCACTACGAGGAAGACAAGCAGGGCAGTCACGATCAGGAGCGCGGCAACGGGCAGGGCAGCGGCCAGGCCGAAGCCCTCGAAGCGCTGGTAGACGAGCACGGGCACGACCTTGGGGTGGTAGGCGAGGATGACGACTGCGCCGAACTCGCTGACCCCCCGCGCCCACATCATTAGCGCACCGGTCAGCACGCCGCCCAGGGCCTGGGGTAAGGCGATGTGCCAGAAGGCCTGCCACGGCGTCGCGCCGTCTGCGAGCGCGGCCTGCTCATATTCCGGCTCGAGCTGCGCAAACGCCTCCCGGGCTGCGTTGACCAGGAAGGGCAGCCCGACGAAGGCCATCGCGACCGCGATGCCCGCAGGGGTGTCGGTGAAGGTCACGCCGAGCCGGCCGAACGCCTGGCCGAAGAAGCCCCGGCGGCCGAACACCATCAGCAGGGCAATGCCTGCCGCCGTGTGAGGGATGACGAGGGGCAGATTGAAGAGCGCCTGCACGAGTTGGCGGCCATGGAACGCGCGGCGGGCTAACAGGTACGCCAGCGGCACGCCGGTGATCAACCCGAACAGCACTGCCGCAAGCGCAGCGAGGAAGGTGAGACGGATCGAGCCGAGCACTTCGGGGTCGCGGAGCGTATCCCAGAAGGCTGCGGGGCTGGTGGCGAGAAGGGTGCTGGCAAGCGGCGCGACGACCAGGAGCAGCAGCGCGCCGCCCGCCAGCCCGAAGACGATATCGAGACCCGAGCGGCGGCTCACGGCCCGGCGCCGGGTTGACAGAGCGCTTGGAGCTCCGCCGGCATCTGCTCGTAGCCCGAGGCCAGCGGAACCTCGAACACCGGGTGGTGGTTGGCCTCCATGATGGCGCGGCCCTCCGGGCCGAGCAGGAACGCGATGAACCGGGCGGCCTCCGCCGGATGCGTTGCGCTGGCCGGGATGGTGATGCCGTAGCCGATCCGCTCCCCGCGGAACACCGGCTTGACGGAGGCGAACCGCTGGAAGTCAAGACGGAC
>DAOUGK010000285.1:0-9041 GCA_034429055.1 Anaerolineae bacterium | reverse complement strand
CTTCACTACCGTGGACGGCATCCGCCGCGTCTGCGACATGCTCAACGAGGGCAGCGAAGTCGCGCAGGCCAACGGTCTGCGGCTCGGCTATCACAACCACTGGGCGGAGTGCGGCATCGTGGACGGCCGCCCCGCCATCGACTATATGGCGGAGTTCCTCGCGCCGGAGGTCTTCTTCGAGCTGGACACCTATTGGGCCAAGACCGCGGGCCTCGACCCGGCGGAGGTGCTGCGCAAGCTGGGCAGCCGCGTGCCGCTCGTCCACATCAAGGATGGTCCGGCAGTCAAGGAACTGCCGATGACCGCGGTGGGCGAGGGCATCATCGACTGGGCGCCGGTCATCCGCGCGTGCGCAGACACCGCCGAGTGGCTGATCGTCGAACAGGACCGCAGCGCGAAGCCTGACATGATGGCCGAGGCGCAGGCGAGCTACACCTATCTGGTCGGAAAGGGCTACGCACATGGGAATCGCTAATCCCGCAGGGGGCGTGACCCGCGTCGGCATCATCGGCTGCGGCAACATCAGCAACATCTATCTGAAGAACACGGCGCAGTTGCCCGGCCTCAAGCTGATTGCGTGCGCGGACCTCGTGATGGAACGGGCGGAGGCCAAGGCGCAGGAGCACGGCATCCGCGCCATGACGGTCGAGGACCTCATTGCGTCGCCCGACATCGACATGATCGTGAACCTGACCATCCCGGCGGCGCACGCACCGGTCAACCTGGCCGCGCTCCATTCGGGCAAGCACGTTTACACCGAGAAGCCACTCGCGACGACCCGCGCCGACGGGCAGCGGACGGTGGAACTCGCGGCCGAGAAGGGGCTGCGTGTGGGCAGTGCGCCCGATACATTCCTCGGCGGCGGCCTGCAGACCTGCCGGAAGCTGATCGACGACGGTGCGATCGGCGTGCCGGTCGCGGCGGTCGCATTCATGGCCGGGCACGGGCCGGAAGGCTGGCATCCTGACCCGGACTTCTTTTACAAGCCGGGCGCCGGCCCCATGTTCGACATGGGCCCGTACTACCTGACCGCGCTTGTCAGCCTGCTCGGCCCGGTCGTGCGCGTGACCGGTTCCACCCGCATCTCGTTCCCGGAGCGGCTCATCACGGCCCCCGCGCGCAACGGGCAGAAGATCACGGTCGAGACGCCGACCCATCTGGCCGGCGTGCTGGACTTCGCATCCGGCGCGGTGGCGTCGATGATCACCAGCTTCGATGTGTGGGCGCACAACCTCCCGCGCATCGAGATCTACGGCTCGGAGGGCTCGCTGCAGGTGCCGGATCCGAATACCTTCGGCGGTCCGGTGCGCATCCGGCTGGCGGGTGAGAAGGAATGGCGCGATGTCGAGCTGACGCACGGCTACGATGTCAATAGCCGCGGCCTCGGCGCGGCGGATATGGCGCTGGCCGTCAGCCAGGGCCGGCCGCAGCGGGCGAGCGGTGCCCTCGCGATGCACGTCCTCGACCTGATGTGCTCGTTCCAGGAGGCCTCGGAGTCGGAGCGGCACGTGCGCGTCGCGACGACCTGCGAACGCCCCGCGCCCCTGCCCGCCGGGCTGAAGTGGGGCGAGCTGGTGTAATAGTCGTAGGTGTTCGTAGTGGACGCTTCAGCGCCGTCGCGTGCCAGAGACGCTGAAGCGCCCACTACGAACCCTGGTGGTGCTGTTTGAGGCTGGGATGCCGCTCGAACTCCTGACGCTCTCCTCCCATGCCATGACCCGCGAGCAGACGGCCGCGGTCGTCGACCTGTGCTCCGAAGTCTTCGAGCTGGACTACAGCTACTACCTGAACCTTGCACCCGACCGCATCCACGTGCTCGGCTACGACGATGGCCGGCTGGTCAGCCACGCGCTATGGCTGGACCGGCCGCTGCGCGTGGGCGACGGGCCGTGGCGGATGGCCGCGTACGTGGAAGGTGTCGCGACGCACGCCAACTATCGCCGCCGGGGGTACGGTGCGGCGGTCATGCGTGCGCTCCAGGCACAGATCGGCGGCTACGCGTTCGGCGCGCTCTCGCCTGCAGTGGAGCCGTGGTATGTGAAGCTGGGCTGGGAGCGGTGGCAGGGGCCGCTGTACATCGAGAAGGACGGCGCGGCAGAGCTGACGGAGGATATCGTGCTGATCTATCGCACGCCGTTGACGGGAAAAATCGACCTCCACGCCCCTCTGACAGGGGAGTGGAGGCCGTTCGAGCCGTGGTGACGTACGAGCCGTCAACGAATGGCGCTGGAACGAATGACCGAACTGTGGTAGGGGACGGCCATTCGCTCCAGCGCCGCAGCGCCATTCGTTGTCGTATTCGTTGACGGCCCCGCAATACCGGCCGTTAACTGTGCCGGTAGACGTCCCACTCCAGGTACTTGCCCAGGGCCTCTTCCACCGCGTCCGCGCACTGTGAGAGGTTGATGGCTGCGTGATGCTCGAACCCGTTCTCGCAGATGTAGCGCAGCAGCGTCTGCAGCTCGGGGATGCGCGCGACGCCGAAGCCGCCGAAGGTGGACAGCGGGTCGTTGGTCAGCTCCCCCTCGCCCACGTACGCGCTGATGAGCCCGTTGTAGTCATCGGTCGAGACGCGGCAGTAGGTGAACGGCTCGGCCTTGACTCGGCCGACCACCGTGCCAAACGTATTCTCCTTGCCCACCGTGCCTGCGATGATCGCCTGGTAGTCCATGACCATGATGTCGTCCGCCCGGATGGACTCGGTCTTGAACACATCCTTCGGCAGGTTGGAACAGTGGAACACCACGCACTTGTCGGGATCCTCGCCGTAGTTGTTGTTCCAGTCCACCAGCGCGCTCGGCCGTTGTGAGGCCAGGGCCATCGCGTACATGCCGATGACGCCCGCAATGTCCGTCTCGCAGGCCGAGGGCAGCAGGTCGTTGCTCATGATGGACATGAGGGTGCAGGGCACGACCCCGTAGAACTCCTCCATCGCGGTCCAGCACTGGAGCGCGCTGGCGACCAGCCGGTTCTCGGCCATCCAGTCATCGATGACCACGCCCAGCCGCGCCATCTTCAGCACGGCCTCTGCGGGGGTGTCGCGCGTCGGCACATAGGCGTGAATCCTGTCGGTCATCGCGACGACCTTCGGGTCCTGCGGGCTGAGCTTCTGCGCCTTGCCGAACATCTCCGACAGGTCCACCGTCTCGACCGAGATGCCGGTGCGTTCGAGCAGCTTCTCAGAGAAACGTACGGTGTTGAAGGCCGCAGGCCGCGCGCCGATGACGCCCACGCGCGCACCCTTCAGTCCGGCCACCGTCCGGCAGGTCGCGACGAAGCGCTGCAAGTCTGCGCGGAACTCGGCGCCGGTCGGGTCCATTGTGTGCCGGGTGGTGAGCGTGTACTTGATGCCGTACTGGTGCAGGTTATTGCAGCATGACATCTTGCCGCAGAACGAGTCGCGGCGGTTTTCGATGGTCATCTTGCCCGGCTCATCCGGGGTGGCCTGGATGAGGACCGGCACGTCCAGCCCGGACCACCGGAGCGCGTTCGCGATGGCCTTCTCCTCACCGAAGTTGGGCAGGGTGACGAGGACGCCGATGATTTCATCGCGGTGCGCCTTGAACAGGTCGGCGCATTTCTGCGAGTCGGCGTGCGATACGATGCTGCCGTATTTGGTATCCTCCGGAGTGAGCGCGATGGCGTTGATGCCTTCCTCGGCCAGCACCTGGAGGATGGTCTTGCGGCCCGAATCGGCCAGGTGCGCGGGGAAGAAGCCGCGATTGCCGACGATAACGCCGAGCGTGGGTGTCTTCATGGTGTCTCCTTATATCAGGGTATGATTACATGGTGCTTTGGGGGCTACAGTCCTTCGCATGGTGCGCGTTGGACGCCATCCGGCTCGACCTTGACCGAGCTCTCGCGCACGATGAGCTCCGGGCTCAGGCACAATACAGGCTGGTCTTGTGGTGCTTTGCCTGCCGCGCGCACGCCCATCATCTCGTTAAGCAGGCTGACTGCATGTCGACCCAGGTCGAGCAGCGGCTGGTGCATGGTCGTGAGCGGCGGCCAGAAGCAGGTGGATTCCGGCAAATTGTCGAAGCCCACCACAGCCAGGTCCTCCGGCACCTTGCGCGCAGACAGGTGCGCCGTGCGCAGCGCGCCGAGCGCCATCTGATCGTTCGAGACGAAGACGGCGTCCAGTTCGGGCACGCGCGACAGCAGGCAGCGCAGCCCGTCCTCGCCGCTGGCGGTCGACCAGTTCCCGACCGCGACGAGCGAGTCATCGGCACACAGCCCGGCCGCATTCATCGCCTCTTGCCAACCGGCCTGCCGCTCACGCGCTTCCCACCAGTCGAGCGGGCCGGTAATCAGGCCGATGGTGCGGCGGCCCTGGCCGATGAGGTGCTCGACGGCCAGCCGCGCGCCGCCTCGATTGTCGATGGAAATGCTCATCATGCCGGGACGCGGAGCCATGTTGATGAAGACGATGGGTGGCAGCTTGACCAGGCGCTCAGGCACGATGCGGGTGCGGTTGTCGCCGATCTCCGGCGCGGCCCAGATGATCCCGTCCACCTGGCGGCCGGCGAGCGCACCCAGGGCGCGCTCGGCCTCCAGCGGGTCGGACCAGTGAATCAGTCGCAGCAGGAGCGAATAGCCTGTCTCGCTGGCCGCGCGCTCGATCCCGACCACGATCTGCGACGGGCCGAAATAGTCCAGCCCGGACGCAACGACCGCAATCGTTTCGCTGCGGCGGTTGATCAGGCTGCGCGCCAGGACGTTGGGTTGGTAGCCGAGTTCCTCGATTACTTGCAAGACACGGGCGCGGGTGGCAGCGGAGACGGGACGCTTTCCGGTGAGCACATTGGAAACCGTCCCAGGCGAAACGTTTGCCCTGCTTGCGACATCTTTGACGGTGGGCATGGTGGCAGAACCTCGTGGCTGGCAGTATAGCAAAACCTTTTAAGTTGTCAAAATCCTATTGTGATATGATAGACACATACAGGTGTGTTCCTGGCTCGGCAGGCTGTGGCTCGGTCTCTGACCGAGCCACAGCCTGCCGAGCCAGGGCGAAGAGATATGACAGACACATACACGCTTATGAACACGGAGGACGCTTGATGGATACCCTCAAAATCGGCATTGTCGGGACAGGTCGCGTTGCTGAGGCCAGCTACCTGCCATGTCTCACTCACGAACCCAACGTGGACCTGGCCTATTATAACCGAACCCCGGCTCGTGCGGTAGCCTGCGCTGAACGCTTCGGCGGCAAGGTGTTCGGTTCACCGGCAGAATTGCTGGCCTGGGGCGCAGACGCCGTTTTCATCCTCACGCGCGAAATGGACCGGTGCGACGCGGCGATGGCCGTGCTGGAGCATGACCCTGCGCGCCTGTTCCTTGAGAAGCCGCTCTGTGCGCGGCACGGGCAGGAGACCGTCAGCGAGCAGGACTTTGCCGAGGGCCGCGCGTTGCTGCAGGAGGCGGCAACGCGCGGCTGCGAGACCGCCATGATTTTCAACTACCGGTTCTACGACCACACGCTGCTTGCTCGCCGGATTGCTGCGGAACGCGACTTCGGCAGTGTCATCAACATCGCGGCCGTGGCGCACTATGCCTGCTGGAGCCACACCATCGATCTGATCCATCACTTCGCCGGGCCTATCGCGGAGGTCAGTGCGCGGGAAGGCACGATAGTGCGCGGCGCGCGCGAACTCGGCCTGAGTGCGCCGGACCTCGCCGCGTCGTTTGTCACGGAGGCGGGTGCAGTGGGCACGCTGCTCGGCACCGCGGGCGTACCCTGGGAATCGGCCCTCTACGAGCTGTCGGTCCACTACGAGCGCGGGCGCATCCGGATGCAGGACCTCGACGGCGACCTGGAGGTGATGGATGCCCGCCGCGGGAGCCAGGAGCGGTACAGCATCCTGCGCGGCCGGTCGCGCTGGGACCAGTACCACGCATCCTTCGCGAAGTCGATTCGCGCCTACCTGGCGTCGATACGGGAGGGCACGCCGCCGCCGGTGCCCGGCCTGGCCGGGCTGCTGGAGCTACAGGTGGAAGCGGGCCTGCGCCGCTCGATCGCCGAGGGCCGGCCTGTGCGGCTGGCCGAGGAATTGCCCCTGGTCGGCGCTTGAGTGTACTCTGAACCGGGAATCTCACGCAAAGACGCAAAGACCGCCAAGAGGCACACGATTCAGATACTTGGCGCACTTGGCGGCTTTGCGTGAGACCGAATGGGGATCTCCAGGAAAGCCTCGCACATTGCGTCGATGGCCTCCTGGCGGTGGCCGGCGCCGGCGGGGTCAGGATACCACTTCGGCAGGAAGCCGCCCACGAAGCGGTCTTGCTCCCACCGCCCCAGCGTCAGCACCATGCGCCGTGCATATGCGCGAATCTCGTCCAGCGTGCCATGCGACATCGTCATCTGGATATCCACCGGGTTCCAGAAGGTGATGCGCCCGGCAAAGCGCTGGCCGAGCAGGTCCAGCCCCATGTTCTCCTGCTGGTCCATCTGGATGACATCCAGGCCGATCTCGATCAGGTCGTCGAGGATCGCGACGATGTGGCCGCAGGAATGGAGAAAGGTCGCCAGGCCCGCGGCATGTGCGGCCGCGCACAGGCGTGCATAGCGGGGCTTCCACAGGCTGCGCCAGGACGCGGGTGCGATCATCAGCCGGGTCTGCAAGCCCCAGTCATCGCAGAAGTTGTACCCGTCGCAGCCAGCCGCCGCATACCGCTCGATCAGGACGAGGTTCATGTCCGTCAGGATGTCGAGCAAGTGGCATAAGTGGTCAGGCGCCTCGTGGATGTCGGCCCAGGTGTTTTCGAGGCCGCGGATGAAGTGGACGCGCTCGTAGATGGAGATGCCGCCGCCGAGCAGGAACTTGTCGCCGGCCCGCTCGCGCGCACCTTCCAGCGCAGTGTAGCGTCGCAGATCGTGGATGTCCGGGATGGGCAGGCGGTCGAAATCCGCCCAGTCCTTCAGCGGGAACTCCTTGACTTCCCCGAGACTGCTGACGCCGATGTTATACCAGACCGCGCCCCACTCATCGACGCCGCTGCGTGGCCGCGCATCGGGCGACGGGTTGATGCCGCACCACGCGAAGTCGGAGCCGTACCGCTCCGGGAAGTCACGCGCCAGCCGGTCCGGATAGTCGAACGCCAGCGTTCGCCGGACAACCTCACGGCTCGTCATCATGGTGTGATCCCTCCGGCTAAGACCTTCGAGGTTGTGCCAACCTGTGCCGGCCTTCGGCTGGCCCGTTGGCCTGAAACCTCGAATGTCTGCGTTTATTCACCCAACTTCTTGCGCAGGATGTTCTTCCACCCCTCGGTTAGCTCCGGCACGTCCAGGAACGCGCGCGCGGTCGCGGGGTCGAGTTCCCCGAACTCGCACGCGTTGAGCGCGGCCAGCGTCATGACCGGGTGGGGCCGCGCCTCCAGCGCCAGCTCATCGCCCGCCTGGACGGTGCCCGGCGTCAGCACGCGCAGGTAGAAGCCGGTGCGCATCTCCTGCATGGCGCGGTTGTGCAGGTCGGGCAGGCCGGTCGCGCGCTCTTGCTTGTAACACGGATACCGCGTGCCCGTCACCTGGACGCGCGCACTGCCCGCGGCGTAGATATCACCGACGCAGATATCGGCCTCGGTCGCGCCGGTCAGCGTCCAGTTCTCGCCGATGTTGCCGGGCTGGAGCTGGGCGGCCGGGTCCGCCAGGCCATAGACCTCATTCCAACGTGCGTAATGGTCCAGCGAGTGACAGCAGACAGCCTGATCCGGGGAGCCGTGGTGCTTGGTGTCGGCCACCCGATCGCCCTCCAGCCCGCGCGGGCCGAGGGCGATGGGCCCGCTGACCGGCGTGCGGCGGATGGCCGAGCGCCAGTTGCCCCGCCCATCGGTCAGCGTCTGCGGCCGGCCGATGGAGATAGTATGAATCTGAATCATGGATGGTTCCTTTTAATTTGCTCGATGGCCGTCGGGAGACGGCGGGTGGTATACCACTGGATGGCCAGGCGGCCGGCAAGGCGGGTTGCTGCGTAGTTGAACGCAAACCCGACGACTGCGCCGACGATCGGGACGACTTTCAGCAGCGATTCGGCGACGGTCTCCGCGACGAGGCGGCGGATGAGCTGGGCCACAGCCGCCTGCACCGCGCGGCTGGAGGCCTCCGCCCACTGCTGGCTGAACCGCTGGCCGGCCAGGATCGCGTAGGTCTGTAGCCGCAGCGTGTCGGCCGGCTGGCCGGGCGCGAACGTCTGCGCGATGAAGTGGATGGTGGCCGCCTGGATTTTGGCGGAGAGCGCAAAGTCCACCGGGATGGCAATCGGCAGGGTGAGGAGGCCGCCCATGCCGGTCAGCGCACCGACCAGCCCAGCCTTGAACGCTTGGTCGTTAATGACGCGCGTCACGAGGGCTGCGTCGCTCGCGGCCGGGTGGCGCCGGCGCAGCTCGGTGAGCCGCAGCGCCAACTGCACAGGATCGGGCGTCATCCACTGGTCGAAGGCGACGCGGGCGCGGCGGGTGCCTGCCAGCAGCAACGCGACCAGCACTGACAGGACGACGATGAGGAACAGCCCGCTGCAGGCCAGGACGATCAACAGCGTGCGCAGCAGCTCAGGGTCGATGGGCGGCGTCATGGCACCCCCGGACAGTCCGGCACGGGCGCGGCCCTCACTGTCACGTCGAACTCATACAGCGCGAGCAGCTTCTCCAGCGCGCGCTGCGCATCTTCGGTCGCCTGGACCAGGATGCCAGCTTCGCACGCGCCGCGCAAGATCTCTGCCTCGGCCGCCTGCCGCGCCTGCGTCTCCAGGTCCGCGTTGGGTGACGCGAACAGGCCCTGCTGCCGGTCATAGACGCGCGTCCGTGCGTTGTCGAGGATGCTGTTGATGTTGAAGATTTCGACGGGCGGCAGGTCCACGGTGACGCTCGCGCCGTCCTCCGACACGGTGACAGACGACGCGTCGAGCCGCTCCAGGTCCACCCCTGCAATGACGGTTCCGCTGGCAATCAGCAGCAGGCGATCCCCGCGCAGCCAGTCCGGCCAGAACTCGTCGGACTGCTTGACCTCGATGACCCGCTCGACGGCGTAGATGGTCGTTTCGAGC
>DAOUGK010000284.1:0-10108 GCA_034429055.1 Anaerolineae bacterium | reverse complement strand
GCGGGTTTCTTTCCGCTGAACAACTCTCCGTCACATGCCCGCTCCCACTCACGATATCGGCCTCATCGGCCTGGCCGTCATGGGCCAGAACCTCGTGATGAACATGGCGGACCACGGCTTCACCGTGGCCGTGTTCAAACGCACCACCTCGGTTGTGGATGAGTTCGTCAGCGGCCCGGCGCAGGGCATGAGCATCATCGGGACGCACTCGCTGGAGGAGTTGGTCGCCAATCTCAAGCGGCCGCGGCGGGTGATGATGCTGGTGAAGGCCGGCCAGCCGGTGGACGACTTCATCGAGAAGCTCATCCCGCTGCTGGAGCCGGGGGACATCATCATCGACGGCGGCAACTCGAACTACGAGGACAGCATGCGCCGCACCGCCTACGTCGAATCCAAGGGGCTGCTGTATATCGGCACCGGCGTCTCCGGCGGCGAAGAGGGTGCGCGGCACGGCCCGTCCATCATGCCCGGCGGCTCGCCCGCAGCCTGGCCGGCCGTCAAGCCTATCTTCCAGGCCGTCGCGGCAAAGGTGCCCGAAGGCGACCCGAACGGCGAGCCGTGCTGCGATTGGGTCGGGGAGAACGGCGCGGGCCACTTCGTCAAGATGGTCCACAACGGTATCGAGTACGGCGACATGCAGATCATCGGCGAGGCCTATCAGTTGATGAAGGAGGGCCTGGGGCTGTCCAACGACGAGATGAGCGATGTGCTTGCCGAGTGGAACCGGGGCAAGCTCGAATCCTACCTCATCGAAATCAGCCGCGACATCCTGGCGTTTCGCGACGAGCAGGGCCAGCACGTCATCGACTACATCCTCGACAGCGCGGGCCAGAAGGGCACGGGCAAGTGGACCGTCGTCTCGGCGCTCGACCAGGGCACCCCGCTGACGCTGGTCAGCGAGGCCGTGTTCGCCCGTTTCCTCTCCTCCCTCGTCAGCGAGCGCGCGGCTGCGTCGAAGGTGCTCGGCGGACCCGTGGGTCAGCTCGATGTCGATCGTGCGGCGTTCCTGGCCGACCTCGAAGAGGCGGTCTATGCGGCGAAGATCGTGTCGTACGCGCAGGGCTACATGCTGATGGGCGCGGCTGCACACGCCTACGGCTGGAAGCTGAACCTGGGCGGCATCGCGCTGATGTGGCGCGGCGGTTGCATCATCCGGTCGGTCTTCCTCGGCAAGATCAAGGAGGCCTTCGAGGCCGATCCCAGCCTGCCGAACCTGCTGCTGGCGCCCTATTTCCAGGAGGCCGTGACGTCTGCCGCCGGTGCGTGGCGCCGGGTTGTGGCGGCTGCCATCGAGGCGGGCATCCCCGTCCCGGCGATGAGCAGCGCGTTGAGCTTCTTCGACGGCTACCGCCGCGAGCGCCTCCCGGCCAACATGACGCAGGCCCAGCGTGACTACTTCGGTGCACACACCTACGAGCGCATCGACAAGCCGCGCGGGCAGTTCTTCCACACCAATTGGACCGGCCGCGGCGGCGACGTCACCGCCCGCACCTACCAGGCGTAGGAGGCCGGGGGCGTATCCCTTGGTGCGCCGAAACCCATTTGTAGGGGCGAGGTCACCTCGCCCCTACAGATCAAAACCTCTGAGCCGCCACATGCGGGCGTAGCACACCGACACATCCAATCAGGAGATCGTCCATGGTTGACCAGCAGGTCACCGCCGCCGGCAATGAGAGCCGGGGCGCCGCAACAGAATGGCTTGCTCTGAGCGCCGAAGACGCGCTCAGGCGACTCGAAACCCATCCCGGCGATGGGTTGACCAACGAACAGGCCGCCGCCCGGCTGCAACAGTACGGCCACAACGAGCTCAAGGAAAAGCCTCGTCCCACCTTCCTGCAACTGGTGATTGCCCAGCTCAACAACTTCATCATCATCCTGCTCCTCGTCGCCGTCGTCATCTCGGCGCTGCTTGGAGACTGGGTGGAAGCAATCGTCATCCTCGCTATCGTAGTGCTGAACACCATCCTGGGCGTGGTGCAGGAGAGCCGGGCCGAGCAGGCCCTCGAGGCCCTCAAGAAGATGTCTGCGCCGGAAGCGCACGTCCTGCGCAGCGGCATGCGCAAGTCCATACCGGCTGCAGAGCTGGTGCCCGGCGACATCGTGCTGCTGGAGGCGGGCAATTTCATCCCCGCCGACCTGCGGCTGGTGGAGGCAATCAATCTCAAGGTGGAGGAGGCCGCGCTCACCGGCGAATCGGTCCCGGTGCAGAAGAACGCGGGGCTGATCCTGGACGAGAACGCCTCGCTCGGTGACCGCAAGAACGCGGCCTTCATGGGCACCACCGTGTCGTACGGCCGTGGTCGGGGCGTCGTCGTCAACACCGGCATGAAGACCCAACTGGGCCTGATTGCCGACATGCTGCAGAACGTCGAGGAGGAGCAGACGCCTCTTCAGCAGCGGCTGGACGAACTGGGCAAGATGCTCGGCGTGGCCGCACTCATTATCTGCGGCGTCGTGTTTCTGCTCGGCCTCGCGCGCAGCGGCCTCTTCACCGAGGGCTTCTCGGTGGAGGTGCGCGACGCCATCGTCGAATCCTTCATGATCGCCGTCAGCCTCGCGATTGCGGCTGTGCCGGAAGGGCTGGCCGCGGTCGTGACCATCAGCCTGGCGCTGGGCATGCGCGAGATGGTACGGCGCAATGCCCTCATGCGGCGGCTGGCTGCGGTCGAGACCCTGGGCTCGGCCACGACCATCTGCACCGACAAGACCGGCACCCTGACCCAGAACGTGATGACCGTGACCCGCCTGTGGGTGGACGGTCAGACGGTCGAGGTCACCGGCGCCGGGAATGATCCCCGCGGGGAGTTCCTGGTGCAGGGCACCCCCGTCGACCTGGCCTCCTATCCCGGCGTGTCGACGGCGCTGTGGGTGGGCGTCCTGAACAACGATGCGCAGCTCGAAACCAACACGGCGGACGGCCGCGTCACGTTTCGCATCCTCGGTGATCCCACCGAAGGCTGCATCCTGATCGCCGGTGCCAAGGCCGGCATCTACCGGGATGAACTCAACGGCGCTTATCCGCGCGAGAAGGAAATCCCTTTCGACTCGGAGCGGAAACGCTTCGTGACCATCCACTCTGTCGAGCTACCGCGCGACGATGACAGCTCCCCCTTCCACGATGATAGCAGCGTGCGCTGGAAGTCGGTGGTCGTCAAGGGCGGGCCGGACGTCGTGCTGGAGCTGTGCAGCCGGATGCAGACGCTGGACGACCGGGTCGTCGAGCTGGACGACGAGCGCCGCCGGCAGATTCTTGCGGCCAACGATGCCATGTCCAGCCAGGCGCTGCGCGTGCTCGGCCTGGCCTACCGCATCGTGCCCGAAGTGGCCGATGAGTTTACGGCCCATGATGTGGAGCGGGACCTGACCTTTGTCGGCCTCGTCGGCATGATCGACCCCGCCCGCGCCGAGGTCAAGCCCGCGCTGGAGCTGGCGCGCGGGGCCGGCATCCGCACCATCATGATTACGGGCGACCACGCGGCGACTGCCCGCGCCATCGCCGAGAGCATCTCGCTGCTCCGCCCCGGCCACAAGGTCTACAGCGGCGCGGAGCTCGACGGCATGACCGATGAGAAGCTGGCGCAGGAGGTGAAGGTCGCAGACGTCTTCGCTCGCGTCTCGCCGGAACACAAGATGCGCATCGTGGACGCGCTGCGGAGCAATGACGAGGTCGTGGCGATGACCGGCGACGGCGTGAACGACGCGCCGGCCATCAAGCGCGCGGACATCGGCGTCTCCATGGGCATCACGGGCACGGATGTCGCCAAGGGCACCGCGGACATGGTGCTGACGGACGACAACTACGCCAGCATCGTCGCGGCCATCGAGCAGGGCCGCATCATCTACTCCAACATCCGCAAGTTCGTGTTCTTCCTGGTCTCCTCGAACGTGGCGGAGATCGTGATTATCTTTGTATCGGTGCTCGCGGGGCTGCCCATGCCGCTGACTGCCATTCAACTGCTGTGGCTCAACCTGCTGACCGACGGCGCACCTGCGCTCGCGCTGGCGATGGAGCGGGGTGACCCCGACGTGATGCAGCGGCCGCCTCGCCCGAAGCGTGAGCCGATCATCAACAACTCCATGCGGCTCGGCATCATCATCCAGACCTTTGCCCAGGCCGGGTGTGTGCTGCTGGCCTTCGTGCTCGGGCTCTCCTGGCATCTGACCGAGGCGCTGCCCGCGGGCGAGAACGTCCTGTGGCACCTGCTGCGCTACGACTGGCGCGGGGTGGATGTGCAGACTGCGGAGACGATGGCCTTCGTCACGCTGTCGCTCTGCGAGCTCTTCCGTGCCTTCACTGTCCGGTCGGAGCGTGTCTCGATCTTCCGCCTGGGCTTCCTGTCCAACCGCTGGATGCTGTACGCGGTCGGCCTGTCCGTCGCGTTGCTGCTGCTCGTGGTGAACACGCCGTTCCTGCAGCCCATCTTCAACACGCACTTCCTGTCCGGCCGTGAGTGGCTGGTCGTGCTCGGTCTGGCGATCATCCCGGCCATCGCGGAGGAAATCACCAAGTACTTCCTGCGGGCGCGCGACCGGCGGGTCGTCCCGGCATAGAGGAGCATCACATGGATCTCGCACAGATCACCCAGATGTACGACTTCACGGGCAAGACCTTCGTCGTGACCGGCGGGACAGGCGTCCTCGGCGGCGAAGTGGCGTGCGCGCTGGCGGGCGTGGGCGCAAACGTCGTCCTGCTCGACCGTAACCTGGACCCGGCTGCGGGCGTGCTGGAGCGCATGGGCCCGCACGCGTGCCAGGCCACCGCGGTCCACGGGGATGTCCTGAATCGCGACGCGCTGGCACAGGCCGTCGAGACCATCACGGAGCAGTTCGGGCCCATCTACGGCCTGGTCAACGCCGCCGGCGGCAACCGGCCCGCCGCGACGACCAGCGCAGACCTGAGCTTCTTCGACATGCCGGAGGACGCGCTGCGGATGGTCTTTGACCTGAACCTGCTCGGCACGCTGCTGCCCTGCCAGGTCATCGGCCGCCATATGGCCGAGCGCGGGGAGGGCGTCATCCTCAACTTCTCGTCGATGGCTGCGCTGCGCCCGCTGACCCGCGTCGCGGCCTATGCTGCGGCCAAGGCGGCCATCAGCAACTTCACGCAGTGGTTGGCCGTCCATCTGGCGCAGAACTACAGCCCGCAACTGCGGGTCAACGCCGTTGCGCCGGGCTTCTTCCTGGGCGAGCAGAACCGCTATCTGTTGCTGGACCGGGATACGGGCGAGCTGACCCCGCGCGGGCGTACGATCCTCGACCATACGCCCATGCGCCGCTTCGGCATCCCCGAAGACCTGCTCGGCACGGTGCTCTGGCTGCTCTCGCCTGCCTCCGCCTTCGTCACCGGCCTGACCGTGCCGGTGGACGGCGGCTTCTCGGCCTTCGGCGGGGTGTAACTTTAACTGACCTTCGAGGTGTTCGGCGAACCGAAGGTTCGCCGAACACCTCGAATACTTTACCGAGGATACGATATGCCCAGACTGGCCCGTTTCTTCGTGAAGAGCGCCCTGCTCTATCGCGTGATCGGCAGCATGATCGCCGGCCTGGCACTGAGCGGCGCGGGGGGCCTGCCGCCTGTACTGCTGGCGTTGCGTCCCCTGGCCTGGCACCTCATGACGGTCGGCTGGGCCACGCAGCTCATCTTCGGCGTGGCCTTCTGGATGTTCCCTCACATGGCCGGGTCGCAGCCGCGCGACGCCAACGCGCGGGGCGACGAGCGCCTTCTATGGGCGATTTTCTGGGCGCTCAACGCCGGGCTGCTCCTGCGCGCGATTGCGGAACCGTGGGTCGCGCTGCGCCCGAACCCGGTCATCGCCGCGCTGCTCCCCCTGTCGGCCACCCTGCAGCTCGGCGCAGTCGTGGGCTTTGTGCTCATCACCTGGCCGCGCGTGCGCGCACTAAGCGCACGGGACCGGTGAGCCGCCATGCCCACGCTCGCCCGCTGGTATGTCAAGACTGCGCTGGTCTACCTCGTGGTCGGGGTCTTCCTGGGCTCGCTCATCCTGTGGAACAAGGGCTGGACCATCGCCGGGAGCTGGCAGTGGCTGGCCGCGCACATCGCCCTGGTGACGTGGGGCTGGCTGCTCCTGCTGACGATGGGCGTGGCCTACTGGATCCTCCCACGCTGGGGCCAGGAGCGCCGCCGCGTCCGGCTGGCGGGCCTGGCCTACGGCTGCCTGAACGTCGCGTTGTGGATCGTGGCGCTTGCGCCGTGGCTGCCCGCTGCGTGGCTCAACACGGTGGGAGGCGTGCTGCAGGCTGTGGCGTGCCTGGCCTTCGCCATCCACGCCTGGCCGCGCGTCCGCAAGTCGGCCTACGGCAAGTAGCGGCGGCACTCTGTCGCAGCCTGCTGCCGCAACCGACTGTCACCCTTTCGTCATCCCCGCTTCATCGCGCCTTCATTCCTCCCTGACATAATCGCCCTGTTTGCCCGGTAGCCGCATCCTTCGACTGCATTCCGGCCAAGAAGCGGGCCGGAACTCCGCTCAGGATGCTCTGCTCTTGATCTTCTGACGGGCATTCACCCGCGCGCCGGAAGCGGCGCGTGCATTACCCGCGAGGGCATCGGAGGTTGATGTGGCAAGTTTCGGAATCAGGCGGCAGGAGTCCAAGACGGGCACCAAGAAAGAGCGGGTTATCCGCAAGCTGTCGATCGATGAGGCGCAGGCCGGACAGTGGGCGCGCGACGGCGGCGCGCATCACTTCTACATCAACGGCACGAGTGTGTGCAACCGGCCGCTGCGCTCGCATCCCGACAAAGGGACGTCGATGCGCAAGCTGTGCGCCGAATGCTATTCCGCGTTGAGCAACGCCATTGCACACGGCGCCATCTGAATCACCGTTCGACCCGGATGATGATATAATCGGCCAGGCAGAACACCCGGAGGCAGAGCGTCTGATGGCCGCAACCCGCATCCTGGTCGTGGATGACGACCCCAAGATCCTGAGTCTCATGCGCCGGGGGCTGGCGTTTGCCGGTTACACGGTGGACCTGGCCCCCGATGGCGAGCAGGCCCTGGCGCTCGCGCGCGACAATCCCCCCGCGCTCGTTGTGTTGGATGTCATGTTGCCCGGCATGGACGGCCTCGAAGTGTGCCGGCGGCTACGCGCGGGCGAACCCAACCTCGCCATCCTCATGCTCACCGGCAAGGATCGCGTGCCCGATCGCGTTGCGGGCCTGGATGCCGGGGCCGACGACTATCTCATCAAGCCGTTTGCGTTTGACGAATTGCTCGCGCGTATCCGCGCGCTGCTCCGCCGCGCCCGGCCCCTGGAGGCGGAGGTCCTCTCCTTCGCCGACCTGTCACTCGACCCACGCACGCGCGAGGTCGAGCGCGCGGGCCGCGCGGTCGACCTGACGACGAAGGAGTTCGACCTGCTCGAATACCTGCTCCGCCACCCGCGGCAGGTGCTCTCGCGCGACCAGATTTTCGACGGCGTGTGGGGCTCGGACTTTCTCGGCGGCTCGAACGTCATCGACGTGCATGTGATGCGGCTGCGCGACAAGCTGGAGGCCGGCGGCGCACCGCGCCTGATTCAGGCGGTACGCGGCATCGGCTATGCCCTGCGGGAGGAATAGGCCGTGTCACGCCCGGCCCACCTGCCCGCCCGGCTGCGGCTCGCCCTGCTGCACTCGCTCGCGCCGGTCATCCTGGCAGCCGCGAGCGGCGTCGCGCTGCTGGCGCTGGGGGTGGGCTGGCCGTATCTGCTGGCAGCGATCGCCCTGACCGGCGGGTGTGTGCTGGCGGTCAACTACTGGCTGGTGGGCCTGACCCTCGGCCCCATCGCGGAGATCACGCGCGTCGCCAAGCAAATCGCCGCGACCGGCCGGCTGGAGGAGCGCGTGCCGCTGCCGCCCGCGCACGACGAGCTGCAGGAGCTGGTCAACACGCTCAACGCGATGCTGGCCCGGTTGGAGCGCAGCGTGCTGCGCCAGCGCCGTTTCCTGGCAGATGCCTCGCACGAGCTGCGCGGCCCCCTGATGGTCATCCGCGGCAACCTCGACCTGCTGCAAATGGACCTGCCACCCGATGAGCGCAAGGCCGGCGCGCGTGAGGCCTCGGAAGAAGCTGACCGCATGGCCCGGCTGGTCGGTGACCTCCTGTTCCTGGCGGAAGAAGATGCCCACGAGCGGCTGCAATCGGAACCTGTCAGCCTGGAGGACATCGTTGCGGAGGTCTGGCAGCGCGCGTGCAGCCTTGACGTGGATGCGCATGTGATGGTGCTGGCGTGTAACGAGCCTGCTGTCGTGCTGGGCGATCGCTACCGGCTGACCCAGATGCTGTGGAACCTGGTCGAGAATGCGCTGCGCTACACCAACGAAGGCGGCCGCGTCACGCTCTGCTCGCGCCTCGCAGGCGAGCACGTGGAACTGACCATCGCAGACACGGGCATCGGCATCCCTGCCGAACATATCCCGCACCTGTTCGAGCGCTTCTACCGCGTGGATCGGGCGCGGCTGCGCGTCGAGAGCAGCACCGGCCTGGGGCTGCCCATCGTCAAGCAGGTTGCGGAAGCGCACGGCGGCGAGGTGCGCGTGGCGAGCCAGCTCGGGGTGGGCAGCACGTTCACTGTCCTCCTGCCCCGGCTGCGGGAGGCTCAGCCCGCAGCCTCCAGATAACCCGCTTCATCGAGTTGTCATTCCCGCTTCATCGTCACTTCATTTACGCCTGCTAACATAAGTGTCTATTCGAAAACCCGCTGGGGCCGTTCTCCGACCGTGCCCCCTGGCTCGGTGTGCTGTGGCGAAGCCACAGCCGAGACCGGCCAGAGCAATTTTCGGAAAGGCTCTAAGTCTGTTGTCGTCATGCCCGGACGTCCGGCATGGCGTCGTGTCGCGCGTCCGCGGCCCGGCGTGTTTGGGGCGACTTACTGTCTATCCGATAAAGGGGTAGTATAGCCCCTTGTGGGCGTCCTGACGGGCACAAGGCCCTAGGCTACGAGTGTTCGGATAGATTCTAATATGCGATTGAGGAGAACTTATGAAGACAGCACGCGAGATCAGAATCACAGCGCGTGATATGGCACAACTGCGGAAATACATCGAGGATGTCACGTGGGAGGATCCCCGCAGGCGCTCCGAGCTCACCGGCCTGGCGGCCGAGCTGGATCGCGCGGTGGTGGTCGATGATGCTCATGTACCCGACGACGTGATTACCATGCACTCCGAGGCCCGGTTGGTCGACGAGGAGACAGGCGAGGAGATGGTGTGCAAGCTGGTCTTTCCGGATGAGGCCGATATTGCGCAGATGCGCATCTCCGTGCTCGCACCTATCGGCACGGCCATGCTGGGCTATCGCGTGGGGGATCGGTTCGAGTGGGAGGTGCCCGCCGGAAAGCGTACGCTCCTGGTCAAGGAGATTCTGTACCAGCCGGAGAACAACAAGGCGGCATAACTGCCTCCGCCGCCCTGGCCGGTCTCCGACCATCGTGCTCTGGCCGGTCTCCGACCGAGCCAGCCGAGCCGCCAACAACATGCGAGGCATCAACCTGATGCCTCGCACGTTTATTTTACAGCCCCGACAGGTCCAACCCTTCGATCAACTCGCGGAAGCATTCCAAGTCGGGCATCCGGTGGCGTTCGTCCGCCGTCCGCCCCATCAGGTAGGCTGTGAACACGATCTCCAACAGTTTCTCCTGGAATTCGGTCCGCTCCGCGTCCAGGTAGACGAGGTGCGTGGCCGCGGCCTGCAGGATATTCAGCTCCTCCGCATCGTCACGGACGAGAGACCAGTTATCATCAGTTACAGGGATGATCAGTTCGGCGGCCTTCCGCAGACAGAACGCCGGATCGGTCAGTTGGGTTCTACTATCACCAGGCATGACATTACCTCGCAGATTGATACGCTTGCGCAGGAAGGATCATACCGGTCCAGGGTGAAGGGCGAGTGACGCCGGAATGACAAGTTGATGAAAGGCGAGCAACCCGCGTTATAATGGCTTGCATCTGAACCATATCAAGAGCGAGGAACCTGATGCTGGAAGCCCTGCGCGAAGAATTGTGGCGGCTGCACATGGAGCTGCCCAAGAACAATCTGGTCATGTGGACCGGCGGCAACATCAGCGCGCGCGACGCTGCGAGCGGCCTGGTGGCGATCAAGCCCTCGGG
>DAOUGK010000283.1:0-2925 GCA_034429055.1 Anaerolineae bacterium | reverse complement strand
CGAAGGTTCGCACGTCAGGAGAGGGGGCCAGGGGGTGAGGTCCGTCTATATCCGCCGCGGGCCGCCGGCCACGGCGCCGGGCACGTCGGGCAGGCCGCTGCCCGGTTCGATTTGCCCCGTTGCAGCCGCAGTGCTGACGTGCCGGGCCTCGCCGGGTTGAGTGCTCAGTTCCTTGCGTACGGTGCGGAGCAGCGCCTCGGCCTTCAGCTCGGGCAGGGTGTAACACGGGCCGCCCAGCGCAATGGCTAACTGCTCGGCCAGCCCCCGGTCGAACGCCGGATGCTCCATATTGATGACCACGGACCGCAGATGGCTGTCGTGGATCATCTGCGCCATGCGCCCGGCTTCCTCCTGGGGCGGCATGCCGGTCACGGAGACGTTGCCCGCGCCATCCGTCAGGATGATGATGAGTGGCATGATTTCCGGATTGCGGCGCTGAGCCGCCGTGCAAACGCGATAGGCGGCGAGCAGGCCCGCCGAGAGGGGCGTCTTGCCGCCGACCGGCACGTCGCGCAGCGCGCGCTGGGCCAGCTCCACGCTCGATGTGGGCGGGAGCACGATGCGCGCTTCCTCGCGTTGGAACACGATCAGCCCGACCTGGTCGCGGCGCTGGTATGCGTCGTGGAGCAGCGAGAGCACCGCGCCTTTCGTCGCTTCGATGCGCTCCGCCGCGGCCATGCTCCACGAGGCATCCACGACGAACAGCACGAGGTTGGCTGCCCGGCGCACGCGCACCTTCTTCTGCAGGTCCTGGCGCTGCACGACGAACGCGACCTTGCGTTTGGCGCGCTCGCTCATCCGGCGGCGCTGGAAGGGCGCCGCCGACCGCAGGGTCGCGTCGAAGGCGAGGTCCTCGGGCCGGCCCTGCATCGGGCGGGCGCGCACGTACCGCCCGCGCTTGCGTGCGGTGAGGGTGACGCTGCGCTTGCCCGCCGACTGCCGGGTCAGCTTGTCGAGCGGGGTGTCCAGCCGCTTCGGCTGGAAGCTGTCGCCGATCTGCACGGGGCGCTGGGCCGAGGGCCCCTGGCCCGGCTGGTGCGACTGCGCGGCGCCTTCGTCGAGAGGCTCGCCGCTAGCTGAAGTTTCGGCCTGGTCAGCTAGCGGCTCGGTGCTTTTTTTACACTGGGCGCCGTCTCGCCCGCATCCGGTTTAGGCTGCATGGTGTCCGGCGGGGCTTCCGCACGCGACTTCTTCAGCCGATCCTCGAGCTGGCCTGCATCCAGCGAGGCTTCCTCGAACGGCTGGCGCTTGAGCCGGTGAGGCAGCGCGAGCTCCGCGGCCAGCAGGATATCCTGCTCGGTGATCGCCGGATGGCCCTGCCACGCGGCGTGCGCGCGGGCCGTCTTGAGGATGACGATGTCGGCCCGGTGGCCGTCCACCTTGAACGAGGTCGTGAGCGATGCAATGGAGAACAGGTCACGCTGCGTGTGATGGACGCCGGGCAGCCGGCTGCGGGCCTCGGCAATCTCCTGTGACAGGAGCATTTCGCGCGGCTCCCACTCCTGGTAGAAGCCTTCGGCGTCGGTCTCATACGCCAGCCGGCGCTCGACGATGGCGACGCGCTGCCGCGGGTCGGAGATGCCGTGCATGTCCACGCACAGCGCGAAGCGGTCGAGGAGTTGGGGCCGCAGGTCGCCTTCCTCCGGGTTCATCGTGCCGACCAGCATGAACCGCGCCGGGTGGCTGAAGCTAATGCCCTCGCGCTCGACCACGTTGACGCCCATCGCCGCGGAATCGAGCAGCAGGTCAACGACGTGATCATCGAGCAGGTTCACCTCGTCCACGTACAGCAGCCCGCGATTCGCCGCGGCCAGCACGCCCGGCTCGAAGTGGCGCTCGCCCTGCTGGATGGCCTTTTCGATGTCCAGCGTGCCGACGACCCGGTCTTCCGTCGCGCTGACGGGCAGGTCCACGAAGCGGGTGCGCCGCGATGTCACGGGCAGCACCTCGCCGCGGGCCAGCCGGTCGCGGCAGTTGTCGCAGAGGGTGTCCTGGCCGTTCGGCTCGCACGCGAACGGGCAGTCTGCCACCACCTGGATTTCGGGCAGCAGCGCAGCCAGCGCCCGTGCAGCGGTAGACTTGGCGGTGCCGCGTTCGCCGCGAATCAGCACTCCACCGATGCCGCTGCTGATGGCATTGAGGATGAGGGCCCGCTTCATCTTGTCCTGGCCCACGATGGCAGTGAAAGGATAAGGTCGGATAGTAGCCACGAATAACGCTCCATGTCGGGTGCGGTCAATTACGAAGGAATATTATACCACACAGTGGTATACTCGCACTCAGGAGGCTGCGATGGATTTGACCCGACTCACCACCGAGCAGCGCAACCCGGCGACCGCAGAGATCGACCGGCTGAACGCGCTGGAGATCGTCACGCTGATCAACCGGGAGGACATCACCGTTCCCGCGGCCATCACGCCGTGCCTGCCGGTCATCGCGGCGCTGGTGGAGGCCGCGGCCGCGGCGCTGGGCCGGGGCGGCCGACTGGTCTACATCGGCGCGGGCACGAGCGGGCGACTCGGCGTGCTGGACGCGTCCGAGTGCCCGCCGACCTACGGCGTCGAGCCCGGCCTGGTCGTCGGGTTGATGGCGGGCGGCGACCTTGCGCTGCGCAACAGCATCGAGGGGGTCGAGGACGACGAGGCGCAGGGCGTGGCCGATGTGCAGGCGGTCGGGCTGGCTGCGTCGGATGTGCTGGTCGGCATCGCGGCGAGCGGCCGCACGCCCTACACTCTCGCGGCGATGCGCTATGCCCGGAGCATCGGCGCGGCAGTCGGCTGCATCGTCAACTCGCCCGGCTCACCGATGGCGGAGGTGGCGGATTTTCCGATCGTCGCGGTGACCGGGCCGGAGGTCGTCACCGGGTCGACGCGCATGAAGGCGGGGACCGCACAGAAGCTCGTGCTCAACATGATCTCGACGGCA
>DAOUGK010000282.1:0-2669 GCA_034429055.1 Anaerolineae bacterium | reverse complement strand
GGCGGAAGTCGTCGCCCAGGTAGGCGAGCAGGCTTTCATCGTCGGGCAGGCCGAGATACTGGTGGGCCAGCGTTTTCCATTCGGGAGACGCGCCCAGCCAGCATGGCGTCCGGTCCGGCTCACGATGCGCGCAGGCAGTCAGAACACGCTCGCGGGAAGAGAGTTTCTTGGTCATGGCATGAAATCCTGCAAATGATACCCGGGTCTCACGCAAAGGCGCAAAGAAGGAAAGTTTTTACATCTTTGCGTTTGCGTCTTTGCGTGAGCTATCGACAATCCCTTTCCAACCCGATCGTGCCTCCCGGCAGAGGTAACGACAAACCTTCCTCCCCTGCACGCAGGCGGCTGCCGCACGAATGGCGTACTACCAGGCGGCACGGCAAGACGACGTGTTGTGGCTGAGCAGGGCCTGTGCCCGCCAGCCGTTCCAGCAGGAGGCGTGCAGCCTCGCAGCCCATTTCGTATGCAGGCTGCACGGCCACGGTCAGGAACGGGAACAGGTGCGATGCGTCGACAAAATCATCGAAGGCAACGACGGCAATATCCTGCGGGATGCGTTGGCCCGCGGCGGTGAGCGCGTCGATGACACCCAGGGCAATGGCATTGTTCGCGGCGAAGATGGCCGTCAGACCGGGGGACTCAACCAACAGGCTGCGGGTGAGTTCCTCGCCGGCGCACGCCCGGAATGTCCCCCGGCGGATCAGGCTCTCATCCGCCGGCAGCCCGGCCTCAGCGAGTGCCTGGCAGTAGCCTGTCACGCGGTCCTTGGCGGTGGAGGTCGTGACGGGGCCGGAAATGACGGCGATGCGACGGTGGCCCAGCGCGATGAGATGCTGCACCAGGGCGCGTGCCCCGCCGACCGAGTCACCGAGCACTGTGTCCACGTTCCAGCCGTCGATGCGCCGGTCAATCATGACGGTCGGGACGGCGCGCTCACGCAGCAGGCGTAGTGCTGCGGCATCGCGCTGGCAGGGCGCGATGAGTACACCATCTACGCGCTGGCTGACGGCCAGCTCCAGGTAACGTTGTTGCTTCCGGCAGTCTTCGTCCGTGTTACAGACGAACACTGTGTAGCCGAGTGTCTGAGCCGTGTCCTCGACGCCGCGAGCGACGGTGGTCCAGAAGGTATTGGTGATATCGGGCAGGAGCAGGGCGAGCGAACGCGTGCGCTTGGAGCGGAGGCTGCGGGCGACAGTGCTGGGGAGGTAGCCGAGCTCCGCGATGGCTTGCTCGACCTTCGCGCGCGTGGCCGGGTTCACGTTCGGCGCCCCGTTCATGACGCGCGAGACAGTGACCGGAGAGACACCGGCGCGGCGGGCCACATCGGTGATTGTGGTCAACACTCCTCCTCGAGCGGCGCAAGCGGCAGTCAGGCAAGAAGAGGCCCGGCGGGCCTGGAGGATGACATGCGCGTGATACGCATATCATGAAATCGTTTTCGCGTCGATTGTAACGCACGCCAGAAAGCATGTCAAATTGCCGTGAGCGCAGATTGTCCTCGCTGGCCGCTTGACAGCGGCGTCTGATGTCGTCTATGATGTACTCAGTGATATGAGTGGTCAGGAGTGATGCATGGGACGATATGCACTCAATCTGCCGGCGCAACTCAAGCTGGAAGCCGAGCAGCTCGCCGCCGAGCAGGGTGTCTCACTTAACCAGTTCATCCTGTGGGCGGTATCGGAAAAGGTCGGCAGCCTCAAGCAGCAGCTTGACGATCCGGCATACCCGCAGATTACCTATCGGCGCGGCGCGGCGGGCAGACCTGAGCCGGTGCTGCGCGGCAGCGGCCTGCGCGTTCAATCAGTGGTGGCAGCCGCGCAGCAGTGGTCCTTGTCGCCGGCCCGCATTGCAGAGGAGTATGGTCAGTCCGAGAGCGTCATCCGGGAGGCTTTTGCTTTCTATGATGCGCATCGGGGTGAGATCGACGCGTCGTTGGCGGCAGAAGAAGCATTGGAGACGCGGCACACAGATGCAGGGGCCTGATTGTGTCCAAACCGAAACTGCATCTCGACGCGGACACCTCAATCCGGTCGCTCCAGCAGGCGCTTCTCGATCGCGGCCACAACATCACACGTACGCCTTGTACATGGATGGCGGAGGACGCGACCGATGAAGAGCAGTTGCTTGGCGCGACGGGTCAGGGCCGCTGCCTGTTTACCTTCAATATCCGCGACTTTTCTGCCTTGGCCGCCATCTATCCGCGGCATGGCGGAATCATTCTGGCTGCGCAGCGGCGCTGGACCCTTTCAGAGTTAATCGATGCGCTGGACATCGTTCTTTTCACAACTGAAGCCGATGAACTGGTCGGTCAGCTTCATTGGCTGAATGAATGGCGCGGGGGGCCGCGCCAAGGAGGGGCCACATGACACATGCCCAGGACATCCTGACCACGCTGGGGCTGCCGCCCGGCGACCGGCACGACCTGCCCACATCCGGGAAGCGGTTCCCCGATGGCGCGCACTACCGCATCGAGATTCCCAGCGTCGAGGGGCCGGAGGCGCTAGCCGCGGTGCTGGACGAGGCGGAGCGCCGCCGCGTGCCCGTCCGGCGTATCTCACAGGGCAGCGGCATGATGCTGCTGACCGATGCGGAGATCCGCGAGATGGTGCGGCTGGGCCATGCGGCGGGCATCGAGGTGTGCCTGTTCGTCGGACCCCGGGCGGGGTGGG
>DAOUGK010000281.1:0-5218 GCA_034429055.1 Anaerolineae bacterium | reverse complement strand
GCACCTGGCTGAACTCCGTCTCGACCATGCCCGGTTCGATGTTGGTCACGCGGATGCCTGCGCCGAGCAGGTCCATGCGCATCCCGCGGGTGAGCATCGCGACGGCGGCTTTCGTCGCGCAGTAGACGTTGCCGCCGACATACGCGTCGCGGCCCGCCACCGAGCCGACGTTCACCACGTGCCCGCGGCCGCGGCTGACCATCCCCGGCAGCACCGCGCGGGTCACGTACAGCAGGCCCTTGACGTTGGTGTCGATCATCTCTTCCCAATCCTGCAGGTCGGCCTCGTGGACTTTGTCCAGCCCGCGCGACAGCCCCGCGTTGTTGACCAGGATGTCCACCGCCTGCCAGCGTTCGGGCAGGGCCGCGACTGCGGCTGCGACGGCGTCGGCATCGCGCACGTCCAGGACGATGGTATGGGTCTCGATGCCGTGCTGTGCAGCCAGTTCCCCGGCCAGCGCGCTGAGGCGGTCCTCGCGGCGGGCGGCCAGGATCAGGTGGACGCCCTCGGCGGCTAGCGCCCGCGCGGTTGCCGCGCCGATGCCCGAAGTCACGCCCGTCACCAACGCAACCTGTCCCTTCAACGAAATCGATGGCATGATTCACTCCTGAGGTTTTATCGCAATTGCCCTGACACGGTGTGCTGTGGCTTCGCCACAGCCGAGACCGGCCAGAGCGAGTTATCGGATTGACACTTATCGCAGTTGTTTGAGGATGCCGTCCAGCCGCGCGATGTCCAGCGACAGCAGCCGCGCCAGCTCCCGGCCCGCGGCAATCTTGTACGCGTCGCGCTGGTCGGGGATCCGTGCTGCGGTTGCCGCGCGCAGGGCGGCGACGATGAGCTGGTCCACCGGCGCGTCCTGCGCGGCCAGTACAATGCGCAGCCAGTCGGGCTCGGCTGTGAAGCGCACGAACTCTGCGCTGTTGCAGGAGAAGATGGGGTCCAGCGTGCGCGGCGGCTGCGGCGGGAGGCGCTGGATCATCGTGTTCCCGCGGCAATACCCGACGGTCAGGACGTCCACGACCACGGGCACCTGGCGTTTCTGGCGCTGGTCTTCGATGATCTCCGCGCTCTCCACGCCTGCGGCCACGAGCTGGCGCACGAACGCGTCATCCTCGATGGTGACACAGTAGATCAGCCCGTAGATGGTCTCGCCGTTGAGCATCTGCGCCTTGACGAGCTGGCCGAACTCCGGGACGAGCAGGTTCTGCTCGGTCATCAGCTCCCGGCAGCCGACGGTGTAGCTCGCCGTCGTGGAGCGCAACACGCGGCCAATCTGCCTCTCTTGTTCGGTCATGTCATCTCCTGTGCGAAGTCAATAGCTTGTTGGCGGCCTTCAACGAGATTTCCGGCATGATCCCGTTGCGCATCATTACCTGCGCCAGCATGGTTTCGAGGTCGGCCTTCTCAGCCTGGGTGACGACGGCCAGTTCGTGCGCCCGCGCCAAGACGTACGGGTAGCGCACCGGCTCGCAGTTAGCATACAACGCGGCGCGCGCGATGTCCAGCTTCGCCGGATCCTGCGCAATCCAGCCGGGCACCTCCAGCCGGGCGACGGCCGCATCGCCCACTCCCGTCCGCTGCGCCATATTCATGTAGGCAAAGGCGATGCGGTCGCCGCCGGAACGGTGCTGGTAACGGTCGTTCGTATTGGAGTTCGGCTCGAACAGGCCCGTGCGGTGCGCGGGCGGCAGATCGTTGAACAACATGCGGTCGGCAAGCTGTCGGAAGCGGCCTTCGCGCAGCGTCTCACGGGTAATCTTCTCGATGGGCAGGCCGATGAGCTCGAGGATGCGCAGAACGTTTGCGCTGCCGGGCTTGTCCACGTAGCCGACGGGTATCGCGCCGGCCTTGCGCAGCCGGGCCAGTTGCTGCACGAAGAAGTCGATTTCCTCGTTGATGGCCTGGTTGTTCTCAGGGTTTGGCCGCATCCAGGGGAGCAGCGGGCCGTCGAGCACGCAGATGATGGGCACGGAGACATCGCCGCCGAGCGCCGCGCGTTCGTCTTCGGCCAGCCTGGCAAGAGCCTCGATCTCGCGGCGGTTGCGCTGCGCGCTGACGTAATCCGCGCCGCGCATATCGCCGTTCTCGTCATACAGCTCCTCGTCTGCGTAGAATACTTCCGGCGTGCTGCTGACTGCGGGCGCCTGCCCCGTGCCGCAGCGAAAGACGATCGTGCCGGTGTTCAGGAGGAAGTAGGCTGCGGCCGCGTGGCGGTCCGGGTAAATCTGGCTGCCGTCGGCCGCAATCAGCACGTAGCTGTCCGGCGCGTGCACGGGCGCAACCGCTTCATCCAGCCGCTTGCCCTTGGGGATGGCCCCGCGGCGCCACTCGTCCACCTCGCGGGCGCGGGCAATCTTGCGCTCCAGTTCCTCTGTGACCTCCGCGTGCTCCAACAGCAGCTCGCGCGCCCGCGCGGAGCGGTCTTGCGCATCGTCGCGGCGGCTGACCATGACGCGGCCCATCGCATCCATCTGGGTCGTCAGCTTGTTGAGTTCGAGCGTCAAGGCCCCTCCTCATCATGCGAACAGATTTTCGCATACATTATAGACCAAAATACCCCCCAATGCCAAACGATTGACAAATGCCGCGCGCTAGCATACAATCCTGGTTGGCTGATGGCGGCCCGCAGCGGCTGAGAACAGCCTGGCTTCCGAAGGAGCTTCTCATGCCAGAACCTCTTCGCACCACGATCGGACAGTTCAGCAGTTCAGGCGGACGGTGGCAGGCCCGCGCCGGGAATGCGCGCGCGGTCGAACCGGCCTCCGAGTTGCCCAGCGCCCAGCGCGGCAGTCTCTACATCCTGGTCGAGGTCAGCGGGGCCGAGGGCGGCCATGCTGCGCTGTACCGTCAGATTTTGAATGCGGCGCAGACCGCGTTCTACGAGATGGGCGAGACGGTTGAAGGCGCACTGCGCCAGGCCGTGCGCAGCGCGCACGCTGTCCTCCGTCGCGCTAACGAGGGCCTGCCGGAGGCACAGTGGCGTGCCGGCATGAGCCTGGTGGTGCGTTACGGCAGCCAGCTGGTCATCGCCCAGGCCGGGCCGAGCCTGGTGCTCGTCAGCCACGAGCGCACGATTGACCAGTTCCCGGCCCAACTGGGCGCGTTCGGCCCTGCGCTCGGCGGCGAAGACCGACCGGATGTCACCATCTACGACAGCACGGTCGAGCCGGGCAGCATGGTGCTGATGGCGCAGAGCGACTGGCCGAACCAGGTCGCGCCTGAGGCGCTGGCCGTGGCCGCGGCCGCCTCCAGCGTATCGCTGGCGACCCAGTATCTCGGTCAACTGGCCGGCAACGCGGATTTGACTGCGCTGCTGATCGGCTTCACACGCGATATCCCTGAGCTGCGCGATGAGGCGACGGCAATAATTGCACCTCCGGTCGTGCCGGCGGAACCTGTTGAGCCGCCCGTCGAGGAGCCGCCGCGACGTTCCATCTTCGGCGGCCGCCGGTTCGGAAAGAGCCGCCAAGCCGAGGAACCGGCAGACAAAGCCCCGGAGCCTGAAGAGCCGCGCCCGCTGGCTCCCCCTGTGCAGGCCGCGCCGCCGGTGACGGAACCGCCCACCGCGACGGTGCCTGCCACGCCGCGCATCGCTGCACCCCGCACCGCCGCGCCGCGCCCTGCCCAGCCGGAGGAACCGGCTGCGTCTTCATCCCGCTCATTCCGCTCGCCTTACGCGTCGGCCACCTGGGATGCGCCGCCCGCAGAGACGCCCGTGGTGCAGGCGCCGCGCCCCGCGCGCGTCGAACCGGCTGGCACCTACCAACCGCCCGCGGCCGCGACAGCCGCGGAGCCCGAAGCCGAGTATGCGGAAGAGGAGCTGGAAGAGGCCCCGCGGCGCAGCCCGTGGTGGCTGCTCATCGCGCTCGTCGTTATTCCGCTGTTGATAGCTGGCATCGTGCTCGCGATGTTGTACGGCCGCAGCAACGCAATTGATGCGCAGGTCCAGGAGAAGCTGGACGGCGCATCGAACATCATCACCCAGGCCGAAGCGATGACCGACGAAGCGGCCGCGATCCAGCATCTCGCCGGCGCGCGGGACTTCTTGGATCAGGTTGTGGAGCTCCGCCCGAACGACGAGCGGCTGGAGCCGGTCGAGACGCGCTATATCGACCTGCTCAACAAGCTGGAGCGCGTGACGCCGCTGTATGGCGTCGTGCCGCTGTGGGAGTTCCAGGAGGAGACGCGCCAGCTCGACCGGGTCCTGGTGAGCGGCGATGCCGTGTTCGCCCTGGATCACGGTCCGATGCGCGTGTACAGGTTTACCCGGTCCTCGCTCGGCGACAGCGTGACCCCGGCGGATAAGCCGCTCATCAGCAAGGGCGAGCAGGTGGGCGACCTCGCGGTCGGTGACCTCGTGGACATGGCCTGGGTCGAGTCGGCCACCGCAGGCCAGCGGAGCAAGCTGGTCGTGCTGGACAACGCCGGCGGACTGGTCGGGTATGATGTCACCTGGGGTCCTGAGCGCCTGGCGCTGCCCGGCCGCGACCGGTGGGGCGAGCCGCGTTTCACATTGGGCTATGGCGGCAACCTTTACGTGGTGGATGTCGGCGGAAATCAAATCTGGCGCTATCGCCCGGCGGCCAACGGGTTCGGTGACCCGGAGCCTTACTTCGCTGAGGGAACGCAGGTCAACCTGTCCGGCCTGCAGGCTGTTGCGATTGACGGCAATATCTGGCTGCTCTACAGCGACGGCCGGCTGCTCAAGTTCTTCGGCGGCCAGGGGCGGTCTTTCGTCTGGCAGGGGCTGCCCGGCGACCTGTCTGCGCCGACAGCCGTTGTGGTGCCGATCGAAGGCGACCGGCTGTACGTGGCCGACGCGGGCAACGGGCGCATCGTCGAGGCGACCAAGGAGGGCGTGTTCCTGCGCCAGTTCCGCGCCCGCGAGGGTGACATCATCCGCAATCTGCGCAGCCTGTACCTCGACGAGGCGGGTTCGATGTTCTACGTCTTGACCCAGGATCAACTGTACAAGATCGACATTCCTGCTCCGGGCAGCACACCGGCAGGTCTCTCTGAAACACCCACCGCCACGCCCTGATCGCGCATCCCGGAACCCCCAAGCCACTGGCGTCGTCTGTTACGATAGGCGGCGCCAGATGCGGCGCGTGTCCCACGCGGCGTAGTACGCGTTTTTTGAAATTCGCCCGTGAAGGATATAATTCATCGTTATGAGCTTGTCAGAACACAAAGATGATGCCCGCGCGGGGCGCAC
>DAOUGK010000280.1:0-3120 GCA_034429055.1 Anaerolineae bacterium | reverse complement strand
GAAGGAGCCGGACTGACCACCACGAGGACGCTCCTTCGACTGCGGGCGTCCCGGGGCCAGGCTGCGCCTGGCCCTGACGCCCTCCGCTCAGGATGCGCCGCAACCAAGTTATCAAAGATGGGTTGGAATTACAGTCCTTGGCGTCTTTGCGTGAGCCTGAGTTAAGAAATTTATATCCTTCCGCGTGGTCAGTGTATTCCGCGGTGGCTATACCTGGGCAGCCCGCTCGACAATCACGTTGATGTGCGCAAAGAGGCCCGGCCCCAGCTTGAGCTGGACGCGGTGCTCGCCCAGCGCCTTGATGGGGTGCTCCAGTTCGAGGTAGCGCCGGTCCACCGTCAGGCCGGTCTTCTGGCTGAGCGCCTCAGCCACATCCGCCGCGGTGATGGAGCCGTACAGTCGGTCGCCCTCGCCCGTCTTCGCCTTGAAGAGCACCTCCTGGCCGTCAAGCCGGGCGGCCAGCGCCTGGGCCTCGCTGACCTTACGTTCCTGCTTGCGGGCCGCCGCCTCCTTGACCTGTTCGGCCTGCTTGACCGCGCCTTCGCTGACCGGCTGCGCCAGCTTATGCGGGAACAGATAATTGGTCGCGTACCCCCCGGCCACGTCCTTGATTTGCCCGGCGTGGCCCAACCCCTTGACTTCCTTCAACAGCAGCACGCGCATAAAAGTACATCTCCTTGATTGAGGTGAAGGAGATTATATCATGACGAGGGACGAAGGACGAAAGACGGAGGACGGACGATAGATGGATGAAGGACGAAAGACGAACGAAAGACCAGCCACCTTCGTCCCTCGTCCTTCGTCCCTCGTCCGTTCACCGTCACCCGCCCCACGCGCCGAAGTAATAGCGCCAGTCCGTATCGTGAGAGTCGGGATGCATCACGGCGCGCGCCGAATCTTCCGAACGCTCCTCTTCCGTCCGCGGGGCAGCATACGCCGGGTTACCGCTCGGAGGCGAAGCCTCGGTTTGCGCATTGACTGGACTTTCCTGTGTGTTCATGGCACCCTCCTGGCCGGCCAATGGTCTGCACAATGGTCTGCGTGACACAAAAAGCGGGGCCTCCCGCATGGGAGGCCCCGCTTGCTAACGGGTCTACATTGTCCCTGTCACCTGCGCTTCACTCACCCAGACGGGAGTAGCTCCTTGTCTCCAAGGAGCGTAATAAGCGACAGGACGACGAGAGATGTACGCATGGAATATGCTTCCTCATGCACGAGAGTACCACAGGGCCAGAAGGGTGTCAAATCGCGAAAACCGGGGTATACTGCCTCCTACATCACATCGGAGCAGCCGCATGGCGCAACACACGCACTCACCCTATCTCGAAGACATCCCCCTGGCCGAGGCGCTGGCCCGCTGGTGGACCGCGCTGGATGCAGCCGGGCTGGCCGGCCCCCTGCCTGGCGAATGGGTCACGCTGGAGGCCGCGGCCGGCCGGGTCACCGCGGAGCCGGTCTGGGCGCGCATCTCCTCGCCCCACTATCACGCGTCCGCGATGGACGGCTATGCCGTCGCCGCGGAGGACACGCGCGGCGCGAGCGAGACGCAGCCCCTCCGCCTGCCCGTCGGGAATGTCGGGCGCAACGGCCGCGCGTTTTATGTCGATACCGGCGACCCCCTGCCCCCGGGCACCAACGCAGTTATCATGGTCGAGGACGTCCAGCCGGTGCACACGGCAGGCGCCACGGAGATCGAGATTCTCGCGCCGGTTGCACCGTGGCAGCACGTCCGGCCGATGGGCGAGGACATGGTCGCGACGGAGCTGATCCTGCCCGCCAACCACACGCTGCGGCCCCAGGACATCGGCGCGGCCGCAGGCGCGGGCCACATGCGGCTCAACGTGCGCCGCCGCCCGCGCATCGCCATCCAACCGACCGGCACGGAACTGGTCGCGCCGGGCAGCGCGCTGAAGCCCGGCGACATCATCGAGTACAACTCGCTGGTCATCGCCGCAATGGTGGCGGAGTGGGGCGGGCTGCCCACGCGCCTGCCGCCGCTGGCAGACGCCTACGACGCGATCCGCAACCGGGTGCTGGAGGCCGCCGCGACGCACGACCTGGTGATCGTCAACGCGGGTTCATCCGCCGGTTCGGAGGACTTCACGGCGCGCATCGTGGCCGAACTGGGCGAACTGCTCGTCCACGGCATCGCCATTCGCCCCGGCCACCCGGTCATCCTGGGCATAGTCAAGCTGCACGGCGAGGCGCGCCGCGTGCCGGTCATCGGCCTGCCGGGCTACCCGGTGTCCACCGCCCTGACCTGCGAGCTGCTGGTCAAACCGACGGTCGCGGCCTGGCTCGGCCGGCCGGAGGCCGAGCGGCCAACGGTCGAAGCGGTGCTCACGCGCAAGGTGGTCAGTCCGCAGGGCGACGAGGAATTTCTGCGCGTTACACTCGGCCAGGTGGGTGAGCGGGTCGTCGCGACGCCGCTGCCGGGCGGCTCGGGCGTGCTCATGTCGCTCGTGCGCGCAGACGGCATCGTGCGCATCCCGCGCGGCGAACAGGGCTACGAGCCGGGCGCGGCCGTGACGGTGCAACTGCTGCGCGCACCCGAATCCCTGCGCCGCACGATCGTTGCCATCGGCAGCCACGACCTCACGCTCGACCTGCTGGCTGACGAAATGGGCCGGCGCTATCCGGGCCACACGCTGTCATCGGCCAACGTCGGCAGCCTGGGCGGGCTGATTGCGCTGGCCCACGAGGAGGCGCACCTCGCCGGCTCGCACCTGCTCGACGAGGAGACCGGCGACTACAACACCGCCTACATTCGCCGTCTCCTGCCGGGCACGCCGGTCGTCCTGCTCGGCTTCGTGGAGCGCGAGCAGGGGTTGATTGTCCCGCGCGGCAACCCGAAAGGCATCCGCAGCCTCAGCGACCTGGCGCGGCCCGGCGTGACCTTCATCAACCGGCAGCGCGGGGCCGGCACGCGCGTCCTGCTCGACTACCGGCTGGCGCAGGCGGGCATCTCTCCGCGCGCCATCCAGGGCTACGAGCGGCAGGAGTTCACCCACCTGGCGGTGGCCGCAGCCGTAGCCTCCGGCGCAGCGGACTGCGGCATGGGCATTCGCGCGGCCGCGCGCGCGCTCGACCTCGACTTCGTGCCCCTGGATCACGAGCGGT
>DAOUGK010000279.1:0-5085 GCA_034429055.1 Anaerolineae bacterium | reverse complement strand
TTCTCCTGGCTGCGCAGCGTCCACCACTCTTCCAGCCGGATGGGATACTGGCCGGTAAAGCACGCGCTGCAGTGGCCGCCGCGCGCATCCGGCGCGGCTTCAACCGCCCGCAACATGCCCGCATGTGACAGGTAGGCGAGGCTGTCCGCACCGATATCGGCCCGGATTTCCTCCAGCGAGAGGTTGTGGGCGATCAGTTCTTCGTGGGTTGCCATGTCGATGCCCATGAAGCAGGGATGCTTGATCGGCGGGGATGAGACGCGCACATGGACCTCCGCGGCGCCGCCCTCGCGGAGGAGCGAGAGGATGGGGCCGATTGTGTTGCCGCGCACGATGGAATCGTCGATCAGCACCACGCGCTTGCCTTGCAGGTTCGCCGTCAGCGGGTTGTATTTCAGATGGACGCCCACGCGGCGGATGCGGTCGTCGGGCTGGATGAACGTGCGGCCGATGTAACGGTTCTTGGTCAGGCCCTCGCTGAACGGGATGCCGGAAACCTGCGCATAACCGATGGCCGCGGGGGTGGCTGAGTCGGGCACGCCGATGACTACATCGGCCTCGACAGGCGCCTCGCGGGCCAGTTCTTCGCCCAGGCGCTGGCGCACCCGGTGGACGGTCTGCCCTTCGAGCACCGTGTCGGGACGCGCGAAGTAGACATACTCGAACACGCACAGCGACAACGGTTCGGCAGCCGTGCGGCCCTGCACCGAATGGACGCCGGAGTCGTCCAGGCGCACGATCTCTCCCGGCTGGATTTCGCGCAGATAACGTGCCCCGATGGTCGCCAGGGCGCACGACTCGGAAGCGACTACGTAGCCGGGGTGCCCGTTGTTAGCCAGTTCTCCAAGGCACAGCGGCCGGAGGCCCCAGGGGTCGCGCACCGCGTAGACGGCCTCGCGTGTGAGGATGACGAGGGCATAGGCGCCTTCGGCTTCGGCCATAAATGCCGCGATGCGTGCGGCCCAGTCCGGTCCGGCCGACTCGCCGCCGGGGGGCGGCGCGGCGAGCATCTGGGTGATGACCTCGCTGTCGCTCGACGAGCTGAGGCCCACGCCGCGCTCCAGCAGCCGCCGGCGCAGGGTCAGCGCGTTGGTCAGGTTGCCGTTATGGCCGACGCCCAGGGGCCCGTGCATGGTCTCGATCAGGTGCGGTTGCGCATTGCGGATGTGGGAAGAGCCGGTGGTCGAATAGCGCGTGTGACCGATCGCCAGATGGCCGTGCAGCGGGCGCAGGTTCTCCTCGTCGAAGACCTGCGCCACCAGGCCCATAGCCTTGTACATATAGGCCGTTTGGCCGTCGCTGGTGGCGATGCCTGCGCTCTCCTGGCCGCGATGCTGCAGGGCATACAGCGCGAAGAAGGCGATGCGCGCCACATCCGCATCATGCGCGTGGATGCCGAACACGCCGCAGGCCTCGTGAAGATGGTCGTCATCCGGCGCAAGAACAGGGTTGGTGTCAGCGTCGGGCCGGGCCTCGGTGGGCCGCGGGCGGCCGGTTCTCTCAGTGCTGTTCCAGGGCCGTTGTGTCATCGGTTGTGTTACCTCACTCAGCCGGCCGGCGGATCGCTCGATCATCGGCGATGAGCTGGTCTGCGGCCGCCTGCTGCGCCGCGGTGATGCGCGCCCGTAGCGCCGGGTCGGCCACGGCCAGGATCTTGGCTGCCAGCAGGGCTGCGCCGCCCGGTTCGAGCACGACGGCCGGCGCGATGCCGGACGGCATGCGCAAGGAGGAAAACAGGTCGGCCCCGCCGAACCGCTCCGAGTAGGGCGGACAGGCGATGACCGGCGCGCTCACGTTGCCATCCACCAGGCCGCTGAGTGCATTCGAGCGGCCCGCGATGGTGATGTAGACTTTCGGCTGTGGGTCCGCCTCATAGGCGGCCAGCAGGTCGAGCAGGTAGCGCGCGACCTTGTGCGCCGAGGCTACCCGTAGCTCGCTGGCAAGCCCCAGCTTATCCAACGCCGCGGCGATGGCCTCCGCATGGGCCATGTCCGCGCGCGAGCCCATGATGATGGGTACGAGTGCCATGTCAACCTCCGTAGGCCGCCAGCGCCCGCTCGATGCGGGCTGCGGTGGGCTGTTCGCCCGGCACAAACTTCTCGCCGGTCAGACGTTCGTAGATGGCGATGTAACGCTCTGCCATCTGGATTGCCACCTCCGGCGGCAGCGCGGGCGGCTGGCCCTCCCCGCGGTAGCCCTGGCGCACATACCACAGCCGCAGGAATTCCTTGTCGAAGTTTTCCGGCTCTGCGCCGGTCCCACGCACCGCCTCGTAGCTTTCCGCGATCCAGTAGCGGCTCGAATCGGGCGTGTGAACTTCGTCGATCAGGGCGGGCGCGCCGTCGATCAGCCCGAATTCATACTTGGTATCGACCAGGATGAGTCCGGCGGACCGGGCGACTTCCTGCCCGCGGCGGAAGATGGCGAGCGCCGCGCGCTGGATCTCCGCCCACAGGCCGGGCTCGACCAGCCCGCGGCCGACGACCTCGGCGGAGGTCAGCCGTTCGTCGTGTGCGCCGCCGGTCGCTTTCGTGGTGGGGGTGATGACCGGCTCCGGCAGGGGATCATTCTTGTGCAGCCCCGGCGGCAGGTTCAGCCCGTAGGGCCGCTCGACGCCCTGCTCGTAGAGCGTCCACAGCGAGGTCGAGGTGATGCCGGTGATGTAACCCCGCACGATGACCTCCACCGGCAGCGGTTGGGCCTCGCTGGCAATGGTGACGTTGGGATCGGGCACTGAAAGGACGTGGTTGCGCACGGTCCCGTGCGTCTGCTCGAACCACCAGGCGCTCAACTGGTTGAGCACCTGGCCCTTGAAGGGCACGGCGCCGAGGACGCGGTCGAAGGCCGATACGCGGTCCGTGGTCACCAGGACGCGCCGTCCGCCCAGCACGTAGATGTCACGCACCTTGCCCTCGATGCGCGGCCCCAGGTCGGGCAGGTCCACGCGCAGGAGAACATGGGGCAGCGCGGCGGCAATGGTTGCACGGTCAACCGAAGGTTGCAGGTGAGTGGTCATGAGCAGGCTCCCTTATCGCCGGTTACAGGTTAGCAAGTGTGCGAAGCTTTGCTTCGCCCGGGTTACAGGTTTGCGGTTGGGCTGATCGAGTTTTATCTCATAATTTGCCAACCTGCAACCTGCAATCTACAGCGCCGCCGCGTAGCGGACGCCGTTACGGAACAAGGCCAGGCCGAGTTGGCCGCGCTCGCCGCGGCGGTACTGCGGGCTCTGTGCCTCGATGATATGATTCTCAGGGTGGGGCATCAGCCCCAGCACGGTCCCCGCTGCGTTGCAGATGCCGGCGATGTCGCCGGTCGAGCCGTTCGGGTTCCAGGGATATCCGACAGGTTGGTCGGGCTGGCGTTGGTCGTCCGGCCAGGTGTAGCGCAGTGCCACCAGTCCGCCCGCTTCCAGTTCCACCAGTGTTGCTGCGTCGGCGGGCACGAACTTGCCCTCGCCGTGTGCGACCGGGCAGTAGATGCGTTCTTCTAGGCCGCGCGTGAACACGCACGGGCTGGCGGCCTGCGGCTGCAGGTAGACCCAGCGGCACTCGAAGCGGGCCGAATCGTTGCGGGTGAGGGTGACGGTCTGTCGCGCGGCCGCGGGCGTGCCGTTCGTCCCGCCGGGCAGCAGGCCCGCCTTGACGAGCGCCTGGAACCCGTTGCAGATGCCCAGCACGGGCCGGCCCGCGGCGATGAAGGCGGCGAGCGGTTCGGCCAGCCGGTAGCGCAGCGCCACGGCCCACAGCTTGCCCGCTCCCAGGTCGTCACCGTAGGAGAAGCCGCCGGGCAGGATGAGCATGCGGTAGTTCGCCAGGCGCACCTCACCCGCGGTCAGCCGGTTGATGTGGACGATCTCGGCCGCGCCGCCGGCCAGCTCGCAGGCCCACGCGGCCTCGCGGTCGCGGTTCGTGCCGGTGGCGTGCAGGATCAGAATGGGTGGTCGTCGGCTCATGCGATATGCCCCCGCCAGGCCTGTGCGAGCGCGGGCAGGACCGCGTCCACCACAGGTTGTCCATCCAGGCCGAGCAGGATGCAGCGGTCGTTTGTCTGCACCTCCCCCACGTCCGCGCAGGGCAGCCCGGCCACGCAGGCTTCGAACTCAGCCGCATCCTGCGGCCGCACCTCCACCAGGAACCGGCCCAACGACTCGCTGAAGGCCAGCGTCGCGTCGCGGCCAGCCACAGGCGTCTGCGGAAGGCGGCGCAGGTCGAGCGTCAGCCCCAGCCCACCGGCCAGGCTCATCTCCGCGGCGGCCACGGCCAGCCCACCTTCCGAGCAATCGTGACACGTCTGTACCAGCCCCGCAGCGATCGCGCGGTGGAGGCCGCGCAGCAGCTCAAGCCCCCGTTCGGGCGACTGCGGCACATTGGCTCCGAGCAGCCCGTGGAGCCGATAGTAGGCCGAGGCGCCCAGCTCGTCCCCTGTCAGGCCGAGCACGTAAACGCGGTTGCCTGCGGCCTTCAGGTCGGATGTCACGGCGCGCGCGGTGTCCGGCACGATGCCGATGGCAGAAATGAGCAGCGTGCCGGGGATGGCGTGCTTGCGACCGTCCGCGCCCGTGTACTCGTTGTTCAGGCTGTCCTTGCCGGAGATGAAGGGCGCGCCGTACGCGACTGCTGCGTCGTGGCAGCCCTCCGCGCAGCGCACCAGCCCGCCCAGACGGTCGGGCAGGTTCGGGTTGCCCCAGCAGAAGTTGTCGAGCAGCGCGACCTGGTCGGGGTCCGCGCCCGCGGCCACGCAGTTGCGCAGCGCCTCGTCCACCGCGGCCCAGGCCATCGCATACGGGTCGAGCGCACCGTACGCCGGGTTGATGCCCGCGGACACGGCGACGCCGCGACTGACGGTTGCAGGTTGCAGGTCTGAGGTTGCAGGCTGCCCGCGACCGATCTGGGCCGCGGCGAAGCGGAGGTCCAGGACGGCCGCGTCCGCCGGGCCTGCGTTGGCAGCGCCGCTGAACGGTTTCCCCACGCTCGCGCCCTGCACTTCATGGTCGTACCGGCGGACGACATCCTCCTTGCTGCGGATATCGGGGGTCGCCAGCAGCGCAAGGAGTGTGGACGTCAGGTCGTCCCGCGCGCCGGCGGA
>DAOUGK010000278.1:0-10539 GCA_034429055.1 Anaerolineae bacterium | reverse complement strand
GAGCTGGCCGCGGTCTGCGACACGCGGCCCGATAAGGCTCAGGCCGCGCTCGACTGGATCGCTGCCCAGCCCGGTCCGCCGCCGGCCCCGCAGCTCTACGCCGACTACCGTGCCATGCTCCGCGAGGCGGCCATCGACGCGGCCATCGTCGTCACCCCGCACGCGACGCACTACGAGATCGTGGCGGACTGTCTGCTGGCGGGGCGGCATGTGCTCGTCGAGAAGCCGATGACCCTCCATGCGCGCGAAGCGCGTCACCTCGTCGAGCTGGCCCAGGCGCAAGGCCGTGAGCTGATGGTCGGCTACCCGTACCCGCATCTGCCGTTCGTCCAGCGGCTCAAGGCGGTGCTGGATTCGGGCGAGCTCGGCGCGGTTCAATACGTCAATGGCACCTTCGCATCCGACGTGCGCGACTTCCTCGGCGGGCACGTCAGCCCGGATCGGCCGCCTATCCAGGCGCCGTTCCGGCTGCACGGCCCGGGCGAAGACTACAACCGGCCGCAGTTGCTCGGCGGCGGTCACGGCCATCTCCAGATGACGCATCTCCTGGGGCTGTTGTTCTTCCTGACGGACCTGCGCGTGGAACGGGTGCACGCGTTGATGGCGAACCACGGCCTGGCGCTGGACCTGGTGGACGCGATGATCGTGCAGTTCGCGGGCGGCGCGCTCGGCGTAATCGGCGGGACGGGCAATGCGGGGCGCAACTACAAGCTCGGCATCACGCTGTACTGCGAGACGGGCGCGTTGGACATCGACACAGCGAACCAACATGCGCTCATCCGCCGTGCGGACGGCAGCCGGGAGGACCTCGGCTTCGAGCGCGGCGGCGTGGACAGCCGTTTTCTGCCCGCGCACAACCTGGTGGATGTCATCCTCGGTCGCGCACTGAACTTTGCCTCCGGCACGATCGGCTGGCGCGCGGTCGAGCTGCTCGACGCGGCGTATCGTTCGGCGCAGGACGACGGCCGGGCCGTGCGGGTGGCGAAGTTGTACAAGTAAGCAGTTCTTTGTGGTCATGGGCCAACCGAAGGTTGGCCCATGACCACAAAGATTTTTAACTTTAATTGCAAGGAAGAATCTCATGCAGAAAGTCCTGTACATCTACGGCGGCCCCGAGTTCCACCCGACGGAGCTTGGCGGCAAGATTTTGAGCGGCTGGCTCGCGGCGGACGGGCGCTACGAGCTTGAGATGACGAACGACCTGGACGCGTTTGCCAGCCTGCCGGGCGGGAAGTACGCGGCGGTGGTCGTCTATACGACCGGCTTCAAGGATGACCTGACGCCGGCGCGCGAGGCCGGGCTGCTCGACTTCGTGCGCGGGGGCGGCGGGTTCGTCGGCATCCACTCCGCAACCGACAGCTTCCGCGGCAGCCGCGCCTACGTGGAGATGCTCAACGGCGAATTCCTGCATCATCCGGAGCACCACGAGTTCAAGGTGACGGTGAAGCAGGCGGCTAACGGTCACTCAGGCGAGGGGCGGGACCTCATCGCGCGCATGAGCGACTTCAGCATCTACGACGAGATGTATCACCTGCAGAACTTCGACCCCGCAGCCTGCACCGTCCTCGCGGAAACGCAGTGGCAGGGCCGGCAGATGCCGATGGCCTTTGCGCGGGCCTATGGCGCGGGCCGCGTCGCGTACGTCGCGCTGGGTCATACGGCGCAATCATGGCAGCACGGAGAGTTCAAGAAGCTGGTGCTGCGCGCGATCAGGTGGAGCGCCGGCGTGGATGCTCCCGACCGCACCATCCGCTGCGGCCTGCTCGGCTACGGGCCTGCGTTCAACATGGGCAAGGGCCACGCAAGCTGGATCAACGACACGTCGGGCATGCGTACGGTCGCCATGTGCGACGCCAGCCCGGCCCGCGTCGCGGCTGCGCGGCAGGAGCTGCCGGACCTCGCGGGCTACTTCACCGACGTGAACGACATGTTGGCGATGCCCGATCTGGACCTCGTGGTCAACATTCTGCCCCACAACCTGCACGCGCCCATGACCCTGTGCTGCCTGGAGGCGGGCAAGCACGTCGTGCTGGAGAAGCCGTTCGCCATCACGGTGGACGAGGCCAACGCGATGATCGACGCGGCCCGCAGCCGCAACCTGATGCTCAGCCTGTTCCACAACCGCCGCTGGGACGGCGACTACCTGACCATCCGCGACCTCATCGGCCGCGGGCTCATCGGTGATATCTTCCACATCGAGTGCGGGCAGGGCAATTTCAGCCATCCGGGGTTCTGGTGGCGGTCGGACAAGGCCATCAGCGGCGGCGTGATGCACGATTGGGGCGCGCACTTCCTCGACTGGATCCTCAACCTCGTGCCGTCAAAGATTACCCAGGTCACGGGTGACTTCCAGAAGCGCGTCTGGAACGCGGTCACCAACGAGGACCACGGCCAGGCCTATATCCGCTTCGAGAACGGCGTGACCGCGGACTACTGGATTTCCTCGATTGCCGCCATCTCCCGACCCAAGTGGCTCATCCTGGGCACGAAGGGCGCAATTACCGCGGACTGGAAGGACGAGATCCGGCTGGTATCCTTCGCATCGGGCGTGCGGCAGGACAGCACGGTCAAGGTCACGCTGCCGGGCTACGGCTCGGTGCAGTACTACCGCAACGTGGCCGACCATCTGCTGCTGGGCGAGGAGTTGCTGGTCAAGCCGGAGCAGGCGCGCCGCGTGATCGGCGTTATCGATGCGGCACAGCGGAGCTCACAGCTCGGCCGGAGCGTCGCGCCTGCGCCAGGCTGCGAGTAAAAACGATTTGCCCCGAATTGCGCTAATCCTGAATGTGGCGATAATTCAGGGAGCAGGAGAGACTTGTAGAGGAGTGTATCCGCATGCCAACTAGCCACGGGCGTAAGCCCAACATCGTCTTCTTCGGCATCGACTCGCTGCGCGCCGACCATATGAGCGGTTACGGGTATGGCCGCCTGACGACGCCCCACATCGATCATTTTGCCCGTGAGGGTGTTCTGTTCGAGCGCACCTACAGCGCCTTCATTCCGACCACCAGCGCGTACTCCTCCATGCTGACCGGCATGGACATCTTTTCGACCCAGGTCGTCGCGTTGCGGCACAAGGGCCCGATGCGGCCCGAGGTCAGGACGCTGCCTGAGATTCTCAGGGAGCAGGGCTACAACACGACCTGCGTCGGCTTCCGCGGCAATCCCGCATCGCGCGGGTTCGACACCTACATCGACTTTCCCGGCTGGGGCAGTTGGAATGAAGGTCGCAGCCCGAAGGCCGAGAATCTCAACAAGGTGACGATCCCGGAACTGGAGCGGCTGGACAAGGCCGGCGACCCCTTCTTCCTGTTCCTCCGCCACATGGACCCGCACGCGCCGTACCTGCCGCCCGAACCCTACGAGCGGGCCTTCTACCACGGCAACGAGACGGACCCTGCGAACAAGTCCATGGAACCGGTGATGAGCTTCAAGCCGTTCCGTGACTTCTTCGCGAGCTGGATGCCGCCGGGCATCACCGACAAGGACTACGTGATTGCCCAGTATGACGGCGCGGTCGCGTACATGGACGCCGCCATCCGGACGATCTTCACCGCTCTCGAAGCCCGCGACTTGCTCGACAACACCATCGTGGTCATCAACTCGGACCACGGCGAGACGCTCTACGACCACGACTGCTACTTTGACCATCACGGGTTGTACGACCCGACCCTGCACGTGCCTCTCATCATCCGCTATCCCAGCAAGCTGCCGAAGGGCCGCCGCGTCGGGGGCTACAACCTGCACCAGGACCTTGTCCCGACGCTGCTGGAACTGGCGGAGATCGAGACGGGCATTCCGTTCGACGGCAAGAGCCTCCTGCCGATGGTGCGCGAGGAAGTGGCGCACAACCGCAGCGAGTTCTACGTGACCGAGTGCACGTGGATGCGCAAGCACGGCTGGCGCACACCCCAGTGGAAGCTCATCACCGCACTGGAGCCAGACATGCACTTCAAGCCGCCGGTCGAGCTGTACAACCTCATCGAGGACCCGCTGGAGTACACCAACCTGGCAGACCAGCAGCCGGAGGTTGTGGAGTTCCTGAAGGCGCGCATGGAGGGCTGGATTGCCCGTCGCGAGGCAGAGAGCGGCCTGCCGAATCCCATCCATCACCAGGTGGATTGGCACGGCCATGAGGGTGTCGGCCCGTTCCAGAGTTCGCAGCAGGCGTATGACACCCTGCACATCGGCGACCCGGCCCAGGCCGCGCGCCTGCAGGCGGGAGACCGCAAGTAAGTCAGCCTGGCCGAAGGGGTAATACTTACGGGGTCCTGCCAGACGCAGGCTGGCAGGACCCCGTAAGTCTAAGAACTCATCACGATCGAGGTGATCATGCAAAGAGTCTGCGTCATCGGCATGGGGCCGATCGGCAACCGCCACGCCGACATGTATCGGGCTACGCCCCTGGCCGAACTGGTCGGCGTGTGCGACATCATCAAGGAACGGGCTGACAAGGCCGCGGCCCGGTTGGGCGTGCCTGCATTCTACAACGCGGAGGAGATGCTGCGGGCGCTGCAACCCGACATCACCAGCATCACCACGGGCGGCTACGAGTACAGCAGCGACCACTACGCACCGACCATGCAGGCGCTCGAAGCCGGCAGCCATGTGCTGGGCGAGAAGCCCATCAGCAACGATATCGCCAGGGCTGAGGAGATGGTCGCGAAGGCGCGGGAGAAGGGCCTCTGCTACGGCATCAACCTGAACCATCGGTTCACCGAGGCGACCTACGTTGCGAAGCGGTGGCAGAACGAGGGCCGGCTGGGTCATCTGCTGTTCGTCAACATGAGCATGTGGATCAAGAACCCGGCGGAAAGCTCGCCCTACTACATGATCAAGGCGCTCAATCCGCACACCGTCGATGTCATGCGCCACTTCTGCGGCGACGTCGAGGCGGTGCAGTGCTTTGCGCAGAAGGCGCCGGGTCGGCAAATCTGGTCCACCGCGCACTTTAGCATGCGGTTCAAGAACGGCGTCGTCGGCGGGCTGACGGCATCCTATGACATCGAGCGCGGCCACCCGATGGAGCGGTGCGAGGTGGCAGGGACGAAGGGCCGGTTCGTGCTGGAGGATATGTGGCGCGAAGTGACCCTCTATCCGGCAGGCGACCTGGAGAAGCGGGTCTACAGCAACCCCGTCTTCGGCGGGCACCGCGACTTCGAGGACACCTTCCGCAACCGCATCCACAAGTTCGTGGAGCAGGTCGAGGCGGGCGTCGCCCCGGAGGACATAGATGGCTCCGGTGCGGAGGGTCTGGCCGCGCAGAAGGTGCTGCAAGCCGCCATCGAGTCGCTGGACTCGGGGCAAGTGGTGCAGGTCATATAACGAGTAAGGAGTAACGAGTAAACGGCATATGAGCAGCTTACTCTTTACTTGTTACTCATTACTGATTACTCATTCCTCGGAGGGAACCCCATGAAACTAGGTGCGAACTCAGTCCTGTTCGGCGGACACGACCTTGAAACCGCCTTCAAACACCTGGCGATGGCCGGGTATGACGGCATCGAGCTCTCCGCCATCGACGGCATGAGCCAACATCTCGTGCTGGATCGCTGGCAGGAGATTGCGCCCGAGATCAAGCGCCTGTCGGCCGAGTACGGACTGGCGCTGCTGGCGATGGAGCAGCCCTCGCAGGACGCGGCGAAGATGGAGCTGGCTTTCCAGGCCGCTGCGGAAATCGGCATCCCCATCGTCAACTGCGGTCCAGGCGGTAAGACGGGCGACGAGGCGACCCTGCAGCAGTCCATCGAGTCGCTCGGCCGGCTGGCCGACCGCGCAGCGCACTACGGTGTGACGCTGTGCGCGAAGGCGCACGTGGGCGCGGCCATCTGGAACACCCCGACCACGCTGAAGCTGATGGAGGCCGTGACTTCTCCTGCGTTCGGTATCGACATGGACCCGTCGCACATCTACCGGTCGGGCGAGAACCCGGTCGAGGCGCTGGCCGCGGTCATCCACCGCGTCAAGCACGTCCATATCCGCGACTGCAAGGGCCGCCAGATGAACCCGGGCAAGCCTGAGATGCAGGCTAACGGCCGCGGGGACATCGACCTGCTTGGTTACATCCGTGTCCTGCACGAGAACGGCTACACCGGGCCGCTGGACCTCGAAGTTATCGGCGCGAAGGAATATAGTGTAGTACAATGCGCCGTGATTGCAGCCGAGTCGCGCGGGCACATGCAGGCGTGCCTGCAGGCGTGCGGCGCGCGGTGAACCTGACGAGTAATGAGTAACGAGTAACCAGTTACTCATTACTCGTCACTCGTTGCTCGTTACTCATCTCTCCGGAGGCGACATGACCCAACAACCAACCGACAATCAAATCCACGCGGCTTACGCACTCGCGCAGGATCGCTATGCAACTTTCGGCGTGGATACCGAGAAGGCCATGCAGACGCTGACCGGCATCCCCATCAGCCTGCACTGCTGGCAGGGCGATGACGTGGGCGGCTTCGAGTCGCCGGACGCGGCGCTGACGGGCGGCATCCAGGCGACCGGCAACTATCCGGGCAAGGCCCGCACTGCCGACGAGCTGCGCGCCGACCTCGACCGCGCTTACAGCCTGATCCCCGGCAAGCACCGGCTGGCCCTGCATGCCATTTACGCTGAGACCGGCGGCCGGCGAATCGAGCGCAACGCGCTGCAGCCGGAGCATTTCGCGAATTGGGTGGGCTGGGCGAAGGAGAAGGGCCACGGCCTCGACTTCAACCCTACACTCTTCTCGCACCCGCTGGCCGACTCGGGCTTCACCCTTTCCAGCTACGACGAGGGCGTGCGCAACTACTGGATCGAGCACTGCATTGCCTCCCGCAAGATCGGTGAGTACTTCGGTCGCGAGCTGGGCACGCCGTGCGTCACCAACATCTGGATTCCCGACGGGATGAAGGATGTGCCGGTGGACCGCAAGACCCCGCGGCTGCTGCTGAAGGAATCGCTCGACAAGGTGTTGGTCGAGAAGCTGGATCCGCGGTATCATCTGGACGCCGTCGAGGGCAAGCTGTTCGGCATCGGTGCGGAGAGCTACACGGTCGGCTCGCACGAGTTCTACCTGGCGTATGCCGTGGCGCACAAGACGTTGGTGTGCCTCGACTCCGGCCACTATCACCCGACCGAGACTATCTCCGATAAGCTGTCGGCGGTTCTGACCTTCGTGGACGAGGTGCTGCTGCACGTCAGCCGCGGCGTCCGCTGGGACAGTGACCACGTTGTGATTCTGTCCGACGACCTGCAGGCCATCGCACAGGAAATCGTTCGGGGCAACTACATCGACCGCGTGCACATCGGGCTGGATTACTTCGACGCCAGCATCAACCGTATCGCGGCGTGGGTCATCGGCACGCGCAACACCGTCCGCGCGCTGTTGATGGCGCTGCTGGAGCCGTTCGAGCAGGCGCGCGCGCTGGAAGTCGGCGGCGACTACACCGGCCGGCTCGCGCTGTTGGAAGAACTCAAGGCTCTGCCGTTCAACGCGGTGTGGGACGAGTTCTGCCTGCGCCAGGGTGTGCCGGTGGGCTTCACCTTCCTGGATGCCATCCGCGATTACGAGAAGACCGTGCTCGCGCAGCGGTAGGCGCAACTGTGGCGAGCGGGTGCGCCGGGGCGCACACACAGGTGCGCCGGGGCGCACACACAGGTGGGCCCCTACGTTCGGTTCTGTGGAATATTTGTAGGGGCGAACCTGTGTGTTCGCCCCCCACCCCCTACTGTGCTGGGTTGCGTGTATCTATGTCACCCGACAAACCCGCGCGCTTGACCCCCGCTGAGATGGCCGGCCACATCGCCTGGATGGTGCAGCGTCGCATCGCCGATGTCCGGTACGCGTTGACGCCCGGCGATGACCCGCGCGCGAACAACGCGATGTACCTGTTGATCGAAATCTTCTGGGCGGCGTTCCTGTCGGCTGCGGCTGCGTTCAACGCGCCGTTCGCGCTGCGGCTGGGCGCGACCAATGCAGATATCGGCCTGCTCAGCTCGATCCCGGCGCTGCTCGCGATCCTGGTGACGCTGCCCGCAGGCCAGTTCCTTACCCGCCAGCGCAAGCGTATGCCCTGGCTCCTTGGCAGCCTGCTGCTGTCGCGCATCGGCTACCTGCTGGTCATCTTCATCCCCTGGCTGCCGTTCGGCAACCAGGGTGCGGGATTGGTGTGGCTGCTCATCGTCTTCACCATCCCGGCGCACTTCTTCAACGTCGCCTGGGGACCCATGCTGGCCGACGTCGTGCCCGAGACCGACCGGGCGCGCGTCTTCGCGCTCCGCAATATCCTGCTCGCCGGGGTGGTCACGGTAGGTGTGTTCCTGGCCGGGCGTTGGCTTCAAAGCGTGCCGTTCCCACTGAATTACCAGATCATGTATGGGGTCGGGTTTGCGGCTGCGATGGTGAGTACCTACTACCTCACCCGGCTGAAGGTCCCGGAATCCCACGTGCCGGAGCCGCCCGCGCAGGCTCTGGGGCCGCTCGCGCTGCTGCGCGGCTGGCGCGACGCATTCACGACCGAGCCGGACTTTACCCGCATCACGCTCAACACGCTCATGCACGGCATCGGTCTGTGGATGATCGGGCCGGTCTACGTCCTCTACTACGTGCGCACGCTGGGTGCGGAAGAGGGGTGGCTGGGGCTGAACAGCATGATGGCGAACCTGACGCCCATCATCGGTTACTATCTGTGGCAGCGTGGGGTGATGCGGCTGGGGGAGAACAAGGTGCTGCGCTGGACGATCATGGCGATCGGCGTGTATCCCATCCTGGTGGGCATCGCGCCGAGCCTGACGGTTATCCTGATGTTCACGGCACTGTACGGCCTGGTCGCGCCGGCGGTCAACCTGAGCCACTATCCCATGCTGCTGAAGATTTGCCCGGCAGCGCAGCGCCCGGTGTTTCTGGCCCTCTACACGACCATTATGAACATTGGCGCATTCATCATGCCGCTCATCGGCGTCAAGCTGGCCGAGGCGATTGGCCCGGCGCCCGTCATCATCGCCGGCGGCGTGCTGTCGGCCCTCGGCTCCAGCTCGTTCGTCTGGAACCGCCTCCGCACCGCCGATACGCTGGCGCTCCGCCGCAGGGAAATGGCCGAGCCGCATCCGGCCGCGGAATAGACGATGCCACAGAGGACCCAGAGGAAGCAGAGAATAGAACGCAGATGACACAGATTTGACTGATTATCAGGATCGATCTTTTATGCAGCCTGTCAATCCACTCAGTGGCGCAATCTGCGTTCTATTACTCTACTGACTCCTCCGTGTCCTCTGTGACCTCTGTGGCTAACGCAAATTTCCCAGTCGCGTCGCCATGGCCTCCGCCTTGAGCGCCAGCTCAGAGGCGAGGAAGCAGTGGGCCTGTGACATGGCCGTCTCCGTGCGGTTCAGCACGTCGGACACCAGCCGCGGGCCATAGGGGCGATCAGCGTCGCTGCAGTCCACATAGTGGACGCCCTTGTGGTCGACCAGGAACAGGTGCTCGCCGCCGGGCCGGCCCGCGATATCCACGTACTTCCGCAGCTCCATGTACCCATCCGTCCCCAGGATGACCAGCTTGCCGTCGCCCCAGGTGGGCAGGCCCGCGGGCGTGTACCAGTCCACGCGCACGTAGCCGGTCCCGCCGTCTCCACGGAACAGCATCTCACCGAAATCCTCCAGCTCAGGGTGCTGCGGGTGCTTGTAGTTCGCCACCTGCGCGGCCACCACCTCTGCGCTGGTCGAGCCGGTGTAATAGAGGAACTGGTCGGCCTGGTGCGAGCCGATGTCGCAGAGGATGCCGCCGTAACGCTCGCGCTTGAAGAACCAGCCGGGGCGCACGGGCGGATGGATGCGGTGCGGGCCGAGGCCGACCGTCTGCACGACCTTGCCGATCGCGCCCGCCTGGATCAGCTCACCGGCCTTGACCGCCGACTTTACGTCGAACCGTTCGCTGTAGCACACAGAGTAGATGCGGCCCATCTCCGCCTGCACGCGGCGCGTCTCCGCCAGTTGGTCGAGCGTGGTGAAGCCCGGCTTGTCGGTCATGTAGTCCTTGCCGTGCTGCATGACGCGGATGCCGAGCGGCGCGCGGTCCGCAGGGATGGCCGCGCCGACGATCATATGGATGGTCGGGTCTTCGAGGATCTCCGCCTCTGAGCGCGCGGGCTGCACGTCGGGGAAGGCGGCCTTGAAGCCGGCCAGCACGCCGGCGGTGGCCTCGTCGTCGGGGTCCGGCGTGGGCGGCCAGTAGGAGACCATCTCTGCACCGGCATACAGCAGGTGGAGGCACTGCCCGACGATGTGACCGTGGTTGATGCCGATGACAGCGAAACGGATAGTAGGTGGTGTCATATTCTGCCTTTCTCCGCTATTCCTCACGCAAAGGCGCAAAGCACGCAAAGATGACTGACAAGCTTTGTGACTTGGCGTCTTTGCGTGAGCTTTTGCTAGAATTTCACCAGATCGGCGACCTTGACCGGCTGGCCCGTCCGCATGGAGATGTTGGCGGCGATGCCGGTCAGGATCGACATCGCGCCGTCCACGTGCGACGCGGCCCGGTGGAACGGGTCCTCGCGCGGCGTG
>DAOUGK010000277.1:0-3014 GCA_034429055.1 Anaerolineae bacterium | reverse complement strand
GCGGCCAGGTCGGACCAGACGCGGTCACGTGCGGCGGCATCCTCGAACGCCAGGTAGACGGCGCGGCGCGTTACCGGCGTGTGGAGCCGGCGCACGAGGCGTTTGGCAGCGGTCTGCGGCGCGGTGTGACGGTAGGTGATGCGCAGCGCGGGCCGCTGCTGCGCGCCGAACTCCAGTTGACCCGCGCGAGCTTCTTCGATGGTCTCCGGTGCAATGAAGATGTACCACATGCCGAGCTGCGCATCGGCCGTGGCCGCCAGGCCGAGGAAGCGGGTGCGGTGCACGATCGCCATGATGGCATGCTCCCGGGTCGCAAACGTCCGCCAGTAGGCGAGCAGCCCCGAGTAGAACCCCGCCTTGCCTTCGACCTCGAAGTGGCCCGTGGCATAGGTCTGTACCTTGTCCTGCGGCGCGAGCGGGACGGCGGCTGGCGGCGCGAGCTCAGGCTGCGGGGTGAACCGCACGAAGTCATGCGCCGCGGCCAGGCGGGCCAGGACGATGATCGCCAGCCCGCCCAGGATCAGCAGGGCGAGGATCAGCCAGTGCCACCACGCGAGCGGCGGCTGCCCGCGCAATACCCAGCGCAGCACCACGAACGCGGATGCTGCCCAGGCGAACGTCACGAGCAGCCGGTCGACCGACCACTCGCCGATCCGGTGGGAGCGAAGGTTGTAGAGCAACTTCAGCAGATAGGTGTTCATGGGCAGGATATGCTCCGTCCGGCTGATGATAGGCTGTGCAAGCACCTTGAGCGGAGCAGCGCATCGCGCTGCGCAGTCGAAAGGGCGGCCCCTGAGGGGGCGCATTCCTCGACTGGCCGTATCCCGCTAACCACGTTGCGCGGTCCACCCGCTCAGGATGCCTGGGTTTCACCGCGCCCGGCCCTTCCGCGTCACCATCAGCCCGGCCAGGACGACCGCGGCGCCGGCGAGCTGCAGCGGCGCGAGCCGGCTGCCGATGGTCAGCCACGCGAAGACGATAGCGATGACCGGCGTCAGATTGGAGTAGACTGCGGTGCGCGCGTTGCCGACCCGCTGGACGCTGGTATACCAGATGAGATACCCGGCGACGAGAGCCATCAGCGTTGAGAAGGCCAGGCCGGCCCATGCGGCAGGCGAGATGGCCGACCAGTCCTGCCGGATCATGGAGGGTACGCTGATGAGCGTCAGCGGGACTGCGCCGGCCAGCATCGACCATGCCGTCAGCTTGAGCGGCGAGTAGCGCGCGAGCAGGGGCTTGCTGGCGGTCGTATAGATGGCCCAGGCGAACGCACAGGCGAGAATCAACAGGTCGCCCATCAGGGTCGTGCTGCCGAGGCTGACCTTGTTTTCACCGCCCATCATCAGCACGGTGATGCCCGCGAACGACAGCGCAATGCCCAGCCACATCAGCCGGTTGATGCGCTCGATGCGCAGGACATAACCGATGATGCCGACCCAAATGGGTGAGGTCGCCATGAGCAGAGATGAATTGGCGGGCGTAGTGTGCGACAGGCCATTGATGAAGATGACCTGGTAGAAGGTGTGGCCGAACAGGCCGAGCAGGATGACCGGGCCCCAGTCGCGGCGGGGCACGTCGAGCAGGTCGGAGCCAGGGGTGTGGCGGGCCTGCCACCAGAGGATCGCCATGATGACCACTGTCGCCAGGCCAAAACGCAGCCCGTTGAAAGCCATCGGCGAGAACTCGGCCAGGGCTACCTTGATGACAGTGAAGTTGACCCCCCAGATGGCGGTCGCGGTGAGCATGAGCAGGTCGTTGCTGGACAGCCGGACCGGCCGCGCGCGGTCGCCTGCCAGGGGAGGGGTGCGAACCAATGAGGTGCTCCGATCAGGATGCTCACGCAAAGGCGCAAAGATCGCAAAGCTACATTAGTAAGCTCTTTGCGTCCTTTGCGCCTCTGCGTGAGCCTTACGTCTCTACGCTGCGAATATTGTCTGGAATTCGGCGGCGTCGACGGTCTCGTGCTCGATCAGGCGGCGGGCAATTTCGTCCAGCTTATCGCGATACTGCCGGATGATGCTGCGGGCCTGTTCGTGTGCATCGTGGATCATCCCGCGCACTTCGGTGTCGATAGCCTCGGCGACTTCCTCGCTGTAGTTGCGCTGCTCGCCGATCTCGCGGCCCAGGAAGACCTGGTCCTCCTTCTCGCCGTAGGTCTGCGGACCGAGATTCTCGCTCATGCCATACTGTGTGACCATCCGGCGGGCCAGCGCAGTGACCCGTTCGAGATCGTTCGACGCGCCCGTCGTGATGTCGCCGAAAACCTCTTCTTCGGCCACGCGGCCGCCTAGCAGCCCGGCCAGCTCGTCGCGGAACTTGCTGCGGCCGTGCAGCAGGTGGTCTTCTTCGGGCAGCGGCATGGTGTAGCCGAGCGCCATGCCCCGGCTGACGATGCTGATCTTGTGCACCGGGTCCGAGTGGGGCAGCATCTTCATGACCAGCGCGTGCCCCGCCTCGTGGTAGGCCACGATGTGCTTCTCGTGCTCGGAGATCAGCCGCGAACGGCGCTCCGGGCCCGCGATGACCTTTTCCACCGCGTCCTGCAACTCGGTCATGCCGATGGCCCGCTTGTTGCGCCGCGCGGCCAGGATCGCGCCTTCGTTGACCAGGTTCTCGAGATCCGCGCCGACGAAGCCCGGCGTCCCCCGCGCAATCGTCTCCAGGTCCACCCCCGGCTCCAGCGGCTTGCCCCGCACGTGCACCTTCAGGATCTTCTCGCGGCCGACGACGTCCGGGTTCGGAACGACGATCTGCCGGTCGAAGCGGCCCGGACGCAGCAGCGCCGGGTCGAGCACGTCCGGACGGTTGGTCGCGGCGATCAGAATGATGCCTTCATTCGCTTCGAAGCCGTCCATCTCGACGAGAAGCTGGTTCAGCGTCTGCTCGCGCTCATCGTGCGAGCCGCCCAGGCCGGCGCCGCGCTGGCGGCCGACGGCGTCGAGCTCATCGACGAAGACGATGCAGGGTGAGTTCTTCTTGGCCTGGTCGAACAGGTCGCGCACGCGACTGGCGCC
>DAOUGK010000276.1:0-6745 GCA_034429055.1 Anaerolineae bacterium | reverse complement strand
CACCCACCTGATGCAGGCGACCGAGGCGATGCTGGCAAACGACGGCCGTGCGACCAACCAGGAGGTCTTCGCAGAGGTGTTCTTCCCGCTGGTGGGCCGCCCGCGCGCGGAGCTGGAACCCATCTTCGATGCCTTCTATGCCGAGGACTTCCCGAAGCTGGCGGGGGTCACGCGGCGCAAGCCGGAGGCGCGACCCGTCGTGCAACTGGCGTTTGCACTTGGCTACGACGTCGCCATTACGACGAATCCGCTCTTCCCTGCGACCGCGATCCGGCAGCGCATGGCCTGGGCCGGGGTGGATGACTTTCCCTACAAGTGGGTGACGAGCTACGAGAACAGCCGCTACTGCAAGCCGAACCTGCGCTTCTTCGACGATGTGATTGCCCGGCTCGGCCGGCGGCCGGAGGAATGTCTCGTCGTAGGTGACGAGCATATGGACATGGTCGCGGCGTCTGTCGGCTGCCCGACGTTCCTCGTGCCCAGCGCGGCGACCGCGCTCCTGCCTGAGACGCCTGCGCCGACGTATCAGGGCTCGCTGACCGACCTGGCGGAATTGCTGGAGAATTGAACCGCGAAGACGCCAAGAACGCCAAGGTTTCTCTTTGTGTGAGATCGCATGAAGATGATGCTCACGCAAAGACGCTAAGACCGCCAAGAGGAAACAGTGAAATACTTGGCGCCCTTGGCGTCTTTGCGTGAGACAGCCTGAAGCCGAAGATGCTCACGCAAAGACGCTAAGACCGCCAAGAGGAAGCAGAGAAATACTTTGCGCCCTTGGCGTCTTTGCGTGAGACACCGTACGTTCCAACGCGCTACTTTTTCACGAACGCGCGGATCGTCGCGGTGATCCAGAAGATCGCCCAGGCCACCATCGCGATGCCGGCCAGCGCGATGCGCGATTCATCCTGGATCGGGTCGAAGTGCGCGCCGTCGGCATCGAGCCGGATGTAACCCACCGGCTTCGCACGTCCGCCGCCGCCCCCGCCGCTCCCGCCGCCCTCGCCTGCGCCGCTTACCTCAGCCGCTTCCTCACCGGCCTCGGCTGTCTTGCCCGCGGGAGGCGTGCCATAGCCGCCGCCCGCACCAAAGGCATAAGACACCGCCGCCACAGGTATGACCGTCGTGGCGCCCTCGCGCGTCGGCTCACCGAACACGCTGGATGCATTCAGCGTCTTCAGCATTTCCTCGATCGGAATCGAGGGCGCTTCATACTTCTCGTTCATTGCCCAGACCTCCTGATTGCTGTGAGAGACCGCCAGAGCCGTGCCGCGATGATCAACACGAGACACAGGCCGGCAATGCCGGCTGCGCCGGACCCGATCCCGCGCAGCGCCTCGCTCGTCGGGTCAGAGATGGTGACCGTCTGCTCCTGGCCGCTCGCGTCGGTGACAATCGCATGTACCGGCGTCAGCCGTGCATATCCCGCCTCGAAGCTCACATGACCGCCGGCCGGCTGTTCCGCCGGACCGCGCCAGACCTTGCCTTGCAGCCGCGCGACCGGCAGGAGCGTCCCGCCTTGCACGACCACCGGCTCACCGGTCAACTCCCGATCGATCCGTTCCTCTGACTTTACCAACTCAGCCAAGCGTACCTCCTTGGGCGCAGTCATACCACGCCCGTCTTCACATCCCCGCGCAGCAGTGCCAGCAGCCGCGCCTGGTCGCACCGGTGTAACGCCTGTGCCGCGCGCTCCAGCTTCCCGCGGCGCACGTAGGCCAGCATTTCCTCCTCCAGCCACGGCACCGTGACCGGCACGCCTTCCAGTTCCACATCCATTTCGGTCACGTTCACGATGGGCCGCCACGTGTCGCCCTCGCGCCATTCCAGGTCGCTCATGACCTCCACGATCAGGCCGTCGAAGTCGAAGCGGCCGAAGTGCGACCGGTACTGCGCACTCTCCGACCGGCCTACGGGCTGTACCGCGTGGTCGACGAACAGCTCCCCGAACCGGTAAATCCCCTCGGTGTCGAGGTCCAGGTCGATGTCCTTGACCGGAATGGGCAGTCCGTGGAGCGCGAGCGCGGTCCCGCCGACCGCCCGCACGCGGATGCCCGCCGCGCGGCACTGGCGGACGATATCCGCCAGCAGCCTGCGCCATTTTGGTTTCAACGAGATGACGAGGTAATGCTGCGCCGCGGTCAGCAGGGAGGGTTCTGCGGCCAGCCGCCAGTTCAGTTCCTCCCACCAGGCCCAGGCCGCGCCGGTGAGCTTGTTCAGCCCAAGATGCTCCATCCCGGCAACGATGCCTTCCACGTTGAGCAGCGCGTGTACCTCCAGCCCCGCATCCCAGCAGAGTGCTGTGGCTTCCTCTGCACGGGCGAAATAGGCGGCGAACCCCTCATTTTCACCGGGCGGGAGTATCCCCATCTGCTCGATGCGTTCGTACAACCCCGGTCGTTCGACCGGCTCCAGGAGGAACTTGGTGGCCGCATCGCTGTGCGCGGCGTAGCGCGCGATGAATGCCGCGAAGAGCGGCCCGCCCGGCTTGAGCACGCGGCGCGCCTCTGCAACCGCCTGCCGGCGCTCCGCCTCGGTCAGCAGGTGATACAGCGGCCCCATCAGCAGGACGGCATCGAAGCTATCATCCGCGAAACGCGAGAGGTCAGTGGCCGTGCCCTGCTCGATTGCGGCGAGCGTCACGCCGGCCTCTGCGATGTTTGTGCGGGCCAGTGCCAGGTTGCCGGGCGACAGGTCGAACAGGGTGACCTGGTAGCCCTGCTGCGCCAGCTCGATGGCATAGCGTCCTGGCCCGCCGCCGCAGTCGAGCACGCGTGCGGGTGGGGGCGGCAGGTACTGGGCCAGCGCGCGGCGCGTAACGGCAAACTCGGTCGGGTGACGCGTCGCACGCTCCCACTCATGCTGTGCGTCTGCATCGTAGAACCGCGCGATGGCTGCCTGAACTTCGCCGGGATCGATCACAACGGCTCGCTCGTTCATCGGACTAAACCTGTTCAACCCAGACCGCGGTCCCATAGGCGAGGACCTCGGTCATGTTCTCGGCCAGTTCGGTCGCGTCATAGCGCACGCCGATGATGGCGTTGGCGCCCAATTGCTCGGCGTGCTTCACCATCAGGTCGAACGCTTCCTCGCGTGTTTCCTCGCATAGGCTCACGTATTCGTAGATTTTGCCGCCGCCGATGGTGCGCAGGCTCGCTGCGAACTGGCCGACCAGCCCGCGCGAGCGGACGGTGACCCCGCGCACGACGCCAAGGTTGCGGGTGACGCGATACCCCGGAAGTTCAAAGGTGGTGCAGGTCATGCTGTGGTCCATGAGAGATCCTTTCGAAAGATGTTCCCATCGTATACTCTACGCAGCCCGCCCGCCAGAGGTTGCGGGCAAGTCCATCTGGACTCTGAGCAAGTTTGACACAAGCCTATCACAAGTGGTAAGATCACCGGTGTGCGCCGATATTACAGCCGTTCACGCATCGGCGCCACTGCGAGGGACTGCTATGAGGATGTTCGCGAACAGACAACGACTTTCTGCACGGGTGGAGGGCGCAGAACCGGGAGGCTTCCTGCGGCCGCGCGAGGGTCTGGTTCAGGGGGCAGCCCTGGTGCAAGCCGCCCCCTCGCCGGCGGTGCAACTGGCCGCGGCGAGTTCCCTGCTGCTCTCTTCCCGGTTCCAGCTTGACGACATCCACCAGACCGCACAGGCAGGCATCACGGGGCCGGCAAGCCCGCTCCCCCACCTGGCGCAAATCCAGCGCTCCTTCGGCCCGGCACATGATCTGACCGGCGTCCGCGCACATATCGGCGGCGCGGCGGGTGCAACCGCCAGCAACATCGGCGCGGAGGCCTATGCCACGGGGACCAATCTCGCTTTTCGCAGCGTGCCCGATCTGCGCCTGGCCGCACATGAAGCAGCCCATGTCGTCCAGCAGCGGAGCGGCGTGAATCTGCCTGATGGAATCGGACGGCCGGGCGATGCCTACGAGGGCAACGCCGACCGGATCGCAGATCGTGTGGTGCGGGGCGAACCGGCCTGGGATATCCTTCCCCCACCGGCGGCTCCCACTGCAGTGCCCGCGACGGGTCCCGTCCAGCGCTATGCCACATACAGCGCGATGCCGTATGACCTCCTGTCCGATGACGGCAAGATGGCCGTCAAGGATCACACGCAGGAGGCCTGGGCACAGAGCAGCAACATCGCCAACTCCAACAGCGTGCTGGACACACTCAAATCTAAAGTCAAAATCGAGGAGCTCGCCGGCAAGGATATCTCAGTGACGCCGCCCGCGGGTGGCGCCGCGCTGACGCTCAAGAAGTTTCGCATCCTGGATCGGGCGACGAGCAGCGAGGTCGAGCTGACCGACGACTGCGGTACGGCGTGCCAGCAAGTCCTGGGGTCCGAGGCGGCCGGATACGAGTCCTTCGTCGGCGTCACCAAACGCGGCACGACCGAAGAGTACACCAAGCCCTCCACGTACAAGGCGGACGACAATGCGCCGGGCGGAATCGTCTCGACGACCGAGCAGATGTCAGGCGAGATCTTCATTCGCATCTTCGAGCGCGAGTTCAAGAAGACTCTGACGCGCGTAGATGCGCTCAAAGAGTGGGATGCGCTGGACGCCGCGAAGAAGGACCTCCTGAGCCAGAAGTACGGGATCAACAAGTACGCCGTGCCGAAGGTCGGGCAGGGCATCACCATCGGCAGCGAACGCGACATGCCCGGTGCAAGTCTGACCAACTACAATTTCCACTTTGGCTTCAACCTGATGGCCTCGGGCCATGACTACATCACCCTCGAAGACTACGCCAGTTCAGGCACGAAGTACTACTTCGATATGTACGGGCCGGAGTCGAAGGGCCAATCGTGGGCTGAAGCGCCCTCGAATACCGGTGCGCTCGACGTCAAATCCACCACGATGGTCGTGCAACATCCGGAATCGCTGAACGGCGTCGTCAACGCGGACAATGTACACCTCGAGGCGGACCCGGCCACGCCGACCGGCACGAAGACGCTCAGTAAGGGCGACAAGGTTACGATCATCCGCAAGGGGCAGAACTGGATGAAGGTCGAGGTCAAATCGGGCGCGCGGACAGGCCAGAGCGGCTGGATCCTGAACAAGTTCTACACCGATGACTGAGAGTGTGGACGGCATGACGCACAGCGACAGGCCGGCGGAGTACTTCGTCTGCACGGCGCGGACCTGCCTGGACGCGCACGAGGGCGAGGTCATCGATATCGAAGGCGTGTATGCATTTCCCCGCGAGCGGGCATTTGCCGTCCACCGGCTCCTGCTGTACGATGGCACCACCATCATTCTGGCGCCACCTAAAGGTTCCCTGCGCGACCTGTTTATCGAGGAGAACGATGGTGCGAGCCTGCTCGTCCGGGGGCGCATCTTCTGCAAGCAGATTCCGCCCAGGTATCGCATCATCGGCCGGACGCCCGACCCGTACCTGCTGGACCTGGAGCGGGCCTGCCGCCTCGACTGCCGGAGCGCAGAGGGCTAGGAGTCCACTCGGCACTTGCTCGCATCGGTTTTGCCGCGAAGCTCACGCCAAGCCGCCAAGTACGCAAGGAATATCAGGTAGAATCCTTTGCGCTCTTGGCGGCTTGGCGTGAGCTATTCCGTGGCAGGACTGAGCCTGACAGGTGCTCGGATGGACACCAAGCCATGACCTTCCGTGGCGCCGCCAACAGGAGCAACGCCATGACCTATGCCCTTGCTGCGCCGGTCGCGATTCCCCTCACCGGCACCTTTCTGGACGAAATCTCCTACGACATTCCCCATCAGAACTGGGGCCCGCGCGAATGGGATACCGACTTTGCTGCCATGCGCGCCATCGGCATCGACACCGTGATTCTCATCCGGTCAGGCCTGAAACGCTGGCTCACCTATCCCTCCGAGTTCCTGATTGCACGCGAAGGCTGTCACCGCCCGCCGGTGGATCTGGTCGCCCTGTTTCTCGATCTCGCGCAGAAATACGACATGGGGTTCTACTTCGGCACGTACGATTCGGGCCGCTACTGGTATGCGGGCGAGTGGCAGACCGAGCTGGACCTGAATCGCGGCGTCGTCGATGAAGTGTGGGCGCGCTACGGCAGCCATCCCGCGTTCCGGGGGTGGTATCTCACCCAGGAGGTTAGCCGCCGCATCAAGGGCATCATCGAAATCTATGCCCAGATGGGCCGCCACTGTAAGGCCATCTCCGGGGGCCTGCCAGTGCTCATCTCGCCGTGGATGCAGGGCATCAAGGCCGCGGGGCTGGACCCGGCCGCGCATGCCGACACGCTGACCGTCGCGCAGCACGAGCAGGAGTGGGGTGAGATTATGGCGGGCATCAGCGGCGCGGTGGATATCGTTGCGTTCCAGGACGGCCATGTGGATTTCCACGAGCTCGCCGACTATCTGGCCGTCAATAAGGCGCTGGCCGACCGCTACGGGCTGCGCTGCTGGACGAACAGCGAGACGTTCGACCGCGACATGCCCATCCGCTTCCCGCCGATCAAGTGGGAGAAGCTGCTGCTCAAGCTGGCTGCGGCGCAGCAGGTGGGCGTCGAGAAGGCCATCACCTTCGAGTTCTCGCACTTCATGAGCCCGAACTCGGCCTATCAGCAGGCGCACGGGCTGTACGCGCGGTATCGCGAATATTTTGCGCTGTAAAGCATAGTACAGCCACCAAGCTCATGCAAAGACGCCAGGAACGCAAAGCATACTCACGGCATGGAACCTTTGCGTACTCTGCGTCTTTGCGTGAGCTACCCAGGAGCGCGTTATGATCGACGCTTACATCT
>DAOUGK010000275.1:0-1821 GCA_034429055.1 Anaerolineae bacterium | reverse complement strand
GACTTCCTGGCACTCGGCATCGTGCTCAAGGCGATGTACTTGGGCTCGGTCAGCCCGACCGAAGAAACCCAGAAGGCCATCGACGAGCGGGCCTCAATGGGTGCCATCGGCGACATGCAGAAGTACATGCAGTTCAAGGCCGCGCGCGCGATGGGCGATGCAGCCGCCGCGGGCGGTGAGGCGGGCAGCGCCGCAGGGACCGGGGTTGGCTTGGGCGCAGGCATGGGTCTCGGCGCGGGCATGGCCGGCATGATCAGCCAGGCGATGCAGGGCGCGGGCCAGCAGCAGGGCCAGCAGGGCGGCGCGGCCGCCGTGCCGGATGTGATGACGCTGGCCGAGGCTGCTGCGTACATGCGCGTGAGCCAGCAGGACTTGCAGCAGTTGATCGCTTCCGGCCAGGTCAAGGCCAAGCAGATCGGCAGCGAGTATCGCATCAGCAAAAAGGCGCTGGACGCCTTCCTGGCGGAATAGGGACCTAACGAGTAACGAGTAAGCAGTAAGGACCCCCGGTAGTGTGGGGTTCGCAAAAAAGGAAGCGGGTTCCACGGCGAAGGTAGACTTCGCAGAGAAACCCGCTTTCTTCATGCTTACAGGCGACAGTCGCCTTTACGCGGTTTCGAGGATGATCTCCGGCCGCGGAATCTTCATGTAGTCCAGCCACTCTAACAATTACTCGAGCTCCGCCTCACCTTCGGCCAGGAACTCAGCGAGCCACTGAACCACTGCCGGATGATGCAAGGGCACGTCGCCCAGCTCTGCCCGGATCGCCGCAGTATCGAAGCGGAATGTCCGGCTCGCAGCCGGACTCCGCATGACTCGATGCTCGTAGCGCAGTTGCGGGGCACCCTCGGCCAACAGAAAGGCAAGCACTGTGCCGGGCAGATCCCCCAGGGGTTGTCGGTCAGGATGGGCAAGCTGAAAAGTGGCTTCGACGGTCGTGCCCCGGCCCGGCGTCGATGCAATGCGCAGATCGCCGCCGGCCCGCTCTGCTGCGGCAGCCAACAGGGGCAGCCCCAGGCCCACATGCCGCGTGGTACGCGTGGTGAAAAACGGATTCGTGACCTGGGCAACGGTCTCCGGCGTCATGCCCCGGCCATCATCGGACACCGTAATCGCCAGCCGGTCGCCCGCGCTGTCTTCCTCGATGGTCAGGCTCACGTACGTCGCGCCGGCATCCACCGTGTTGCGCAGGATATCCAGAACATGCAAGGCAAGTTCGCGCATCGCCGCCTCCCTGCACACCTATTCCAGCGCCTGAAGCTGCTCGATCAGGCTGCTGGGCGTCAGCCGGCCATATCGCACGTGAAAGAACGCGACATATGGACGACCAGCAGCGTATCACCGGCGAGATGGAGGGACCATGACCTCTGTCACAGGTGCAGCGCACACACTACCTCAGCCACCGAGGGCACGGCGATATCCAGCGTCAGGCGGGCGGCCATCTCGTTCAGCCGGTGCGCATCGCTGTTTCTGATGAGCGGCCACCGCGCCACATCGGGCCGGCGCCGGCGTAGTTCAGCGGGATCGGTGGCGCGGAAGATTTCCAGCGCCGGCACATCCAGCTCCGGCGGGACAATGCCCAGGTTGACCAGCAGGCTGAATGACGGCCGGTCGATGTGGGCCGGCAACGCCACGCCGCCCAACGCCTTGACGCGGCGCACGGCCTCTTCGAGGGGCAAGTCGGTAGAAGTCAGCAGCCGCCGCTCCTCCGTCCGCACATAGTCGCCCGTTGCATCCACCACATATTGCGCGCCGAACACATCGGCTGGATTCTGTTGGTCGGGCAGGTGGTCGAAGACGATGCCCTGCCACGTGAGGGCC
>DAOUGK010000274.1:0-3559 GCA_034429055.1 Anaerolineae bacterium | reverse complement strand
ACGATCAGGCCCGGCACAGGCCGGCGCACGTCGTCGACGCGAATCTCCCAGATCGGCTGCTCATCGGGCTCGGCAAAGGGCTCGTCCCCGCGGCCGGCTGCACCGCGGCCGTTGGTCGGCTGGCCCGCGGCGGTTGCTTCGTTCGGCTCTGGATAGCGCGCGATGAAGCCGGTGTCGCTCACCTGCCCGCCCGACTCCAGATAGAAAGGCGTCTCTGGCAGCACGACCTCGACCTTGTCGCCGGGTGAAACGGCCGTCACGCGGCGTCCGCCGGACAACAAGGCGACGAGCCGGGTCTCGATTTCCACGTCTTCATCATAGCGGTGCTGGATGCCTGCCGCATCCACCGCGCCTTCAGCCTTGAGCTCGCGCAGCAGGTCGAGATACACCTGGACGTCCTGGGTGCCTTGCGCATCGAAGTGAGCCGAAGCCCGCGCGCGCTCCTTCTGCTCGTTGAGCGCGGCCTGGAACCCGGCGATGTCCACCGTCATCCCGATTTCGCGCGCCATATCCTGCGTGAGATCCAGCGGGAACCCGTGCGTGTCGTACAGCCGGAACGCCTCGGCACCAGGGATAACGTTCTCGCCGTGCGCCTTGACCTGCGCAATGAGTTCTTCCAGCAGCGCAATGCCGTTGGTCAGCGCGGTCGAGAACCGCGCTTCTTCCTGCTCGATGTTGCTGAGGATGAAGTCGCGGCGGCGGGTTAGTTCGGTATAGTGCGGCCCCATCGTCTCGATGACCGTGCGCGCCACATCGGCGAGAAAGGGCCGGTCGAAGCCGAGCATCCGACCGTGCCGCGCGGCCCGGCGCAGAATCAGGCGCAGCACATAGCCGCGGCCCTCGTTCGCGGGCATCACGCCGTCGCCAATCAGAAACGTGATCGTGCGGCTGTGATCCGCGATGACGCGGTAGGAGACCGCGCGCTGCGGGTCCCCGAGATCCTGCATCACGTCGCGGCCGGTGTCGACCTTCGCCAACAGCTCCTGCGTGCGCCGCATGAGCGGTGAGAAGAGGTCGTTGTCGTAGTTGTTCCGTACGCCCTGCAACACGCTGACGATGCGCTCGAAACCCATGCCCGTGTCCACGTGCTTCGCGGGCAGCGGCACCAGCGTGCCGTCGGCGCCCCGGTTGTACTGGATGAAGACGAGATTCCAGAGCTCGATATAGCGGCGGCAGTCGCCGTTGACGCGGCACTCGTGCCCCGGCACGCCCTGCTTGTCGCACGCCTCCGGTCCCAGGTCGAGATGGATCTCGCTGCACGGCCCGCACGGCCCGGTGTCGCCCATCTCCCAGAAGTTATCCTTGCGGCCAAAGAAGAGGACGTGCTCCGGGTTGATGTCGGTCTCGCTGCGCCAGTAACCCGCAGCCTCGTTGTCCTGTTCGATGCTGCCCTTGTCGTCCCGGAACGCAGTCGTCCAGAGACGATCTTTCGGCAGGCCCCACACGCCGGTCAGCAGTTCCCACGCCCACGTGATCGCCTCGCGCTTGTAGTAGTCGCCGAACGACCAGTTGCCCAGCATCTCGAACAGCGTGTGATGATAGGGGGAACGCCCCACGTCATCCAGGTCGTTGTGCTTGCCGCTGACGCGCATGCACTTCTGCGCATCCGCCACGCGTCGAGCCTCCGGCTCGCGCAGGCCGAGAAAGATATCCTTGAACTGGTTCATGCCGGCGTTGGTGAACAGCAGCGTCGGGTCATCATGGGGCACCAGCGAATCGCTGGGCACGATGCGGTGCCCTTTGCTCGCAAAGAAATCCAGAAACTGCTGGCGGATCGCCGCACTGGTTGGGCGCGTTGGGCTCATTCGGTCATCCTCATGTGGCTTCACAATCAAGGCGCGCCGAATCACTCAGCGCGCCGCAAAGTAGTATTTTAGGGGAAGAAGAGGGCTTTGTCAAAGAAGGCGGCCGCGCCGTCGCCTAATGATGGATGCCGCCAGCCCTGCCAGTCCGCTGCTCAACAAGACAAGCGTGGTCGGCTCCGGTACTTCGGTAGGAGGCAGAGGTGTAGGCGGCGCTGGCGGGGGCGGCGCATAGCCAGGTGTACCCGGCGCTACAGGCGATTCGAGGCAATGCCAGGTAAGTCCGTAATCATAGGACTTGTAGCTGCCGTACCTGAACGCGAACAGTTCAACACCCAGGCGCTCATTCTCAGAACGATACATACCCGCAGCAACGGGTTCCACATGCTCAGTTACAGGCTGCCAGGTCGCGCCGCCATCGCGCGAGACAGCATCCCGACCGATGCTGCTTCGGAGCCATAATGTATGGTCGGCAGGATAATCCGGCGAGACAATCAGGTCATGGGAATGATCACTGCCGGTGTGAACCGGTCTAAGGGTCTGCCAGTGTTCCCCCGCATCGAGACTTTTATAGAGTCGTCGACCATAAATGAGGAAAATGGTGCCGTCTACAGCATAGCCCGGTGAGAATACGATTTGTCGGACCTCATCGATCTCGGTTCGGGCCTCGATGCCTTCCATTTGTGTAGTCCAGGTGCCGCCACCGTCCGTTGACCTGTATAGGGTGTACCCCCCATGAAAGACAGTTTGGTCTATGGCATAGTTAGGGGAAACGCCGACCAACCACGTATATGAAAGGGGATCGCCTTCGACACCCTCCCAAACTCGCTCCCACGTTGCGCCACCGTCGGGAGAGTGATGCAGGCCGTCTCCCGTATGCTTGATGAGGTCCGACCCACTTGCGAGGAAGACCGAGCGAGCAGATGCAACCGCCAGACTCCATTCCCCGACCACTCCGTAGTCCGGCGGGAGGGCATAGCTTGTCCACGTAATGCCGCCATCAAGCGAAGCAAGCATATTTCGGTGCATACCGATGCCGAGCTTATAGATGGCCCAATCAGTCGTACCATAGCCGGGAGAGAACATCACAGGCTGCCCGTTATACACGCCCCGGACATCGCTCCAGGTCACACCATCATCTGTGCTGCGGGTAACCTGAAAGCCTTCAGACTGAACCCATCGAAAGGAGTATAGGGTTCGGTCAATCGCATGAATGGGCGATACGCGAAGTCGATCCCCTACGTTGCGGCAGACCGGCCAACCATCATCGGCTTGTGCGTGGATTGACACAGGCAGAAGAAAGATTGAAGTCATCACAAAAGCAGCTAACCACAAACAGTAGCGACGCATCGCGTCCTCCCTGTAAGGCCAAACTGCGCCAGAAATACGATGGGTTCTCCCTACACCCTTACGCCTTCGTCACAACGGCAACTTCGTATGCCGGCAGTTCGATGCGTCCGGTCAGCACGCGGCCGCCGGGCTGCTCCGCCGCGGGCCACGGCAGGTTGATGAGCTGCCCGGCGCGCGTGTGGTTGATGAGGATGAAGTAGCGCGTCTTGCCATCCAACGTCACGCGCGTGCAAAGCTCGACGCCTTCCGGCACCTGAATGGCTGCCCGCAGGCCGACCGTCTCGATGACCCGATGCAGGAAGGCCTCCTGCGCCTCGTCATCCAGATACGCGCCGCAGTAATAGCACAGGCCGGAACTGGTCCCGCGCACCGTGATTGCCGGCTGACCGTCCAGCCATCCGTTCGAC
>DAOUGK010000273.1:0-7220 GCA_034429055.1 Anaerolineae bacterium | reverse complement strand
TGCCGTCGTTGACGAGCACCAATTCCCAGTCCAGCCCCGCGCCGTCCAACACCGCGACGAGGCGGCGATACAACTCAGGGAGGATCGCTTCTTCGTTATACACCGGCGCCACGACGGACAACGTCGGGCGATGCGCAAGTGTGGTCATAGGTACACCTCAACGGGACACTGATTGACGCTGATCCTCGTTACTCATTACTCGTTACTCATTACTCATTCCACTCTCACCACGCGGAACTCATCCCCTTCGCGCACGAGCCGGCCCGCGGCCATCGTCGCATCGTGCTGGAAGAAGAGCAACGCTTCTTTTCGCCAGGCCCAGTCGCGCAGCGAGCGTTTCGTCTCCATGCTGACGAGCGGCTCCACGTCGAAGGCCGCCACCCACGCCAGCCTCTCCAGCGTGACGGCATGAGGCGCAGCATCCGCCAGGAAGACGGCTGCCTCGCCCGCGCTCTCGATGATAACGACCTGGTGTGCGCGCGTGTGGCCGGGCGTGATGAGCGTGCGTACTTCGCCCTCACTGCTGTGAGGCGTGATCTGCGTGTCGCCGTGCAGCACGCGCAGCACGCTCGCCCCACCGTCACCGCACAGATGCGTCAGGGGCAGGAAGTTCTCTGCAAAATAGGCGTTGCGCGTGCGCTCGTTCGGGTAGGTTGCATCGGCCAGCTCCAGCCGCTGCGCCAGGTAGGTCGCGTTCGGAAAGGCAGGCCGCACCCGCCCATCCGGGCCGTAGACCGTGTTGCCGCCGCAATGGTCGCCGTGCAGGTGCGTGTCGATGACGATCCGCACATCGTCGGGCCGGTAGCCCAGCGCAGCCAGCTCGCCCTGCAACCTGTACTCCCCGCGCAGATTGAGTTGGTCGCGCCGCTTCGCCGTCAGCTTGTCGCCGTAACCCGTATCGACCAGGATCAGCCCGGCATCGGATTCGATCAGCAGGCAGCGCAGCTGCATGGGGATGCGGTTCTGTTCGTCCGGCTGGATGACCCGCTGCCACAGCGTGCGCGGCACCACGCCGAACGCGGCCCCGCCGTCGGTCCAGAACACGCCGTCGCTGACCAGGTGCACGCGCACCCGTCCCACGTGGAACGTCTGCGGCGCCACTACGCCTCCGCTTCGGGCTTGCCCGCGACAGGCCCGCGGCGACCGCGGCGGTCGAGCATCGCCAGCGCGCGGTCGGCCCGCTGCGCGACGGTCCCTTCGATCAGCCGGCTCTGGTCCGCGCGCAGCGCCTGGAGCGCCGCGTGCGCCGCTTCATTGCCCACCTGCCCCAGCCCGCGCGCCGCATAGCCGCGCACCTGGGGATCGGGGTCGCCCAGCGCCGCGAGAAGCTGCGGCTGGGCATCCGGATGCGGCGCACGCGCCAGTGCAGCCGCCAGTGCGCGGCGCACCAACAGCGGTTGGCCGGGCTGTGTGAGAGCTTCGGCCAGCGGCAGGGCCGCGCCCGGCTGCTCAAGACGGCTCAGCGCCTGTGCCGCCGCGCGAATCACCCGCGTGTCCAGGTCTTCGAGCAGCGGCAGCAGCGCGGGCAGCGCGGTCGGGTCGGCCACATGCCCCAGCGCCTCCGCGACCGCCGCGCGCACCTCCGGCGCAGGGTCAGCCGTCCTCGGGAGCAACTGCTGCGTCGCAGCCTCGCCGCCGAGCAGGCCCAACGCCCGCGCGGCGCCCGCGCGGCGCAGCGGCTCCGAGTCGTCCAGGCAGGCGACCAGGGTGTCAAACACGCGACCCACTTCCTGCCGGCCGAGCGCCTCGGTCGCCTGCCAGCGGACGATCTCCTCAGGATCGACCAGCGCGTCGACCAGCGCGGCCACGGCTTCCGGGCTGCGCATCGGGTGCTGGCCCAGCGCGGCTGCGGCCTGCCAGCGTTGGCTGGCTGCGGCCGCGTACAGCGCCTCGACGCAGCCGTGCTCGCTGACTGCGCCCGCCGCTTGACGCCAGTTCGCAATCTGGGCCCACTGCCTGCGGCCCCATGCCTCGCCGGCCTGGAGAATCTGCCCCAGCCGGTCGCCGATTGATTTACTCATGCTCTGCTCAGGTTTACCGAATCTCGATGGTGGTTTGGCACGGCGGCGGGAAGTTGCCGCTCGTATCAACGACAACCACGCGCACCGAATAGGTGCCGGGCGGCAGCGCGCTTGCATTGAGTGTCCCAAGCTGCCCGCCCTGCACGGGTTGGTCGCGGCCATCAAAGTAGGACCATACGCCCGGATTAGCCCCTGCGCCGTATTCCAGCTTATAGAACTGGAAGTTCTCGTGCGCCGCCGTGCCGACGATAGGCACCATGCCGGAAACCTGCGCGCCGACGCCCGGCGAGGTGATGACCGCGCTCCCCGTAGGACATTGCGGCCGCTGGACCACGGGCGCGGCCGCGGTCGGCGGCTCCGCGGGTGTGGGAACCGGCGTGCGCGTGGGCCGGACGGTGGGCGGCGGACGCCGCGTCGGCGTCGTGGGCGTCTCCGGCGTGAGTTCCGTCTGCGGCAGCGTCGGGGTGGCCGTCGGGGTGCCGAATGCGGAAGCGGCCAGGAAGGTCGGCGTTGCCGTCGCGCGGTCCGCCTCCACCAGCGGGCGCACGGCCTCGGCCACGACGGTGCTGAGCAGGTAGACCGCGCCCATCAGCATGATCAGCAGGAAGGCGACCCCCCAACTGCTGTACACCCGGTTCAGCGCGGCCTCACGCTCCAGCGTGAACACGGCATAGCGCCGCTCGCGCCGCGCCAGCAGCACGACGCGCAAGTACCACAACGCGACAAGCGCGCAGACGCCGTACACCCACGCGGCGTACTCTCGAATGAAGTCAACGATGATTGCCATAAGCTATCAGACGCCCGCAAGGGTCATCTGGTTCTCCTAAGACAGGCCTTCCAGAACCCCGCGCACGATGGCAACCATCTTCGGGGCCATCACCTTCCCGGCCGCCAACACCTCAGCGTGATCGGCCTCCTCGGTCGCATCGGGATCGGCAGTCGCCATATTCGAAATGCCGCTGATGCCCAGCACGCGCAGCCCCATGTGCCGCGCCACAATGACTTCCGGCACGGTCGACATGCCGCACGCGTCGCCGCCGATGAGCCGCAGGAACCGCACCTCCGCAGGCGTCTCATACGTCGGCCCGCCCAGCCCGACATACACCCCCGTGCGCACCTCGATGCCCAGCCTCGCCGCAACATCCAGCGCAAGGCGGCGCAGCGCCGGGTCATAGGCCTTGTTCAGCGCGGGAAAGCGCGGGCCGAGCGTGTCGTCGTTCGGGCCCCAGAGCGGATTGCCGCCGGTCATCGCCATCAGACCGATGTGATCTGTGATGAGCATCAGGTCGCCCGCGTGGAAGGCCGGGTTCAGCCCGCCCGCCGCGTTAGTCACGATCAGCGTCTCGATGCCCAGTTCGCCCATGACGCGCACGGGCAGCGTTGCATGTTGCAGCGAGATACCCTCGTAGGGATGCGCGCGGCCCTGCATGATGAGGATGCTCTGTCCCGCCAGCTCCCCGATGACCAGCTGCCCGCCGTGCCCGCTCACCGCGGGCCGCGGGAAGTGCGGGATGGTGACATAAGGAATACGATCTGCATTCGCCACCTCATCCGCGATGGCCTGCAAGCCGGAGCCGAGGATCAGGCCGGTGCGCGGCCGGTGCGCGGTGCGCGCACGGATGAACTCTGCCGCTTCCCGGTAGTGCGTCCGGTTGAAGACGGTAGGATGGCCCACGTCGGCGCCGCTCATGAGGCCCTCGCTTCGGTGGCCCGCGGGTGCGCCCCATCGTAGACCTCCCGCAGGTGGCCCTGGGTGATGTGCGTATACACCTGGGTGGTGGAGATGTTGGCATGGCCGAGCAGCTTCTGCACCTCGCGCAGGCCGGCTCCGCCGTTGAGCATGTGCGTCGCAAAGGAGTGGCGCAGCGTGTGCGGGGTCACGCGGTCTTCCAGCCCCAGCTGCTTGGCATACCCCTTGATGATCAGCCACAACCCCTGGCGGGTCAGGCGCTCCCCGCGCGGGTTGAGAAACAGTGTCGGCTCGTCCTTGTTCTGCCCCAGGAGCGCGGCCCGTCCCTTCGCCAGGTAGGCCGCCACGGACTGCGCGGCTTCCGCGTACAGCGGCATGACGCGTTCCTTGTTGCCCTTGCCCACGCAGCGCACCGAGCCGGCCTCCAGGTCGATGTCATCCAGCGCCAGCCCTGCCACCTCGCTGACCCGCATGCCGGTCGCATAAAGCAGCTCCAGCAGCGCGGTATCGCGCAGCGCCTTCGGCGTCGCGCCCGCTTGCCCCGGTTGGGCCAGCAGCCGATCCACCTCTTCCGGCGTCAGGGTCGTCGGCAGGTGCTTCTTGACTTTGGGGGAATCGAGGTCGTCCGCAGGATTGTCCGCCAGCGCGCCGGTGCGCAGCAGGAACCCGCAGAACGACTTCATGGCCGCCACCTTGCGCGCCACGGTAGCCGAGGCATACTCCCGCTCCTTCAGCCACAGGATGTAATCGATCAGGTCATTGCGGGTCAGTTCAGCCCAGCTCTCGGCGGGCTCGGTGTCGGCATCCAGCCGACCCAGCACGTAATCCTGGAACTGGGTGAGGTCATTCCGGTAGGCCGCGGTCGTATTTTCGGAGCTGCCTTTCTCCGTCGTCAGGTAGTCAAGGAACTCCTGGATTTTATCTTCCATTCGGTTTCTCCCTTGCACTGCGCGATTGAACAACCGCGATTCTAGCACACACTTTGCATAAGAACCAAAACTCTCCTCACGGCTCGCCAATCGCAATGAAATACCCATCCTCCGTGGTGACATACAGCCGCCCCGGCGTCAACGCGCCGCCGGTGACGATGCCCGCACCGCGCTCCAGACCCAGCCGCCAGATGGGTTCTTCCATCCCCTCGCTGACAACCAGGCACTCGGGAACGTTGGCCCGGTCCGAGCCGCAGATGTACGAGCGTCCGGCTGCGTCCAGTCCGATCAGGCGGGGGCTGCGCTGTGCATAGCGCAGGTGCAGCAGCAGGCGGCTGTCCGGGCCGAGCATCACGTAGCGCAGGTCATCCCAGGCGCTGCCGTAGAGCAGCCACACGCGACCCTGTCCGCTCACGCCCGCGTCGTAGGGCAGGAAAATGGTGGCTGCCTGCCAGTTCCACGTAATCTGGCCGGTGCGCCGGGGGCCTTCCGCCGTCATTTCCCAGGGATAAACGCCATGGCCCTCGCGCAGGTACGTCTTGCCATCCCCGCCGATGATGTATGCTGCGTTGACGCCAGCCTGTCCCGGTGGAACGACCGCGCTGAAATCCGCCAGGTCGCCCGTCTGCCGGTCGAGTGCCGCGTCCATTACAAAGAGCCAGCGTTCGTCCACATCGAGCCGGGGCCCGACCTCGCCCTGGCCGGGGAGCACGCCGCTCGTCCAGACGGCCTGGCCGTCGGGCGCGACGGCCTCCACGCGGGTCACCACCGTGTAATACACCGTGCCGTCCTGTGCCACGACCGGCCCGGAGCTCGCCCGTCGTCCGGTGGTCGAGCGCACCCGCCAGAGCTGCTCGCCCGTCAGGCTGAACGCCGACAGGCCGCCGGCCCCATCGGTCACGTACAGGCGGCTGCCCTCCGGCCCCACCCCCAGGGCCAGCGGGCCGACCGCCTCCGCGGGCAGCGCAGCCTGCCACAGCAGCTCGCCTGCGCGGGTGAGGGCATACACATGGCCGCCCTTTGCCGCCACATAGACGTTGCCCGCGGCATCCACGGCGGGGCTGCCCGGGAAGCCGGTCGCGTCGGACAGGAACCAGCGCACCGCCGGTGTGACCAGCTCCGTCTGCGGCGCCAACGCGGACCCGTACGCATCGTGGCGGTCCGCCGCCCACAGGTGCCCGCCCGGCACAGGCAGGCTCGCCTGCACAGCCGCGCCGCTCAACTCCGGCGCACTTCCCTGCCAGGGCTTCCAGACCAGCACGGCAGCCGCCACCAGCACCACGACCAGCCCGCCGGTTACAGCCTGGCGCCGGTTGGCCCCGCCCGCACCCAGCAAGGCATCGTCCAGCCACGCGCCGGCAGCCCCGAACACGCGCCCCAGCCCGCGCGTCCGGCGCCCCGCGGGCCGCGCCAGTTGCCGCCGCAGCCCTTCGCCCATGAGGTTGAAGCCGAGCATGGCAACGAAGATGAGCGTGCCGGTCGCGACAGTGGCCCACGGCTTGAGAATCTGCCACGAGTCTGACAGCATCTGGCCCAGTTCCGGGCTGCCGCTCACCGCCGTCGCAGAGAAATCGCCGGTTACGACCCAGTATGCGCCGCCGATGTAGTAGCCGAGAAAGCCGAGCGCAGCCACGACCATCAGCGTGCCGCCCGCCTCGAACGCGAGCAGCATCCCCCACAGCGGCGTAATCTGGCGCAGGACGTGGCGGAACACCATCTCTGGGCCCGAAGCGCCGAGCGCGCGGGCCGCTTCGACGTATGGCTGGCCCTTGAGCAGCCGCGTCTGCTCGCTGACGAGGCGCGCGGTGTCTGCCCAGCCCGTCGCAGCCAACCCGATAATGAACGCGGGCAGACCGCGCTGCACGCCCACCGCGGTGATGACGGCCAGCGCGGCGATAATCGTCGGGATGGTCAGGCCTACCGAGATGAGCCCGTTGGGCAGCCTGCCGGCCGCGCCCGCAGACCAGCCCGCCCAGACGCCGATGAGCAGCCCCAAGCCCAGGCGAATCACTGCGACGAGCGCCACGAGGATGAGCGTGGGCCGCACGCCCCACAGCAGCCGGCTCAACAGATCGCGGCCGAAGCGGTCCGAGCCGAGGGGGAAATCCGGCACGGTTAGGGGCGGGTAGGGCGGATAAATCCATGTGTCGCCCACGAGCACGCCCACATGCGTCGCAATCGGATCCTGCGGCGCCAGCGACGGCCCGGCCACGGCCAGCACTGCAATAAACAACAGCAGAAGCAGCCCCACTGCGAGGGGCCAGTTGCGGAGGGCCGCCTTACGCATACGCACTGTCCTCGGCCTGCTCCGTCGCCGCGCGCAGCCGCGGGTCCGCAACCCGCGCCGCAATCCCGGCCAGCAGATCACCGGCGAGGAATACCGCGGCCAGCACGGTGAGGGTCGCCGCCAGCAGCGGCGCGTGCAGGAAGATGGGCCGCGGCCCGGCGGTCGATTCCGGTGCGAGCAGCGTCAGGGCCAGTTGGCGGCCCAGCCCCGGCCACGAGAAAATCCACTCGACCAGGATCAGCTCACCGATCATCAGGCGCAGCGCGGTAAAGACCGCGGTTGCCACCGGCGCG
>DAOUGK010000272.1:0-7173 GCA_034429055.1 Anaerolineae bacterium | reverse complement strand
CCCGCCGACCAGCCGGTAGGGGATGCCCCGTGCGATGAAGGCGTCCTCCAGCGAGCGCGACTGCGCGTTGGTGCGGTACATGACCGCGCAGTCACCCAGCGTGGCCTGGTGCCCGCGCACTAACCGCTGGATCGTGCTGACGATGAACGCGGCTTCATCCGCCTCGTCGTACGCCTCGTGCGAGATGATCTCGAGCCCCTGGCCCCGGTCGGTGCGCAGCTTCTTCGGTGTGCGGTGCTGGTTGCGCACGATGACCGCGTTCGCGACATCGAGGATGGTCTGCGTCGAGCGGTAGTTCTGCTCCAGCAGCACAACCTTCGCCTCGGGAAAGTCCTCACGGAAGCGCATCACGTTCCGGTAGTCCGCGCCGCGGAACATAAAAATTGATTGGTCCTCATCTCCTACACAAAATACATTGTGAGACGCGCTCGCCAATCGGTAGACCATCTCATACTGCGCCGTATTCGTGTCCTGGAACTCGTCGACCAGTAGATACTCGTAGCGATCCTGGTAACGCTTCAGCACCTCCGGCTGCTCGCGGAACAGCCAGGCGACGCGGCACAGCAGGTCGTCGAAGTCGAGCCCGCCGTTCGCGGCCAGGATTTCCTCATACCGCGCGTACACCCGCCGCGCAATCTCGGCCCAGTAGGTCGTCGCCTCGAACTGTTGGGGACGAATCAGCTCGTTCTTAGCCTTCGAGATGGCGCTGCGCATGGCCTCGGGCTTGTAGAGCTTCTCGTCCAGCTTCAGGTCGCGCAGTGCCTGCTTGACCGCGGTGAGCTGCTCGCCGTCGTCGTAGATAACGAAGTTCGGGTTGAGGCCAGCGGCCGGGGCATCCGCGCGCAAGATACGCGCGCAGATGCTGTGGAACGTGCCGATCGTCAGCCCGCGCCAGCCCGTGCTGACGGGCACGGCCTGCCCCACCAGCTTGTTGATGCGCTCGCGCATCTCACCCGCAGCTTTGTTCGTAAACGTGACGGCCATGATCGAGCGGGGGTGCGCATCCGCATGGCGCAACAGATAGGCCACGCGATGCGCCAGCACGCGCGTCTTGCCCGACCCGGGCCCCGCCAACACCAGGACCGGCCCTTTGACCGTGGTAACAGCTTCGCGCTGGGCCGGGTTCAGCCCGGCCAACAACTCATCAGGCATGATTATCTTCTCTACCCACCGTCATCTCGCGGGCGCAACAGCGGCCCCCGTTGAGCTTCTCGCACACCTCTGCCACATCGCCGGGCACGCACACGCCTGCGTCGTGTAGCATCTCGCGCGCCAGGCGCAGGGGCAGCCCCATGATGCCCGCGTAGCACCCTGTCCACGCGGCGACCGGCGAGAACCACGGATGCTGGATAGCATACGCGCCGGCCTTGTCCAGCGGGTCGCCGCTGGCGACATAGCGGCTGATCTCCGCGTCGCTGTATGCGCGCATGGTCACATCGCTGACGGAGAGGCGCGCATCGCGCACGCCGTCCTGGGCCACGCACACTGCGGTGTACACTTGGTGCGTCCGCCCGCGCAGCCGGACGAGCATCGCGACTGCGTCGTCCGCGTCCACGGGCTTGCCCAGCAGCAGGCCGTCCAGTACAACCAGCGTGTCCGCGGCCAGCACGAGCGCGCCGGGCCGGCGCTGCGCCACCGCTGCAGCCTTGGCCTGGCACAGGCGGCAGACCAGCGCGTCCGGCTGCTCACCTGCGAGCGGCGTCTCATCAACATCCGCCACATCGACGGCAAACGTCAGCCCCAGCGCGGCCAACAACTGTGACCGCCGCGGCGACTGCGAGGCCAGGATCAACGGTCGGTCCAAGGAGCACTCCCCGAACGAGATTCTGACCGATTGTACCTTTAGCGGGGCGAAAGACCAAGAAGTGACCCAACCAACCTCCCGACGTTGCCATCTATCCCAAAAACCGGTATACTTGGGCCGTACGCCAGACCACCGGCGTGTAGATCGTCGTTACTCGTTACTCATCTGTCTTTCGTCCGCCCAGGAGGGGCTGTCATGGCACAACCGGTCTCACGCGTCGGCATCGTCGGCTGTGGTTTGATGGGCTCCGGCATAGCCGAAGTTTGCGCGAAAGCGGGTTACACGGTCATCGTGCGCGAGGTCAGCCGCGAGTTGCTCGAAGGCGGGCTGGCGCGCATCAACGGCTCGCTGGACAAGGCCGTCGCCAAGGGCAAGCTCTCTGCCGCAAACCGCGATGCGGCCCGTGCCCGCATCATCGGCGCAACCGACTTCTCTGCGTTCTCGGATTGCGACCTGGTGGTCGAGGCGGTCGCTGAGAACCTGGACCTGAAGCGCCGGGTCTTTGCGGAGCTGGACGCGGTCACGCCGCCGCACGCGATTCTCGCCAGCAATACTTCGTCGCTCGCCATCACCGATATGGCTGCGGCGACGAAGCGGCCCGCACAAGTCCTGGGCCTCCACTTCATGCAGCCGGTGCCGGTCATGCCGCTGCTCGAAATCGTCCGCACATTTCTGACGAGCGAAGAGACCTTCCAGACGGCAAAGGCGTTTGGCGAGAGCCTGGGCAAGACGATCGTCGTCAGCAAGGACTCACCGGGCTTCATCGTCAACCTGCTGCTGATTCCGTACCTCCTGCACGCGATCGACGCGCTGGAGAAGGGCGTTGCGACGAAGGAGGACTTCGACACGGCGATCAAGCTGGGCCTGAACCACCCGATGGGGCCGTTCACCCTGCTGGATTACATCGGGCTCGACACCACGTTGTTCATTGCGGATGCGGTCTTCAACGAGACGAAGGATCTTCGCTTCGCCGCTCCGCCCCTGCTGCGGCGGATGGTGAGCGCCGGCTACCTGGGCCGCAAGAGCGGTCGCGGGTTCTACGATTATACAAGTCAATAGGAGAGATGTGACATGGGGACGATTGAAAAGAAGGTGTTTGGCCGGACCGGCCACCTCAGCACGCGCGTCATCTTCGGCGCGGCTGCGTTCGGCAACGTCACGCAGGCCGAGGCGGACCAGACCATCGACCTGCTGATGCAGTACGGGATCAACCACTTCGACACGGCGGCCAGCTATGGCAAGTCCGAAGTGCTGCTCGGGCCGTGGGTCAAGCACAACCGCGACAAGATTTTCCTGGCCACCAAGACCGGCGAGCGCACCTACCAGAAGGCGAAGGAGGAAATCCATCGCTCGCTCGAACGGCTGCAAACCGACCATGTGGACCTTCTCCAGTTGCACTACCTGGTGAACCCCCAGGAGTGGGAGACTGCGATGGGGCCGGGCGGCGCGCTCGAGGCCGCGGTCGAAGCGAAGGCGCAGGGGCTGATCCGCTTCATCGGCGTGACGGGCCACGACCTGGCCGTGACGAAAATGCACATGAAGAGCCTGGAGCGTTACGACTTCGACTCCGTGCTGCTGCCGTACAACTTCCCGTTGGTGCAGAACCCGGAATACGCGGCCAGTTTCGAGGCGCTGGCCGCGCTCTGCCACGAGCGGAACGTGCCGGTGCAGACCATCAAGGGCGTTACGCGGCGGCCGTGGGGCGAACAGGAACGCGTGCGCGCGACCTGGTACCAGCCGCTGGAGAAGCAAGCGGACCTGGACAAGGCCGTCTGGTGGGTGCTGGGCCGGTCTGATGTCTTCCTGAATACGGTCGGCGATATCCACGTGCTGCCGCGCGTGTTGGATGCGGCGACCCGCTTCGAGCGCCGGCCGGCTGACGACGAGATGCAAGCCCTCGTCGCGCAGGCCGAGATGGCCCCGCTGTTTGTATAAATCACTCATGCCCCTTTGCGGGCCTGGTTTCACCAGGCCCGCAAAGGGGCATTGATATTCATTCCTCGCAGAACGCCAGCCCCGTGCCCACCCGGCTGAACCCCGCGCGCTGATACACCCGGCTCGCCGCGTCATCGGCGGCGGTCAGAAATGCCGTGTGCAAACCTTCATCGAACAACTGGCGCGCCATCGCCGCGGTGACGGCGCCCGCGATGCCCTGCCGCCGATATTCGGGCAGCGTCGCGATGCCCACCAGCTCGCTGAACCCCTCCAGCGGCACCATGTACGCGCCGACACCGACAGGCGCCCCGTCCAACAGCGCGAGATAGTACCCGCTGCCCAGCCGCAGCCGGCGGCGCAAGTCCGCAATGCGCTCCGCGTTCACTTCGCGACCGTCCCCGCCGAACCCGCGGCTGCTCACGGTGATCTGCGCCGCGAGGTACGTCTCCGGCGAGTCTGCCGTCAGCCGCAGAATCTCCAGACCCTCCGGCCCGGCCACATCGCGCCACGTCTCCTGCGTGCAAACGAGCAGCGGGGTCTCGCTTTCCAGCGGTACGCCGAGACCCTCCAGCAAGCCGCGCAGCACCGGCGTATACTCGTGGATGAACTCGAAACGCATCATCCGGCCCTGCCTGGCGAACGCCACGCGCAGCCGCGCCAGGTCGTCGCGGGTCAGTGCTTCGACCGGTGCATCCGGTATGGCGTAGTTGAAGAAACGGAAGGAGTCGGTAGGGTGGATATACAGTTGAAAGGGCGAGCAGACGACCGTGTTGCGGGTGTGCGCGGAGGCCTTGCGCTGGTAAGACTGGAGTTCGGCAATCGTTGCCATGCTGGGTTCCTTCCCGTGAAAAGACCTTCGAGGTCGTGCGAACCGTAAGGTTCGCCCAGGCGACCAAGTCGCACGACCTCGAAGGTCTGTAATATGCCCTATGCGGCCAGTTCCACCTCGGCGTAGGTCTCCTCGCGACCCGGATAGGTCCGGTCTTCCAGGTCGGCAAGGTACTTTTCGACCTCCATCGCCGCGGCGACGCCTTGGCCTGCGGAGGTGGCCGCCTGCTTGAAGCGGTGATCCTGGATTTCGCCCGCCGCAAAGATGCCGGGCACGCTCGTGCGCATCAGCTTGTCCGTGATGAGATACCCGTCCTCATCCATCTCCAGCTTGCCCTGGAACAACTGGTTGTTAGGCAGATGGCCGATGTAGACGAACACGCCGTCCGTCGCCGTATCGTGCGTCTCGCCGGTGACGAGGTCGCGCAGCGTGACCGACTCGACCTTGTTCTGGCCGTTGATGCCGGTGACGACCGTGTTCCAGACAAACTCGATCTTCGGATTCTCTTTCGCGCGGCGCTGCAGCGTCGCGCCCGCGCGCAACTGGTCGCGGCGGTGGACGATCCGCACGCGCGACGCAAACTTGGTCAGGAACAGCGCCTCCTGCAGCGCGCTGTCGCCGCCGCCGATGACCATCACATCCTTGTTGCGGAAGAAGAAGCCGTCGCAGGTCGCGCAGTAGCTCACCCCGCGGCCGGTCAGCGGCTCCTCGCCGGGCACGCCCAACCGCCGCGGCGATGCGCCGGTGGCAACGACGAGGCCCTTCGTCTTGAATTCCAGGCCACCCGCCGTCTTGACGGTGAAGGGCGGGCCGTTGACGTCGATCTCGGTCACATAGTCGATCAACACTTCGGTGTCGAAGCGCTCGGCCTGCCGCTGCATCCGCTCGACCAGCTCCGGCCCCTGGATCGACTCGAACCCGGGGAAGTTCTCGACTTCGGTTGTCAGCGCGATCTGCCCGCCCAGGTCATTGCCGGTGATGAGCAGAGGGCGCAGATTGGCACGCGCCGTGTAAATCGCGGCGCTCCAGCCCGCCGGCCCGCTGCCGACGACAATGACGTTCTCGATCTCAGGCCGCGGCCCGCGCTCAACCGGCTGTGTCTCTGCGCCAGCGGCAGCGCCGCCGGCTTCTTCGCTGCCGGTGCTGCCCAGGTTAAAGCTCAATCCATCCAACATAATAATGCCTCCCAAGTATTCCAGTCGTAATACCGAATAACTCGTAGCATAGGGCCTTGTGCCCGTCCTGACGCCCGCAAGGGGCTATGCTACGCTTGTGCGCACTCAGAACTCGCCTGCCTGATACAGGATCGCAACCGCGGCAACGACGCCCGCTGTCTCCGCCCGCAGAATCCGGGGCCCCAGGCTAACCGGTTGAATCCCATAACGCCGGGCCAGGGCGATCTCGGCTTCCGCAAAGCCGCCTTCCGGCCCAACAAACAATTGGATGCGCGCATCGCCTGTTAAGTTACAGGCGGCCAGTGCCGCGCTCAACCGCGTCTCCTGCTCGCCCTCCCAGGGTATCAGCCGCAAGTCGGGCGCGTCCTCCGGTTCATCGCCCAGTTGCACCGCCCGGCTGAAGAACTGCGCGGGCAGCAGCTCCGGCAGGTAGGTGCGGCCGCTCTGCTCCGCGGCCTCCTGGATGATGCGCTGCCAGCGGTCGCGCTTGTCTTCAACTGCGTCCAGGTCATCCACGACGTTCCGCTCGCACACCAGCGGCACGAACCGGCTGATGCCAACCTCAACGCCCTTCTGCAGCGCCCAGCCGAACCGTTCCCCCTTGAGCACGGCCTGGTACAGCGTAATGTGAACGGCCGGCTCGCGCGGGGCCTGCCAGCGCCGTGTCATCTTGAAGCGCGCGCTGCGCTCGTCCAGCGCGATGAGCATGGCCTCACCCGCGCCCCCCTGCCCGTCGAGCAGGGTGACCGTCTCGCCCAGCCGCAGCCGCAGCACCCGCCGCACCTGGTGGGCCTGCTCGCCCGTCAGCGTGACCGGTTGCTGTGCAAACTCGGAGGGAGAGACGAAGAAACGGTGCATTTTTATCCGTTTATCCGTTACGCGCACCGCAGGTGCGTTATCCGTTGCGTCGCCACGCCTAAGCGGACCCCATGCCCAGGCACGCCTCGACCGCCAGCCAGAACAACTGCCCGCGGATCGTGGGCCGCTTCACCCAGTCGCGGTGATCCCACTCCGCGCCGCTAACGTCGTCGCCGCCGTAGAGCATCTGGCCGAACTGCACGCCCCGGAACTGCGCGACTGCGAAGAAGGCCGCAGCCTCCATCTCGACGGTCAGGCAACCTTCCGCGCGGCGCAATGCCACCTTGTCGGGCGTTTCACGGTAGAAGCCGTCGGTCGTCCACGTCTTGCCCTTCACATACCGCACGCCGCGCGCCTGCAAGACCTGTTCGATGGCCGCGACGGCCGCAGGACTGGCCGCCACCTCGCGGCCCGGCGGCAGATAGTGGTATGAGGTGCCCTCGTCGCGGACTGCGCTGACCGGGATGACGACATGACCCACCGCAATCTCGCGGTCCAGCACGCCCGCGCCGCCGCAGGCCACGAACCGCCGCGAGCCGCACGCAATCATCTCTTCGACCAGCCCGGCGGCC
>DAOUGK010000271.1:0-16640 GCA_034429055.1 Anaerolineae bacterium | reverse complement strand
GCTTCCAGGTCCTTACGGAGTGACGATTCGGGCGGCAGGTCCGCCAGCAGTTCCACCGCCTGCCGCAGACGCTCGCGTGCATCACCGAAATCCACTGCGCCCTGGCTGACCTGCTGGCGCACGGGCAGCAGCAGGGCCAGCGCCTGGTCGAAGATTTCGCTTGGCGACAGCACTTCCGGTTGGCCCTGCGATCGCGCGCTGCGCAGGCCGCGCATACTGGCGGCGGCAGACTCCATGTCAACCGGCTTCACCAGCCACTTCGCGGCCTCGCCGGCGAGGTCACGGTACGCAATATCAGGGGAAGTGCCGGCCAGCTCGAAGGTCGCGCTCCGCTCGACGCTGTTGCGCGCCAGGTCGATCCGCTGGACGGCCAGCCGGTAGGCCCCGCGTGCGCCCGGCAGCAGCGCGCCTGTCACCCGATAGCCGCGCGGCGCGGGCAGAATCCAGCGCCAGAACACCTTGAGCCAGGCCATGCCGCCGAGGTCGAACGCGGGCTCCGGCTCCACCGGCACCTCCCGCGCCTGTACCAACTGGTTCCAGGCGAGCAGCTTGTCGGTCAGCGCGAGTGGCACGAGCAGCGCGGCATTCTCGCCCGCGCCGCCCAGGGTGTTAGTGAACTCTCCGATCAGGTAGCCCGGCTCCACCGCAGGTCGTCCCAGCAGGGGCAGAATGCGCAGATACCACAGCTCGCGCAGCCAATAGAGCACCCAGCGCAGCAGATGGGCCGCGAAGTAGAGCGCCACGATCAGCAGCAGCGCGGCAATCGCGATGCCCGCGTACTCGCGGACTCTGGTCGCAACGGTGTCTGCCAGCGTCGGCTCGACAACGGGCGGTGCGGGTACGGGCGTCGGCTCCGGCAGGGGCGCCATCAGCGTTGCCATCTCGGCGGCGCTGCCCTCCAGTGCCGCGGCCAGCCCGGCCAGAGCTTCCGCGTTGCCGCGGTCTTCCTCTGCCACTTCGCGGAACAATTGGGCCGCGCGCTCATAGTCGCGACCCTGCAGGTAGGTGTTGGCAAGGATGAGCCGGGATTGCAGATCGGTCAGTGTCGGTGTTGCAGTCGGCGTCAGCGTGGGCGTGGCGGTCGGGGTAGGCGTGCCTGGCGTGACGGTGACGGCGGTCGTGGTCGTGATCACGGCAGTCGCCGCAGCCGCATCCGGGGCAGGGGCCGTCGCGGTGGCCTGGGCGTATGTCAAGGGGGATGTAATCCAAAGGGTGATGAGCACCAGGGCGAGCGCCGCAATCAGCGGCCCGGCCAGCACATACGTCCGTCGTCGACTCATGGCGACCTCCGAGGATGTCAGCAAGATTGGCGTTTGCGGATTATAGCACCTATCTCCGACACTGGCAATTGCCGCGCCGCGCCGGCCCATGCTATAATCTGCGCCATTCGTGAACATAAAGGGAAGCATCGCATGGCCCACCCGTTTCTGGAACGTTTACGCCGCGGCCCGCTGCTCGCGGACGGTGCAATGGGCACGCTGCTGCACGCGCGCGGGGCTGCGTTCGAGCAGTGCGTCGAAGAGCTGAACCTCACGCAGCCGGATTGGGTGCGCGAAATCCACCTGGCCTACATCAAGGCGGGCGCCGAAGTCATCCAGACGAACACCTTCGCGGCCAGCCGCATCAAGCTGAGCGAGTGCAACCTGGACGACAAGATGCGAGACATCAACTTCCGCGGGGTCAAGCTGGCACGCGAGGCGCGCGAAATCAGCGGCGCGGCCGCGTGGATTGCGGGTTCGGTGGGGCCGCTCGGCAAGCGCGTGCGGCAGAGCGGGGTGTTGCAGCCGCAGGCCGCCGTGGAGGCCTTCCGCGAGCAGATCGACGTGCTGTGGGAAGCCGGGGCCGACCTGCTCGTGCTGGAGACCTTCTCCGATCTCGGAGAGCTGGCGCTGGCGGTGGAGACCGCACGTGCCGCGACCGATCTGCCGGTGGTGGCCGAAATCACCTTCGGCAACGACGGGCTGACCATCGAGGGCGCGGGCCCCGCGGAGGTCGCACACCGGCTGGCCCAGGCGGGCGTCGATGTGGCGGGCGTCAACTGCTCGCTCGGGCCCGCGCGCATCCTCGAGTTCGTTGCGCAGATGCGCGCCGCGGAGCCTGCCCTTCTGCTGTCGGCGATGCCGAATGCCGGGCTGCCGTTCCACGCCGGCGACCGCATGGCCTACCCCACCGCGCCGCCCTATTTCGCCGAGCGCGTCCCGCAGTTCCTGGCTGCCGGCGCGACCCTGCTGGGCGGCTGCTGCGGCACGACCCCGGCCCACATCGCGGCCATGCGCGCCGCGCTGGACCGCGTCGCAGACCGCGGGCTGCAACCCGCGGACCAGCGCGCGGTGGCCGAGCTAAGCCCGCTGCCGATGGTGCGCGTACAGCAGGTGGAGAGCGCGGCCCTGCTGGCATTGGGGACCGATGATGCGGACGCCGGGCCGCCGGTCACCGGGCTGCTGCACAAGCTGCGCGAGGGCAAGTTCGTCGTGAGCGTCGAAGTGGACCCCCCGCGCGGCTTCAGCGCGGCAAAGATGCTCGAAGGCGCCCGTATCGCGCAGCAGTACGGCGCAGATGCGGTCAACGTGGCTGACAGCCCGATGGCGCGCGTGCGCATGGGCGCGCTGGCGCTGTGCGTGCTCATCCAGCAGCAGGTCGGCATCGAAACCATTCTCCACTTCACGACCCGCGACCGGTCGCTCACCGGCCTGCAGGCCGACCTGATCGGCGCACACGCGCTGGGCATCCGCAATATTATCGCGCTCACCGGCGACCCGCCCAGCCTGGGCGACCAGCCGGACAGCACTCCGGTCTACGATGTCGATTCGGTCGGACTGGTGCGCATCATCGACGGGTTCAACCGCGGCCTCGACCGGGCGGGCAAGCCGTTCGGCAGCCGGAGCGCCTTCACGATAGCGGTGGCGTGTGATCCCACCAAGCCGGACCTGGCGCAAGAGGTCGACCGGTTCCACAGGAAGGTGTCCGCGGGCGCGCATCTCACCATGACGCAGCCCATCTTCGATCCCCTGGTCTGGCAGCGCTTCTATGATCTGTACGAGCAGCGCCACGGCCCATTCCCGGTGCCGGTGCTCATCGGCATCCTCCCCCTCCAGAGCCACCGCCATGCCACCTTCCTGCACAACGAGGTGCCGGGCATCACGTTGAGCGAAGACGCGCTGGCGCGCATGGAACGGGCGGGCGCAGAGGGCCGCCGCGAAGGCGTCAGGATGGCCCAGGAACTCCTGCTGGAGCTGATGGCGCGACCGAAGGTGCAGGGCGTTTACCTGATGCCCAGTTTTGGCCGCTATGAGGTCGCCTGCGAAGTGCTCCAGGTCGTGCAGCGCATCGAAGGCAGCTCGCGGAAGGAAGACGGCAGATGACAGGCAGCCCCGTGACCCTCCTGGTCGTCACGGCGCACCCTGACGATGAAGCGTTCGGCACGTCAGGGACGCTGGCGCGCTACGGCGCGGAAGGCATACGCACCGCGCTGGTCTGCGTCACGCGCGGGGAGGCCGGGCAGACGGGCGGGCTGGCCGATTCGCCCGCGGCCCTGGCCGAGCTGCGCAGCGATGAACTGCGCTGTTCGGCTCAACTCATCGGGCTGAGCGAACTGTACCTGCTGGACTATCCGGACGGCGGAGCGGCTGCATGGAACCTGCCGGCGCTGACCGCGCAGCTCGGCGGGCTGATCGGTGCGCTGCGGCCTGAGGTCCTCGTCACCTTCGACGAGCATGGCGTCACGTATCACCCGGACCACATCGCGGTGCATCGCGCGGTGGTGGATGCCATCCGGGCCGCGCCCGATCACCTGGGCGTGCGGCGGCTGTTCTACCAGGTCGTCACCTGCCAGGAGATGGCGAATCCGGAGGGCGCGAAGTTCGCGTGCGTCTCGCCCGACGCCGTCGAGGTGACGGTGGACATCAGCGCCTTCGAACAGGTCAAACGGGTCGCGCTGGCCTGTCACCGTTCGCAGAGTGCGGATACCGCGCAGATTCTATCTCTACCGGAGGGCAGCATCGTCGCCGAGCATTATCTGCTGGGCTGGGCCGCGGATGGCTGGCAGCCGCCGCCCGGCTGCGGAGATCTGCTTGCCGGGCTATCCTGAGCAATACACGGTGTGTGGAGTCTCACGCAAAGACGCAAAGGACGCCAGGAGCTGAGATTCTTTGTGGCTTTGCGTGAGTTCGCGCTTGCCGCAGCCTGATATGGGAGGATTGCCATGCGTGCCGTTGTCTTTTATCGCCACGGCGGGCCGGAGGTGCTGGAATACCGCGAAGATATCCCCGTCCCGCAGCCCGCGGCAGACGAGGTGCTGGTGCAGGTGCGTTACGCCACGCTGAACCGGCTGGATGACTTCGTGCGAACCGGCTGGAAGGGGCTGGACCTGGCGTTCCCGCATATCCTCGGCTCCGACTTCAGCGGCACAGTCGCCGTGCTCGGCGCAGGCGTAACAGGCTGGCGCGTGAGCCAGCGCGTGGTTGCCAACCCGACCCTCTGGTGCGGCCACTGCCTACAGTGCACCGCGGGCCGCCACAACCGCTGCGACACCTTTGCCATCCTGGGCGAGCATAGCGCAGGGGCCTATGCAGAGTTCGTGCGCGTGCCTGCACGCAACCTCGTTGCGATCCCTGATGGCTATGGTGATGACGCTGCGGCGGCTGTGCCCCTCGTCGGGGTGACGGCCTGGCACATGCTGATCCGCGCGGGCAAGCTGCGCGCGGGGGAGACGGTGCTCGTGGTGGGCGCGGGCGGCGGTGTGAACAGCATGGCAATCCAGATTGCCCGGCTGGCCGGCGCGCGGGTCTACGTGGTCGCGGCCAATGCAGAGAAGGCGGCCAAAGCTCGTGAGCTGGGCGCAGAGTGGACTGTGGACCGGCAGACGGAGCCGAACTGGAGCCGCGCGGTCTGGGCCGCGACAGGCAAGCGCGGGGTGGATGTGGTCGTGGACAATGTCGGTCCCGCCACCTGGGGCTCCAGCCTGCGTGCGCTGGCGAAGGGCGGCCGGCTGCTGACCGTCGGCGGCACGACCGGCTATGAGGCCGCAATTCCGGTCAGCCTGCTGTTCGGTAAACACCTGAGCATCATCGGCAGCACAATGGGCGCGCAGGCTGACTTCGAGCAGGTCATGGCGCAGGTCTGGGCGGGCAGATTGACGCCCGTCGTCGACTCGATCTATCCGCTGGCAGACTACCCCGCCGCACTCCGGCGGATGCTGGACGGGGCCGCGTTCGGCAAAATCCTGGTGCAGGTCGCGTAGCTATCGTGCGCAAAGTTGCGTTCCGCCGCGACTGAATGGTCGATTGGCGGTTATGCATAGGGATTATCATGGGCATCAGTCTCTTACTCTCGCGCGGCCTGCTGGTGCAGGCGGTCAGCACGGTCCTGATTGCGGGCGGGGCAAACTACTATTTCACCCATCCGCAGCGCGTTGTCGCTGACCTGCCGCCGGACCTGGCAGAACGCGGGCAGGATGTGAGCCTGACCGCGCCGGACGGCGCGCTGTTACATGCGGTCTGGCTCCCTGGCGCAGCCGGCCCAACTGGCCGGTCCCATGACCGGACCATCATCCATCATCATGGGTTCAACGGCAGCGCCGGCGTCATCCTGGCCCGCAAGGCGCTTTATGAGCGCAAGCCGGTCAACCTGCCCGGCATTCATGCCCTCGGTATGACGGCGCCGGACATCCAACTGCCCAATCTCAGGTTGTTCGGCACGGAGGACCGGGAGCCGCTGTTTGCCTGGCCGCTGGTGCGCGCCGGGCTGGCACGGGGGTTCAACTTTCTGTTGGTCGACGCGCGCGGGCACGGTCGTTCCGGCGGCGTGTGGGATGTGACCGGCGTCAAGCCCGTCGCAGACCTGTGGGGCTGGGCCAAGTGGCTGCGCGATACGCACGATCAGCTTTGGGTGGGGCTGTGGGGTCACTCGTTCGGCGCCGCGTTGGGCCTGGCGCTGGCCGCGCGGCCAGCCGGCGGCGGTTTTGACGCGATGGTGCTGGACAGCCCGCCCATCCACAGCGAGGGCCTCTATTCCGGCGTGTTGCAGCGTCCCCTGTACCTGGCAGTCCAGCCGGTCATGCGTCAGCTTGGCAACCGGGAACTGCCGCGGCTGCTGGCCGACGCGCATGTGTGGATGCCGGTGCAGCTCATCCACGGCCAGGCCGACCGGACGGTGCCAGTCTGGCAGAGCGAGCAGGCTTATGCGCTCATCCAGGATCCGCAGCAACCGGAGCGCAGCGAACTGTGGGTTGTGCCCGGCGCCGACCACCTTGAAGCGTTCGAAGTCATACCCGAGGAATACGTTCGGCGGACGCTGGATTGGTTCGACCGGTGGTTGTGAGACGAATTAGGAATGAGTAATGAGTAAGGAGTAACGAGTAATAAGTGACGAGTGAGGGATAGAAGGTAATTCGCTATTACTGATTACTCGTTACTCATTACTCGTCAGATTCAAGGAGTTCATCATTTGAAAAACGCGCTCATCACCTTCCTGCGCTGGCTCATCGTCCTGCTGATGCCCGTGGTCATCATCCTGCTGGCCGCGCGGGTCATGGTCAATACCTGGTATCCGCGCTTCGAGTATGCCAAGCCGGACTTCCCGCCGGACCGCTACGGCTTTACCGCCGAGGAGCGGCTGGAGCTGGCGCTCGTCAACATCAATTATCTCAACCATCCCGACCCGGCGGATGTCGCCATCACCATGCTGCAGGAGCTACGCATTCCGGGGACGAACCGGCTGCTCTTCACGACCGACGAGATCCGGCACATGATCGATGTCAAGCGGCTGACCGATATCATGTGGCGCGTATTGCTGGGTGCAGGATTGGTCCTCGCGGCCAGCCTCATCGTGCTGCTGGCGCGGCGCGAGACGCAGGCCGAGGGCTATGCCGCGCTGTTCGGCGGCGGGCTGCTGACGACCGGCCTGTTGGTCCTGCTGATCCTGTTTGTGCTTCTGGCGTGGAACACCTTCTTCGTTATGTTCCACGATGTCTTCTTCCCCCCCGGCACCTGGACCTTCGACTGGAGCGACTCGCTCATCCGGCTCTTCCCCGACCGGTTTTGGTTCGATGCGGGCGTGCTGCTCGTCGGCGGCGCACTGGTTGCGGGGATTATCGTTACGCTCGTGGGGTTCGTGTTGGGGCGGCCGCAACGAAGGCGGCCACTGTAGGGGCGGGCCTTGTGCCCGCCCAACGATATTATGATTCGGGAGTAAGCATGTCGCATCAAGACGGGATCGACCGCCTGCGCGAGATGAAATACCGCTCCGGCCTGGGCGGAGGCGAAGAACGCATCAAGCAGCAGCATAGCAAGGGCAAGCTCACCGCGCGCGAGCGCGTCGAGCTGCTGCTGGACAAGGGCAGCTTCACGGAACTGGATCGCTTCGTGACCCACCGGTCCACGGACTTCAGCATGGCCGAGCAGCAGTATCTCGGTGATGGCGTCGTGACGGGGTACGGCACGATCGACCGCCGCCTGGTCTATGTCTTCTCCCAGGATTTCACCGTGTTGGGCGGCTCCCTGGGCGAGGCGCAGGCCGAGAAGATCTGCAAGGTCATGGAGCTCGCCATGAAGAACGGCGCGCCGATCATCGGGCTGAACGACTCCGGCGGCGCGCGCATCCAGGAAGGCGTGATGAGCCTGGGCGGCTATGCCGACATCTTCCTGCGCAACACGCAGGCATCCGGCGTCGTGCCGCAAATCAGCATCATCCTGGGGCCGTGCGCGGGCGGCGCAGTCTACTCGCCCGCGATCACCGACTTCATCATTATGGTCAAGGACACGAGCTATATGTTTGTGACCGGGCCGGACGTGGTCAAGACGGTCACGCACGAGCAGGTGTCGTTCGAGGACCTCGGCGGCGCGCTGACCCACGCGTCTACGAGCGGCGTGGCGCACTTCGCGGCAGAGGGCGAGGAGGACGCGGTCTTTCTGGTGCAGCGGCTCCTGAGCTATCTGCCGAGCAACAACATGGAAGACCCGCCCTTCGAGCGCACGGAGGATGACCCGCTGCGCACCGACGAGGAACTGGAGCGGGTCATCCCTGAAGAGCCGAACAAGCCCTACGACATCCGTGACATCATCACGCGGGTCGTGGACAACGGCGAATTCCTGGAAATCATGCAGAACTACGCCGCCAACATCGTCATCGGTTATGCGCGGCTGGATGGCCGCAGCATCGGCATCGTTGCCAACCAGCCGGCAGTATTGGCCGGCGTTCTGGACATCGATGCCAGCGTGAAGGCCGCGCGCTTCGTGCGCTTCTGCGATGCGTTCAACATCCCGATCGTCACGTTGGTGGATGTGCCCGGTTTTTTGCCCGGCACGGTGCAGGAGCACGGCGGCATCATCCGTCACGGCGCGAAGCTCATCTACGCGTATGCGGAGGCCACCGTGCCCAAGCTGACCGTGGTCGTGCGCAAGGCCTACGGCGGGGCCTACTGCGTCATGAGCTCCAAGCACATGCGCGGGGACATCAACCTGGCCTGGCCGACGGGCGAGCTGGCCGTCATGGGGCCGGAGGGCGCGGTCAATATCATCTTCCGTCGCGAGATTCAGGCGGCGGCCAACCCTGAGGAAACGCGCGCCCAACTCGTGGCCGATTACCGGCAGAAATTTGCCAACCCGTATGTAGCCGCCGCGCGCGGCTATCTCGATGCGGTGATCGAGCCGCGCGAGACGCGCCTCCGGCTGATCAACGCGCTCGAAATGCTGCAGAACAAACGGGATACCAACCCGCCGAAGAAACACGGGAATATACCTTTGTAACGAGTAAGGAGTAACGAGTAAGTTCGATGGAGGGTATGGGCGTGAAGTACGCGGAGTGGGAGCAGAGTGTGCCGGAGTCGTTGAGGCTCGATCCCCTGTGGCGAATGACTGCGTATCGTCTGGCGACACTCCTGGCCGATCTGGCGTGGGTCGATATCACCCGCATGATGGGCGATAAACGCACATCTGCGATTGCCGATCAATTGTATCGGGCAATCGGCTCGATTGGTGCGAACCTGGCGGAAGGCTACGGGCGCAGTACGGGCAAAGAGCGGGCGCGCTTCTACGAATATGCGCTTGGCTCTGCCCGCGAAAGCCGCCACTGGTACTACCAGGCGAGGCATGTCCTGGACGCCGAAGCCATGCAGCACCGGGTAGGGCTGCTCGACCAGACCATTCGCCTGCTGGTGACGATGGTTCCGCAACAGCGTGAATCCGGCACAATCCGAGAGGATGGACCGGTCTATGAGATTGAGGCTTCCATATCAGCAGACATCGGGGCTCTCCCATAACATCCTTACTCGTTACTGATTACTCGTTAGCGAGTCGATTCTTTCGCCTTGAGGCAAGGTAAGGTCATGTTCCGAAAAGTCTTAATCGCTAATCGCGGCGAGATTGCCGTTCGGGTCATCCGGGCCTGCCAGGAGCGGGGGCAGCGGACGGTCGCCGTTTATTCGGATGCAGATCGTGCCGCACTCCACGTGCGCTATGCAGACCAGGCCTATCGCATCGGCCCGCCACCCGCGCGCGAGAGCTATCTCAACATCCCTGCGGTCATCGAGGCCGCGCTGGCCTCCGGCGCGGAGGCCGTCCACCCGGGCTACGGCTTCCTCTCTGAGAACGAGGAGTTCGCGGCTGCGGTGCAGGACGCCGGGCTGGCCTGGGTCGGTCCGCCGCCCGCAGCCATTCGGGCGATGGGCGACAAGGTGCAGGCCCGCCGCACGATGATCGCGGCCGGGGTGCCCGTCGTGCCGGGCAGCGATTCAGCGCCCGGCTGCGACCCCTGTACCGGCCTGAGCGATGCCGAGGCCATCGCGGCCGCGAAGGACCTGGGCTATCCTGTCCTGGTCAAGGCCGCGGCCGGTGGGGGCGGCAAGGGCATGCGCACGGTCATGGAGCCGTCCGAGCTCCCCCGCGCGCTGGCTGCGGCCCGCCGCGAGGCCAAAAGCGCGTTCGGGGATGATAATGTGTACCTGGAAAAGCTCATCACCCGCGCGCGGCACATCGAAATCCAGGTGCTCGCAGACAGCTTCGGCAACTGCATCCACCTGGGCGAGCGCGAGTGCTCCATCCAGCGCCGCCACCAGAAGCTCATCGAAGAGGCGCCATCGGTCGCGGTCACACCGGAGCTGCGCACGCAGATGGGCGAGATTGCCGTCCGCGCGGCGCAGGCGGTGGGCTACAGCAATGCCGGGACGGTCGAGTTCCTGCTGGACCGCGCGGGCAGCTTCTACTTCCTCGAAATGAACACCCGGTTGCAAGTCGAGCATCCTGTCACGGAGCTGGTGACGGGCGTGGACATCGTCAAGGAGCAGCTTGCGCTGGCCGCGGGCCGGCGGCTCCGCTGGACGCAGGACGACATCTCGTTCAAAGGTGCGGCTATCGAATGCCGCATCAGCGCGGAGAACCCGTACAACAACTTCCTGCCGGAAGCGGGCAAGATTACGAGCCTGCTGGAACCGACGGGGCCGGGCGTGCGGCTGGAGAGCGGCATCTACGCGGGCTGGGAGGTCAGCCTTTACTACGACCCGCTGCTGGCGAAGCTCGTCGTCTGGGGCGAGACACGCCCCGAGGCCATCCTGCGAATGCGCCGCGCGCTGGACGAGTACCGCATCGGGGGCATTCATACCACCATTCCCTTCCACCAGCGGGTGATGGATAGCACGCGCTTTCAGGGCGGGCAGTTCGACACGAGCTTCGTGGATGGACCGGACGGCTTCAAGATGGCCGCTGCACCCAGCCGCAGCCTGGCGCAGGTTGCGGCGATTGCCGCTGCGCTGGTGGAGCATGAGAAGGAACAGCAGGCGGTCATCCTGTCCTCGCGCATCCCGTGCGACGACAGCGGCATGCGCCAATCCTTCTGGAAGCTCTCCACCCGCCCGCGCACCGAGCGCATGCGCAGCGGGAGCTAAGGACACATATCCCGTTTGTAGTAGGCGCTGCAGCGCCGTCTACAAACCCGGAGTAACCTATGAAATACTATACGACTGTGAACGACCAGACCTACGAGATCGACATCGACCACCAGGGCCGCATCACCGTGGACGGGCAGGAGATGACGGCGAACATGCGCCTGGTCGGCGGCCAGCATCTCTACTCGCTGCTGATCGACAATGCTTCTTACGAGATTGTGCTGGACCCCGAACAGGACCCGCGCAACACCTACGGCGTCATGGTGTCGGGCCTGCGCTATCTCGTTAAGGTGCAGGACGAACGTTCGCGGCGGCTGGCGCTGGCCGACCGCAGCCTGCGCGCGCCGGAGGGCGAGCTGCCCATCAAGGCGCCGATCCCGGGTCTGGTGGTCAAGGTGGCCGTCAGCGCGGGTCAAGAGGTCAGCGAAGGCGAGACGCTGGTGATTCTCGAAGCGATGAAGATGGAGAATGAGCTGCGTGCGCCGCGTGGGGGTATAATACACGAAGTGCGCATCGACCCTGGCGCGCAGGTGAAGCAGGGCCAGGTGTTGATGACGCTGAAGTAATTCGAACCATCATTCACAAGCAGCCAGCAGCATCAGGAGGCAGTATGGCAAAAACTGCAAACACGCTCAACATCAATCACAGCGATGTCCCGATCCGGTTGTTCAAGTCGGACTTCCTGGAGTTCTTTACGCACATCACGCCGTTGGCCGTCACGATCATCTGGACACCGGTGATCGTTTTCTTCTTCGCCCGCGCCATCCTGACGTTGGAACCGGGCCAGTCGTGGGCGCACATTCCCGCCGGGGCGCTGCTCGGCCTCTTGCTGTGGACGCTGACCGAGTATCTGCTCCACCGTTTCATGTTTCACTTCGACCCGAAGTCGGAGCGATTGGCGAACTTTTGGTTCATGTTCCACGGCGTTCATCACGTCCAGCCGCAGCTCAAGACCCGGTTGGTCATGCCGCCGGTGGTCAGCATCCCGATGGCCGCGCTGTTCTACGGATTGTTCTACGTGGTCTTTGCGGTGCTGTTCAAGGCGGGTCACTGGGTCGCACCCGTATTCGGCGCGTTCGCCCTGGGCTACCTGGCCTATGACCTGATCCACTATGCCACGCATCACTGGCCGATTCGGAGCGGCGCAATGAAGTATCTGAAGCGCTACCACATGATGCACCACTTCAAGACGCCGGAGCAGCGTTTCGGGGTCAGCTCGCCAATGTGGGACATCGTGTTCCGGACCAAGCCGGCCGATTGACCAGCGCGCATCCTTCGACTACGTGCGCCGCGTCGCAGCGCCCATCCGCTCAGGATGCGCACGGAGTCTCGCGTGGAGCATCCTGAGCGGGTGTACGACTCAACCCGGCTGACGAAGTGCCATGAGTCGAAGGATGAAAACCTAGCCTGACACATATCATGGACGCGCGAAGCGTCCTGGGCTATTCTGACCTTGACCGGCACGCGCTGTGCCGGTCATTTACAATTCTGAGGTGCCTAAGTGGACTCCATCGTCCTGAATCCATTACCGTTTCGGATCGACGCGGCCGCGGTGCTGGCGCGGATGCGCATCAAGCCGGGCACGCGTGCTGAGACCGAGGTGCTGGACCTCATCGCGGAGGCCCAAACCATCGCCCGGCCCAAAGCCATGTACCGGATCGGCTACATCGACGCGAAGGAGCCGGACGCCGTCGTCATCAGCGGCATCCGCTTCACCAGCCGCGTACTGCGCGTGAACCTGGATTCGCTGCAGCGCGTCTTCGCCTATTTCTGCACATCGGGCCGCGAGCTGGAGGCCTGGGCGGAGGGGCAGGAGGACATGCTGGCCCGCTACTACGCCGATGCGATCAACCAGGCCGTGCTGGGCAGCGCGATCGCCGCGTTCCAGGCCCACTTGCGCGAGGCTTACAGCGTGCCGCAGATGGCGGGCATGAACCCCGGTTCGCTCGGTGACTGGCCCATCAGCCAGCAGCGGCCCCTGCTCGCGCTGGTCGGTGACGTGACCGGCGAGATCGGCGTCGAGCTCACGCCCAGCCTGCTGATGGTGCCGACCAAGTCGGTTTCCGGCATCCTGTATCCGACGGAAGAGACCTTCGCCTCGTGCCAGCTCTGCCCGCGCGAGGGCTGCCCCAACCGCCGTGCGCCCTATGACCCTGAGCTGTTCGAGCGCAAGTACAAGGCCCCGGCCGTGTCCGACGAGACAGTGGAAGTGTGCTAGATAGGACCTCGCAGGTTTATCAAACCTGCGAGGTCTGGATAGAGGAGCATCCATGAGTACGCTGGCAGAACGTAAAGCCGCCTGGGAGCAGAAGACCGTCGCAAAAGTTCTGGCACGCGCGCCGGAACGCGCGCCGCGCTTCGAGACTTCCTCCGGCATTCCAGTTGAGCGGGTCTACACGCCCGACGCAGACGCGGCGGCCTGTCCGGCAGTCGATGCCGAATACCAGGAGAAGCTGGGGCTGCCCGGCGAATATCCGTATACGCGCGGGGTGCAGCCGACGATGTATCGCGGCCGGTTCTGGACCATGCGCCAGTACGCCGGGTTCGGCACCGCCGCCGAAAGCAACCAGCGTTATCGCTACCTCCTGGCGCAGGGGCAGACCGGCCTCAGCGTCGCATTCGATCTGCCCACGCAGATCGGCTATGACGCGGATGACCCGCTCGCGCTGGGCGAAGTGGGCAAGGTCGGCGTGGCGATCTCGTCGCTGGCCGATATGGAGACGCTGCTGGACCAGATTCCGCTGGACAAGGTCTCCATCAGCATGACCATCAACGCGCCGGCGAGCATCCTGTTGGCGATGGTCATTGCCGTCGCCCGCAAGCAGGGCGTGGCCGAGGCTGCGCTGCGCGGGACCGTGCAGAACGACATCCTCAAGGACTACATCGCGCGCGGCACCTACATCTTCCCGCCCGCGCCGTCCATGCGGCTGATAACCGACCTGTTCGCCTACTGCGGGACGCACGTGCCCCACTGGAACACCATCAGCATCTCCGGCTACCACATCCGCGAGGCGGGCGCGACGGCTGCACAGGAAATCGCCTTCACCCTGGCGAATGCCATCGAGTACGTCAAAGCCGCGCTGGAGGCCGGGCTGCAGGTGGATGACTTCGGGCCGCAGCTGGCCTTCTTTTTCAATGCGCACAACAATTTCCTGGAAGAGGTCGCCAAGTTCCGCGCGGCGCGGCGCATCTGGGCACACATCATGCGCGAGCGGTTTGCCGCGCAGGACCCGAAGAGCTGGCAGTTGCGCTTCCACACCCAGACTGCCGGCTCCACGCTGACTGCGCAGCAGCCGGAGAACAACGTCGTGCGCGTCACGCTCCAGGCGCTGGCTGCGGTGCTGGGGGGCACGCAGAGCCTGCACACGAACTCGCGCGATGAGGCGCTGGCCCTGCCGAGCGAGGGTGCAGTCGAGGTGGCGCTGCGCACGCAGCAGGTCATCGCGTACGAATCCGGCGTTGCGGACACGGTGGACCCGCTGGCCGGCTCGTACTATGTCGAAGCCCTGACGGATGAGCTGGAGCGCCGCGCGTTGCAGTACATCGAGCGCATCGATGCGATGGGCGGCGCGCGCAAGGCCATCGAGGCGGGCTACATCCAGGGTGAAATCCAGGATGCCGCGTATGCTGCGCTGCGCGCGGTCGAGGACGGCCAGCAGGTCGTGGTCGGCGTGAACAAGTTCCAGCGCAGCCACGACATGCTGCCGTCGGACCTGCTCAAGATCGATGCCGCGGTGCAGGCGGAGCAGATTGCGCGGCTGCAGCAGGTGCGCGCGGGCCGCGACCAGGCCGCCGTAGACGACGTGCTGGCCCGGATCCGGGCGGCTGCACAGGACCCGTCCTCGCCGCTCATGCCGCTGTTCGTGGAGGCGGTCAGCGCGTACGCGACGTTGGGCGAAATCTGCAACACCCTGCGCGGCGTGTTTGGCGAGTATCGGCCATAGATTTGCCACAGAGATCACAGAGGACACTGAGTTTTTTGTGAGGTTGCACGGACCGTGTGCGTGCTCAACAGTCGCCATGATTGACCTTACCGAGCTTTGCACCCTGTGCGGGTTGATCAGCCGGAGGCCACAATGCCGGACGCGCTGACTGATGCCATCATCGGAGCCGCGATCGAAGTTCATCGTTGCCTGGGTCCCGGCCTGCTGGAATCCATCTATGAAGAGGCGCTCACGTTGGAGTTGCAGATGCGGGGCCTGCAGGTGCAACGGCAGGTAGAGGTGAACGTCTTTTATAAGGGACACGCTATCCGGGGACAGCGACTTGATATGCTCGTTGCCGGTGAAGTGGTGGTCGAACTAAAGTCGGTCGCCAATCTCCCGGATATCGCGGTTGCACAGGTGATGTCCTACCTGAAGGCGACCGGCCTGCAGCGGGGTCTCCTGATTAACTTTGGCAGGCCACGGCTCATCGAAGGCGTCAAGCGCCTGTCCAACTTTGACGCTCAGCAAAGCTCTGAGCGCTCTGTGATCTCTGTGGCTTCTTCATAGGCAAACGGCCACACCAACAGACACATCGAGGAACCATGAGCATCAAGAAGATCGACCATATCGCCATCGTCGTCGAGAACCTGGACCGCGCGCTCGGCGTGTACCGCGACGCGCTGGGCATGACCGTCACGGACGTGCGCGAGATGCCGGAGCAGGATGTCAAGATGGCCTTCCTGCCCACCGGCGACAGCGAAATCGAACTGCTGGAGCCGCTCAGCGCGGAGTCGGGCATCGGCCGCTATCTCGCCAAGCGCGGCGAGGGCCTGCACCATGTCTGCCTGGAGGTGGATGACATCGAGGCGACGTTGGCCGACCTGAAGGCGAAGGGCGCGCAGCTCATCGACGAGACGCCCAAGCAGGGCGCGTATGGCCGCATCGCGTTCATCCACCCGAAGGGCGCACACGGCGTCCTCATCGAACTGGTCGAGCGGGCCTAGTGTTGCGCAGCCTGGCTTTCCGGCGTCCGCGGGCAGCGGCCTCGACCCCGCCTGATGTGACCGAAGCCAACATCCGGCGCCTCGTCGCGGAAATCACCTGGTACGGCATCCTGATCGGGACGACCATGAACCTGATCCAGGTGTATGTCGTCCGCCTGGGCGCGTCCAGCCTGCTCCTCGGCGCGGTGACGTACGGCGCGGCGCTCGTCAGCATCCTCTGGCAACTGCCCGCTGGCCGGCTGATGGCCGCCAGCGGCCATCGGCTGCGCTGGGTTATCAACAGCCTCCTCACGCACCGCCTGCTCTATCTTGCCATTGCGCTGCTGCCCTTCTTCATCACGCGCGGGCGAGCTGAGATCACCGTCCTGCTGGTCATCCTGCAGGCCTTCCCGCTGGCTGTGGCGAACACCAGCTTCCTGGCGATGATGGCCGACATGCTGCCCCCGCGGCGCACCACCCAGATCGTCGGCTGGCGCATGGCCGGGCTTGGCATCACCAGCACGTTGAGCACCCTCGCTGCCGGCCGCATCCTGCAGTGGCTGGCTTTCCCGCTGAACTACCAGGTCATCTTCCTGATCGGTTTTGCGGCCTCCCTGGTCAGCGTGTGGTATGTGAAGCAGCTACAGGTCGTCGACCCGCCGCCGCGCCGCAGTGAGAAGCCGCTGCTGGGCGACGTGGGCCGCATGTTGCAGCGCCCCGGATACGCGGTGTTCCTCCTTGACTACCTGGCACAGCTCGAGCGCCAGCCCGAAGGCCTGCGCATGAGCGCGCTGTCGCGTTGCCTGATGGTCACCGGCGGCAACGTCACCGGCCTGACCGCCGAGCTCGAGAAGG